>PLUJ01000208.1:5643-20017 GCA_003165455.1 Acidobacteriaceae bacterium | reverse complement strand
ATGGGTCCATTCCATTAGGTCATGTCAAGCAAGCCTGCCCTTTGAATTGAGTGAGTTTATCGTCAGAATGGCGAAGTACTAGCCTGAAAAGTTTTGTTCGGTTTTTTCGTTCTCGATGCGATCTTTACGCAGTTGTATTCACTTGGCTCTCTTATATCACGGGGATCGAGCCTGACAGATTCAGAAAGGCTCTGTTACAATCTGCACACGGTGCATGGACAGATGTGCCAGCTTTTCGAACTTGCAACGTGTATCTGCCTCGTATCTCACTCGAGGTTGGGGACGTAGTTCAGTTGGNNGGTTAGAACGCTGCCCTGTCACGGCAGAGGCCGCGGGTTCGAGTCCCGTCGTCCCCGCCAATTCTTTCCGGAGCAGTTAGTGAATGGTTTTTCAGTATCCTATCTCAGCAGGAAAACTGTGAAGAATGGTAAGAAGTGAGCCTCGTTTCAAGTCCTGCCTCAATGTGTGAAAGAACTGGTGGTACGTTTCAGATTTAGCGGCGTGGCACGAATCAAACCTTAATGATTCGGACATAACGGGCCGTGTCTTTCTAGCCGTGGAATCGTTTCCGCAGGCTCGACGCCCAATTCAGCAGTTCTTCTTTTGTCATGAAACTTAGAGTTCGTTCACGTTTCAGTCCGGCAATACTGGCCCAGCCGTATCTCTTGAGCTTGTGGTAGAGCGTGACTCGATCGATATCGAGCACCTCCGCGGCACGACTCTGATTCCCGCCGCATTCTTCGACGATCTGCAGGATGTGAGCGCGCTCGATGTCATCAAGAGTCATACTCCTTCCTGTCGCGGCAGATGTGGTTTGGGACTTGAAGATGAAATCGCGTTGGTGCAATTCCGGCTCTTGTCCTACAACCATGGCACGCTCGACGGCGTTCTCGAGTTCTCGAACATGACCGAGCCACGGTTGTTGCTGTAACAAGGTCATGCCTGCTGCAGAAACTTGCGAGATTCGTTTATTCATGGCTAAGGAGAACTTGCGCACAAAATGATCGGCGAGAAGTGGGATATCCTTTCGACGATCCCGCAACGGGGTAGCTCAATGCGGAAGACGTTGAGCCGATAAAAAAGATCCGACCGGAACTTGCCTCTTCGATGATTGCTACTTCTGCAGGCTACGAACGTACGTCACGATCATCTTGATCTGATCGGGCGGCAAGTTCTTTACCATGCCGGGATGCTTCGGCTTGTCGCTAACGTCCTTCACTAACTCGTCGTCCGAGCTTTTTTTCGCATCGTCCGAAACCAGGCTCGGAATGTGGGCTGCCGGCTTGCCGGTTGCGTCGGCACCATGGCAGGCAGCGCATTTCGCCTTGTAGAGCGACGCTCCGTCATCAGCCCAGGAAAGTTTTGGAATCAGAATGAACAGGCCAATTGCGATTGTCATGATCAGCATCAACAGCTTTGTGGTTTTCATGATTTCGTTTCCTCTTCTCGATGTTTTCGAACGAACAAACCCGTCGCCCCTCCGCGTCCTTGCTCACAATTGGCCGCGAAGCTAACCACTCTTGTCCTTAAATCAAGCAAATCGTTATGTAAGAAAACTCACCAACAATGACTGCTAGTTGAGAGTTTCAACGTTCGACAGTACAGGTGCATTGATGCAGGTCACGAACGATGGTGATTCCTGGAGAGTAGGGATGGGATGCAAAGTAGTCTACAGGTCGGTAGAACTCNNAACTCGCACTTAGTTAAAAGAGGGGGATTGGAGTGCGGACCAACAAGGCAGCGGCATCAGGCGAAGCCATCCGGTTGACTCAGCGCACCGATGTGCGCCTGGTCATCGATGAATAGACGGCCCGCCGTAAGCGCCTTGCGGTCAACCTCAAGCAAATTGAGCCACTTGACTTTATCTTCGAGAACGCCGAAAGCAGTTTGCGGGGTCAGGCACTCGGTCTCTTCGAGCAGTGCGCCCATTATTACGATGTTGGCGGCTTTGGTGGAACCAGGCTCGCGGCAGCGACAGTGACCTTACCCCGCGCTTGTCCCGACATGTTTCACCTCAGAGTGTTGTCTCCACGGTTACAGGCCGCTGCAGCCATTTAGTTTTTTCACAGAACTCGTACAGCTCCTCGCGAAACTTAGGGTGCGCGATGTCGATCAGCGCTTGCGCCCGTTCCCGAATGGTTTTCCCATGAAGGTACGCGACTCCATATTCAGTCACCACATAGCGGATCAAACCGCGCGAAGTCACAACTCCCGCCCCTGAACTGAGCGTAGGGACAATCCGCGAGATGGTTCCGTTCTTCGCCGTCGAAGAGATCGCGATGATTGGCTTGCCGTTTTTGGCCCGCGACGCTCCGCGTAGGAAGTCAACCTGCCCTCCGATACCGCTATAAAACTGGCTTCCGATTGAATCCGAGCAGACTTGCCCCGTTAGGTCAACCTGTAGGGCGGAATTGATTGCAACCATGTTGTCATTTCGGGCAATCAACGCGGGATCGTTGGTATATGCGGTGGGATGGAACTCGAAGATAGGATTGTTGTCAACGAAGTCGAAAAGCTTTTTCGTCCCCAGAGCAAATCCCAGGATGATTTTTCGCGGTTTGAAGTTCTTGCGCGCCCCGGTGAGCACGCCGGCGTCGATCAAAGGAATCACGCCATCTGAAACGAGTTCGCTATGCACGGCAAGATCTTTCCGATCCATTAAGAAGGGCAGTACGGCGTCCGGGATTCCACCAATGCCTGTCTGTAACACTGCGCCGTCGTCAATCAATCCAGCAACATTGCGCGCAATGGCTCTGTGCATATCGGTAATTTGCGATTGCTTGATCGCACATAGAGGACGAGAGGAATCCACGATTGCATCGAGTTCCGTTACATGAATAAAGCTGTCGCCATAGGTGCGCGGCATTTGGTCGTTGATTTGAGCCACTACGTAACGAGCGTATTTTGCGGCGGTGAGGGAGGTATCGACCCCGACACCGAAGCTGCAAAACCCGTGCGAGTCCGGTGGAGAGAGTTCGAGAAGCGCGACATCAATCGGCATCTCGCCGCTCTCGAAAAGGGCTTCAATCTCACTTAGATAAATCGGCGTGTAGTCGGCCCGGCCATCATTCACGGCATCTCGGACGTTTCCACCAATGAACATCGCGTTATGTCGAAAGTGCCCAATCATCTCGCGCGATACATAAGGGGCGGTGCCCATGGTCATCATGTGAACGATTTCGACGTCTTCCACGAAGGGGCCGCGGCGCATGAGAGCTTCCACCAGCGTTTCCGGCTCGGCGCAGCCCGGCTGAATGTAGACACGCATTCCGGATTGCACGCAATGTAGAGCCTCGTCGGCCGTCCGCAATTTTTTCTTGTAATCGATTTCCCAGGACATTTTCCCTCGGCTTCCCCTCTATCCGACTGTGCTAACCTTCAAACTATCTTTAGGCAAAGTGCGTTCAGACGCGGCTGCTTCAAAACGTTCGTACCCCACCGCCGCGTAATAGATTGCGCGGTCAAAGAACTGATCCAACAGCTGTTCGACTTCTAGTTCGCCGGCGATCTCTACCGGACGATCGATCACAGCCTGTTGCTTCAAGAAATCCCACAGATTGTTTTTGGTCAGAATGATCACCCAGATAAGCTGACTGAGAGGCACGCCCTGCTCCGCACGCTTGGCACCGATCCGTAGGTAGCGCTCCTCGATATCCAAATCGCTTTTGCCGAGCAGCCACTCCGCCAAATGCCGATAGATTTCGTGCACCCGCTCGTTCAATTCCTCGGGTGGCACATGGGTATAGCCGGGGAGCAGCGGTGAACTATGGGTTTTTTCCAGAAGCCCGGCGGCAAGGGCCTCAGAGTGAGTTTCTACCAAACGGAGAAGCCTATATGCCAGGATCATCGGAGCCCCTCCTGCACCACGACGATCTTCGACCTTCACCCTCAATCGATCTATGACAGGCGGCACATCTGGATGTGATATTGATCACAGCACTATTCGCGTCGAAGAAGTTCTTAGAACGGACCGCACAGGCCGTGATTCGACGGATGAAAGGACAAGAAACGGTGAGGACCGTCACATGCCGTTGTATTCGTCATCACTTCACATTTTTCAGGGGCAGATTACAGTTTCAGTTGGATACGTGGGGTCGCTACCGACGTGACGCTGCGTGGCTCCCGATCCCGATGAGTCACGATGGAGGCTGATATGGTTTCGAAATGTGCGAATCCATCCTGCGCGGCCGTCTTTCGCTATTTGCACGAAGGAACGATTTTCCACGTGGCCACCACTCTTGCGACTCGGCAGGGTACTGATCGTGAGAGATTCTGGCTGTGCGCCGCATGCTCGAAGACGATGACCGTTATTTCGCAGGCTGGCCGCGTGATGGTAGTTCCACTCGGAGATCGTTCGGAAATCCAAAAGCCGGCGGGAAACCGAAGGGCTGTAGCTGTGGCTCTCGAATCAACCACCCTGGTGCCGGCAATATGAAGCCGGGAAAGGACGACTTATGCAAGCACTAGAACTCGCAATCGATCAAAAAGCTATCGCATTCAAACATGTCTTGATGGCCACAGATTTTTCGGAACCTTCGCAGCGAGCGCTCGATTTTGCCGTGGCGATTACTCGCAGGTACGGCTCGACGCTTTCGATCTTGCATGCGATGCCGCCCGAACCGTATGACCGAGTACCGGTCGGCCAGCCCCTTGAACTGAACCGCCGAAGCCTTGAGGCGGAAACCCAGATGGCTAAAGTCAAGCAATACATTTCCGAAAAAGGTCTTGATGCCCACCTCACGTTGCGGCGAGGCAAAGTATGGGATGCCATGGCTTCAGCGATTCTGACCCAAGAAATTGACCTGCTGGTGCTGGGCACGCATGGACGGGGCGGCTTGAAAAAGCTTGCCCTAGGGTCGGTCGCGGAGGAAGTGTTGCGGGTCGCCCCCTGTCCGGTTCTCACCGTTGGCCCAGGGGTTACGGCCGTTAATTCGGGAGGAACTCGTTTCGGAAGAATTCTCTTTGCCACGGATTTCGGTGCGGCATCCGAAAAGGCTCTTCCATATGCACTCGCATTGGCCGAAGAGTATCAGTCGGAACTTTTCCTTCTGCATATGCTTCCCCCCCTGCCTGGAGCTGACCTGGGTCCAGCCACATACGGTGCGTCAACATATGGGGCCGAGGAATTTATGGAATGGCAGCAAACCAGGCGCGAGAAAAGCAAGAGCAGGCTGAAAGAATTGATTCCTCCCGATCTGTAGCTCGCCGCGAAGCCGGAGTTCATCGTGAGAATGGATTTCCTGCCGGAAGGCCTTTTGGAAACTGTGTTCGAGAAGAAAATCGACTTGATTGTGATGGGCGCAAACCGGACAGGCATGTCGCGTGTAATTTCGCATATCCCGGGTTCGAGCACGCATGAGGTGATATGCCATGCAAAGTGTCCGGTGCTGACGGTGAATTATTAGTTGCTTGCCTAAGCGGGCTCTTGCCTTGGCTGCAGCGGTTATGTAGGCTGTCGCATTTTGCGCAAATTGGAGAACGGACAATGAGCACGAAGCAAGAAGCTTTGGACTACCATGACGGTGGACGGCCCGGAAAAATCGAAGTCATCCCTTCCAAATCCTGCCGCACGCAGCGCGATCTCAGTCTCGCTTACACACCGGGCGTTGCCGAACCCTGTCTCGAAATCAAGGAAAATCCGCAGAACGCGTACAAATACACGACTCGTGGAAATTTGGCGGCAATTGTTAACAATGGAACTGCACTGCTCGTCTGAACGATATAAGCCGGTTTGCTGAAACTGCCACGTTGCAGAAACATTTCGCAGACTGCACCCAGAATCGGTTGTTGACAGAGAACGAAACTTGAAACGTATGGCGTAAGTATGAACATGAGATGACAGTTCGCTTCTTTCCTCTCCTTTCTTTACCGTTCCGCACTCCTCTACAATCGACTCTCCTGCGAGCATTCATTGGGTAGCCATGGCACTGAGAGAGTCCGAAGCGATCGTTCTGCGCACCTATCCTTTGCGGGAAGCCGATTTGCTGGTCACTTTTCTCACGCGCGTGGAAGGAAAAGTGCGAGGGGTGGCGCGTTCCGCCAAAAAATCGAAGCGGCGATTCGGCGGTGCGCTGGAGCCCATGACCTATGTGCGCGCTTTCTACGATGTGCGCGAGCGGCAGGAACTCGCGCGCCTGGACGCTTGTGAAGTGCTCGAATCTCCGATGGCTACCGAAGTCAGTTATGCGCGAGCCACAGCTTTGGCGCATCTAGCCGAGTTGCTCGATGAACTGCTGCCCGACCACGAAGCGAACGATGCCATTTTTCGGCTGACACTTTCGGTGCTCCATGTATTAACCGGCGAGGAAATCTGGATGCCGGTTACGTATTTCGAGCTATGGATGACTCGTCTGGTGGGATTCCTGCCGGAACTGACGGAGTGCATCGTGTGTGGACGAGATCTGAATGGCAGCCGTGCCTATTTCCATGCGCTGGCCGACGGACTGATGTGCATAGAAGATAAGCGGCTGGCATCGTCGGAATTATTAATTGAATCCAGGATGCTGGCGGCGCAGATGTTTCGCTCTCCGGTGGAAGGATTTGTGGGTATGCCGTGGCCTAAGGCGCAAGGGGCGGATCTGCGGAAGTTTCTGATCCAGATTTTGCAGCGGCATATCGAGAAGAAGCTGGTAACGGCGGGAATGCTGGAGAAAGGATCATTCTAGCGAAAGCTGACGGCTTGCCTTCGCATCCTTTACAATCAGAAATTAACCTGCGTGCTCCCGAACAAGTCTTTGCATCCGGTCAAGTCCAATTCGCTGACGTTCCAGGAACTCATCCTGCGCCTGCAATCTTTCTGGGCGGAGCGGGGATGCGTGCTGCAACAGCCCTACGACGTAGAAGTGGGCGCCGGGACCATGGCGCCGGAGACGTTTCTGCGAGTGCTTGGTCCGAAGCCATACAAGGTGGCGTATGTACAACCATCGAGGAGGCCGGCGGACGGGCGATATGGGGAAAATCCAAACCGTCTTTTTAAACATATGCAATTGCAGGTGATTCTGAAACCTCCGCCGGAAAATGTTCAGGAGTTATACCTCGAATCGCTGGGCGCCATCGGAATCGATCTTCGGCAGCACGACATTAAATTCGAGGAAGATAATTGGGAAGCGCCGACGTTGAGCGCGTGGGGAGTTGGTTGGCAGGTGATGCTCGATGGCCTTGAGATCACGCAGTTCACTTACTTCCAGCAGTGTGGCGGCGTCGATCTCTTTCCGATTTCTGCCGAACTGACCTATGGACTGGAGCGCATTGGCTCGTTCCTGCAGGATGTGGATTCAATCTACGACATTGTCTGGGCGCGCGATCCGAAGACCGGACACGAAGTAAAGTATGGCGATGTGCGGCTGGCGGATGAGCAGCAATTTTCGGTGTACAACTTCGAATTGGCCGACGTTGACAAAGCCTGGAAGCATTTCGAACTGTGCGAAACGGAGTGCAGGAAACTACTAGAACAGTATTCGGCTATCTCGGAGGATAAATCTCCGACCGATGGGGTTGGCCGCGAAAGGTCGCGGTTTCCAATTTTGGGGGCATACGACCTCTGTCTGAAGTGTTCTCACTACTTCAACATTCTCGATGCGCGCGGAGCGATTTCGGTTACCGAGCGTGTGGGAGTGATCGCGAGAGTTCGGGCCTTGGCGGTTGGCATTGCCAAGGCTTGGGTGGACCAGCAAAAAAACGAACTGGCCGCTGGCGAGAAGTCAGCGGAGGAAGAACCTGTTCGCGAGAAACGACGGGTGAACCCAACGTTGTCTCCGGTTGCATCGTGAGATCCTGTGACGCAGATCACATCGGACGGAGACTTGCTTTGAGAAACTATAAAGTTTGACGCCATGCCAGACTTCCTACTCGAGATCGGTTGCGAAGAAATTCCGGCGCGGATGATTGACGCGGCTTCGAGCGAGCTGCGCGAGCGAGTTAGTGCCCTGCTCGGCAAGGAACGGCTGGCTGCGAAAGACATTGAATCGTTTGACAGTCCCCGCCGCTTGGCGGTGCTCGCGTCCGGAATTCCTGCTGCGCAGCCCGATGCGACCGAACAAATCACCGGTCCGTCCGTCAATGTCGCATATAAAGACGGGCAGCCCACGCCTGCCGCCCATGCTTTTGCCAGGAAATCAGGGGTTGATGTCGCGCTGCTGGCAAAAATTTCCACCCCGAAGGGTGAGTATTTGTCGGCGACGGTCACAAAGAAAGGGCGATCTGCCTCCGAGATTATTGCGGAGCATCTTCCTAAAGAAATTTCATCCATCTACTGGCCGAAGAATATGTACTGGCGCAAGACGAATGAACGTTTTGTGCGGCCGATCCGGTGGTTGGTGGCGATGCTGGATGCGGAGACGATCCCGCTGGAGTTTGACGGGGTGCGGGCGGCAAATATTTCACGCGGTCACAGAATTCTTTCCGATGGCGACGTGACCATTCCGCAAGCTGGTCTTGCTTACATAGATGCGTTGCGCAACGCGAGAGTACTTGGGCGTCCCGAGCGCGAACGACAGATTCGGAAGTATCTGGACGTGGCGGCGCGAGCAATTTCCGGGGCACGTTGGCGTGAAGATAAATCGCTGCTCGATAGCGTGATCAACCTTACGGAGTTCCCCTCAGTCATCCTTGGCAACTTCGATCCGCAATTTCTGTCACTGCCTGAAGAAGTTTTGGTAACCGTGATGCGCGATCACCAGAAGTATTTTGCCCTGGAAGATTCGAGTCACAAGCTTTTGCCATGTTTCCTCGCCGTGCTAAATACGGATGGCGATCCTGACGGTCTGATTCGCCATGGAAATGAGCGGGTGCTTCGGGCGCGCTTCAACGATGCGCGTTTTTTTTGGGAAACCGACCAGAAGAAGTCGCTGCTGGAGCGACTCGACCTGTTGCGGCACGTCACCTTTCAAAAAGATCTGGGTAGTTACTACGACAAGACGCGACGCGTTCAGCGGTTATGCAGTTGGCTCAGCGAAATTATCAAGCAGAGTGGCATGGCAATTCGCGCCGGCGTGATTCACAAAGCTGCATGTCTCGCGAAGACTGATTTGACGACTGAGTTGGTGAAGGAGTTCACCGAACTGCAAGGCATTATCGGCGGACTCTATGCGCGGGTGCAGGAATTGGATCCCAGCCTGCCGGAATCGACCAGGCTTGCCATAGCCGATACGGTTTACGGCCACTACAAGCCAGAGTCAACCGACGACGAAGTGCCGCAATCGATCGAGGGCGCGGTGCTTTCGATCGGAGATAAAGCGGATACGATCGCCGGGATGTTTGCCCTGGGGCTGGCTCCGAGCGGATCGAAAGACCCATTCGCGCTGAGACGGCAAGCGAACGGCATCGTGAGAACAATCGCGGAAAAGAAGCTTCCGCTCCGCCTCAGTGAATTGATGCGCGACGCGAGAGCCGGCTACCAGGGTTCCGATGCGGAAAAGAAATTCGTCAATGCCGACAAGTTCCGCGAATCGCTGGCGTTGTTCCTGCGCGAACGCATCGAATTTTACTTGCGCGATGTGCTGGGGTATTCCTACGACGTGGTGAAAGCTGTCTTGGCTGCGGGGTCGGACGACGTTGCGGATGTGCTTTCGCGGGCAGCGGCAGTCAAGCAGGTGATGTACATGCCTGAATTTCAAGCGATAGGCGCAGCTGGCAAGCGCATGCGAAATATTCTTAGACAAGCGCAAGAAAAAAACATTGTGCCTGCCACACAGTTTGAGTACCTCGCTGATGCCGCAGACGAAGAGAAGGCTTTGATGGCGTATCTGGAACGAAGCGCCGGGAAGATCGAGGAGCACCGAACCAAGAAGGAATATCTGGATGCCCTGCTTCTTTTGTCGACGATCAGGGAACCGCTGGACAGGTTCTTCGAGAAGGTCATGGTAATGGTGGAGAACGAACGAATTCGCGCGAATCGGCTGGCGCTTCTGCGGACTCTGCTGAGAGAGTTTTCCACCATAGCGGATTTTTCCGAGATCGTTACGGAAGGAAAAAACTAACGTGCGTCACTCTTAGTGACGTCCTACATTTTTCATACAGAAACAGCTAGAGACTTAAAGCTTAAAGACAAGGACTCATCATGGCGACAATGACTCTCCCCGAAAGTGAAGTGAAGGAAAAAAACAATAAGACCGCCAAGTATGTTTATTTCTTCGGTGGTGGCAAGGCCGACGGGCACGGCAAGATGAAAGATGATCTCGGCGGCAAAGGTGCTGGTCTGGCCGAAATGACAAACGCCGGACTGCCTGTGCCTCCTGGGTTCACCATTCAGACCGAGGCTTGCCGGGAGTACATGCGGCACAGCACAGTTTCGCGCGATGTCGATCAGCAGATGAACGAGGCGCTGGCGAAACTTGAATCGCTGCAAGGTCAGAAGCTGGGCACCGGCGAGAATCCTTTGCTGGTAAGCGTGCGTTCAGGCGCAAAATTCTCCATGCCCGGAATGATGGATACGATCCTCAATTTGGGATTGAACGACAAAAGCGTGCAAGCCCTGGCCAAGCGCAGCAATAATCCTCGCTTTGCAGCCGATTCCTACCGCCGATTGATTCAAATGTTCGGCAATGTCGTGCTGGAGATTCCGAAATATGCTTTCGATGAAGTTTTCGATGCCAAAAAGAAACAGAAGAAGACTAAGCTCGATACCGACCTTGATCACAAAGCTTTGAACGAGGTGATTGAAGACTACAAGAAGGTGGTCAGGAAGCACGCCAAGCGGGATTTTCCCCAGGATCCGCATGAGCAACTCGTGATGGCCCGCGATGCAGTGTTTCGTTCCTGGCAAAATGATCGCGCCAAACATTACCGCCGCATTAACAACATTGATGACATGCTTGGCACCGCCGTAAACGTGCAGGCGATGGTGTATGGCAACCTTGGAGACACCAGCGGCACCGGTGTTGGGTTCACGCGCAATCCCGCGACGGGCGCGAAAGAATTTTACGGCGAGTTTTTGATGAATGCCCAGGGGGAAGACGTTGTTTCGGGCGTCCGTACGCCCGTGCCGATTCTCGAACTGCAAAAGATCATGCCCGATGTTTACAGCCAACTCCGCGAGATCACCACGCGTCTGGAAAATCACTACCGCGACATGCAGGATTTCGAATTCACCATTCAGGATGGCAAGCTCTACATGCTGCAGACGCGTAACGGGAAACGTACAGGCCTTGCGGCTGTACGCGTAGCGATCCAGATGGTGAAGGAAGGATTGATCACGAAAGAAGAAGCTATCTTTCGAGTTGAGCCGAACCAGCTCTACGATTTTCTCGTCCCACGTCTGGACGAGAAGAGTACGAAGGTAGAGGTGCTGGCGACAGGTCTGCCCGCTTCACCGGGGGCTGCGGTGGGACAAATTGTGTTCACGGCGGATGCCGCGGTGGAGAAGGCGGGTCATGGTGCCAATAAGAATCCAGTGATCCTGGTTCGTGCCGAAACCACTCCTGAAGATATTCACGGAATGGAAGTTGCGAAGGGGATTCTAACCTCTCGAGGCGGAATGACGAGTCATGCTGCGGTTGTAACCCGTGGCATGGGTAAGTGTTGTGTGGCCGGTGCAGGCGATATCGATGTGAATGAAAAATTGCGTGAGATGCGAGTTAAGGGTCAGACATTCAAAGAGGGCGATTGGATTTCCCTCGACGGCACCACTGGCCGCGTCATCAAGGGCAAGCTGAATTCTTTGGATCCCTCGCCGGACGATCCGGAATTGCAAAAGTTCATGCAGTGGGCCGATCCCCACCGCACCATGAAGGTGCGCGCGAACGCCGATATCCCTCGTGACGCGGTTCAAGCGCGTACCTTCGGCGCGGAAGGAATTGGATTGTGTCGAACCGAACACATGTTCTTCGGCGAAAACAAAATTCAGCATATGCGCGCCATGATTCTCGCCGACAACGAGAAGGACCGGCGAACGGCACTGAAGAAGCTACTGCCTTTGCAACGCAAGGATTTTGAAGGCGTCTTCAAAGCGATGGATGGTTTGCCGGTTACGATCCGTACGCTTGATCCTCCATTGCATGAGTTCCTGCCGCGACGCGAAGACCTGATGGTGGAAATAGCTACGCTCGCCTATGCCGACAATAAAGAGAAAAAAGCGCTGGTGACGAGATACGCCGACTACGGCGCCAAGGGCATTGGCGATCTTAAAAAGTTGTTGCCCGCATTACTGAGTCGTGTGGAGCAACTGCACGAATTTAATCCGATGCTGGGGCATCGCGGTTGCCGCCTCGGCATTACCTATCCTGAGATCACCGAAATGCAGGCGCGCGCAATTTTCGAAGCTGCAGTGGCAGTTTCGAAGCAAGGCGTAAAGGTTTTCCCGGAAGTGATGATTCCGTTGGTTGCGACGGTCAAGGAGATGGCAAACCAAGGGGCAATTGTGCGCCGCGTCGCCGAAGAGGTTTTCAAGGAGAAGGGAACTCGCATCGATTACCTGGTCGGAACCATGATCGAGCTACCTCGTGCGGCACTGGTTGCGGATGAGATCGCAAAGGAAGCTGAGTTCTTTTCCTTCGGCACGAACGATCTCACGCAAACTACTTTCGGATTCTCGCGCGACGACGTGAATAAAGTTTTGCCAACTTATCTCGCGGAAGGAATTCTTAAGCAGGATCCATTTGCTGCGCTAGACCAGGATGGGGTGGGGCAGCTTGTGAAAATGGCGACTGAACGGGGAAGAAAGACGCGTCCGAATCTCAAGGTCGGCATCTGCGGGGAGCATGGAGGGGATCCATCGTCCGTAGAGTTCTGCTACAAAATTGGGCTGAACTACGTTTCCTGTTCGCCTTTTCGCGTACTGACTGCACGCCTGGCAGCAGCTCAGGCCGCGGCTGCCGAGACTCTAAAGGTGGAAGGCGGCAGGACGAAATAAATTTGAATAAAAGCGCAGAGCTGACATGTGTGCTCTGCGCTTTTTACTGGACTTTCTGCAGCCGTGCAATCAACTTTCGCGCCAGGCTCTCCTCCGATTCCGACCAGAGCAAGCGAGCGCTGCTGCCGCTGTTCTTTTCGACGTTTACAGAGAACTCCACAAGCTTTGCCACATTCTCGCGAATTTTTGCGCGCGTTTGGTCGCTGAGTTCGGTTTCCGGCTGTAAATAATACGAGTCCAAGCCAAAATCCACCTGAATGTGTCCCGTCTGCTGGTAAGTTCCCTCGTCAAATTCTTCCCCTTGCACAATGAATCTGACCGGAGCGGGCTCGAGCAGCCAATGGCCGCTCGAAACATCCGGGCTCCACAAATCCCAATAGGCCTCGAACACGTAGGCATAATCGTCATGAACATGTTCGGCGGCGATTAACGTAGCCTGTCCCGGATCGATTCCTCCGAGAAAACGCCGTTCCAGCAGCGTGGGCTCGCTCCATGAAACAGGATGCAGGCCGAAGTAAGTGACGCCCGGCCTCTGGGGCGAAAAAGGAAACTGCTGCAAAACCGCGAAGGCATGCGGCAGCATTTCCGGCCCCGAGAAATCAGGGAACCAAAGACTTAAAAAAATTGGATCAGACACAAAATCCCTCTGTCTACATTGTAAATCCGCTGAGTTGATAGGCGCTGACCAGGTTAAGACGTCTTCTAGAAGACGTTCAAGCGGCAGGCGTTGGGCGTCACATCCAGCCGGGCGAAAAACTGCGGATGACGGCTCAATCATGAGTGTATCGTGACCGCTTTACCGCCCGCAGCCGGGCATACCGCGGATCAGTTATGTTACGATTAAACGTTGCGCCAAGCACTCACCTCACTACAGTCCCCGTCGTCTAGCCTGGNNCTTTCACGGCGGTAACACGGGTTCAAATCCCGTCGGGGACGCCAACCTTACATTCGCGAGTGACAGACCGAATTCTGTGCTCGGCGTGGCACGGCCCAGCTGTGGGGGCTTGGGTCGTCGTTCAGGGGGAGCATCACTGCCGCCGACAGTAATTGCAAATAATTAAAGGATAGGCTCAGAACCACCTGCACGCTACTTTTGCCTGCAGTTGTCGAATGTACGTCACAAGGTCTGCAATTTCTGCATCTTTCAGGGAAAACATGAGAGCGCGCTGCATTATAATCCTCCGCTTCTGAGATCTACGGCTGACGCGGTCGCAAGAGCGATCTCGTATTTAGTGTTTATTATCGGCATATCAGTTTGTAATACCCCGAGGGAAAGAAGTAGGAAGATGTTACTGTG
This sequence comes from Acidobacteriaceae bacterium, assembly GCA_003165455.1. Taxonomy (GTDB): domain Bacteria; phylum Acidobacteriota; class Terriglobia; order Terriglobales; family Acidobacteriaceae; genus Sulfotelmatobacter. The sequence continues at coordinate 5,873 of PLUJ01000208.1, read as the reverse complement.
TGAACCTTTCGGTATGGAAAGGACGATCTTGCAGTGACCATGGGCATAAGGGCCACACCGCCGCCCGGACCAGATCACCTGCAATCGGGCCAACGCACATCGCAAGCGCGGAGTGACGGCTGGCTCCGTCTGTTTCAAGGCATCTGGCCGGTTACTCGCGCGGGAGCGGTCCGCGATGCCTTGGCCGGATTCCAACTGGCGGCGATGAACATCCCGCAGGCGCTGGGCTA
>PLUJ01000208.1:332-5606 GCA_003165455.1 Acidobacteriaceae bacterium | reverse complement strand
AGATATGTGGCGCTGGCATCGACGGTCGCTCTGCTCACCGCCGGATTTCTACTGCTGGCCCGAGTGCTCAAGCTCGGCTTCCTGGCCGACTTCTTGTCGCAGACGGTGCTGATCGGGTTTCTCACCGGCGTGGGATTTCAGGTAGGCATCGCCGTGCTGGGCGAGATGGTCGGCCTGGAAGTACACTCCAACAAGACGGTGGGACAACTCATCGGGGTCTTCCGTGGCCTGCCCCAGATTCACCTCCCGACCGTGCTTATCTCGGCAGTGGTCTTGACAGGCGTCTTTGCCTTCAACCGGTTTGCTCCCAAGGTGCCTGGCCCGTTGATTGCTGTCGCCGGCGCAATCGCCGCGAGCGCAGCTTGGAATTTCGCAGGGCGTGGCATCACCATCGTCGGGCCGGTCGTTGGCGGGCTTCCGCACTTGGGGTTGCCCGATGTGCACTGGAAGGACGCCGTTACGCTGCTCGGCGTGTCCGGCTCCTGCTTTGTCATGATCGTTGCCCAGAGCGCGGCTACGGCACGTTTCTACGCCGGGCACCACCATCAGCGCTTAGACGAAAACGCAGACCTGGTCGGTCTGTCTGCCGCCAACGCCGCGGCGGCGTTGAGCGGGACGTTTGTGGTGGACGGAAGCCCTACTCAAACCGCGATGGTCGAAAGCTCCGGCGGTCAGAGCCAGCTTGCCCAGGTAGCCACCGCGATGACGGTCGTATTTGTCCTGCTCTTTCTGACCAAGCCTCTGCAATACCTGCCGCGTTGCGTGCTGGGCGCCATCGTATTTTTCATTGCTGTCCGTCTAATCGACGTGCGCGGCTTGCGCGAGATTCGACGCGAGAGTCCCGGAGAATTCGCTCTGGCCGTGTTTACTGCGGCCGTCGTGGTGCTGGTAGGCGTTGAGCAAGGCATTCTGCTGGCCATGGTGCTGTCGCTGCTCCGGGTTGTGCGGCACAGCTACCGTCCTCACACCGGGGTCTTCGTCGTAAGCGAAGGCGATGCCTGGCAGTTGGTCCCGGCTGTTCCCGGCGCAGTAACGGAGCCGGGGTTGGTGATCTATCGCTTCGGAGCAGCGCTCTTCTATGCGAATGCCAGCCTGTTCGAAAACGAGGTTCGCGGCCTAGTTGGGCCAGGTCCCTCGCCCGCGCGCTGGCTGGTCGTCGATGCCGAAGCGATCACGAATTTGGATTACACGGCCGCCCGGATGGTGCAACAACTTCAGAAGGAACTGGTTCACGACGGCGTTGTGCTGGTGCTCGCACGCGTGTCGCACTCTCTGAAGGCAGACTTAGACCGGCACCTCTTGACGGAGGTCATCGGCACGGCGCGGTTTTTCGACCGCCTGCACGATGCGCTGGCGGCATTCGCAGAACTCAAAGACCAACCGGCACAAACGGCGTCAGGGAGTCCATCAGCATCAGGCGAGACCTAGTTCTGAGCACAGCCTGATTTCGTGGCTCTTTGGGACGAGCGCCTACGCGGGCGAGCCAGGGTTTCGGCCTGCCCGGGCAGCCTTGCTGTATTGGTTTGGTTCCCAGGATTGCACGCCACGTTCGATAGATGCGGACTTGGCTTTCTCTTTGCTCGGTGCGGTGACCGTGCTGCGAGCCACTACTTTAGTTTTGCAGGAACTTGGTCTTCTTGCCAGTTCTTGAAGGGACCGGAACAGTCCGCGTTTCCGCACGGGAGGTTATACCCAAATGCGCAACTTCAGGAGCAGTTCCAGAGATCATACCGTCCGATGCAAGACCATGGATGCGCGGCACTTGCAGTCCTCCCTTCGAAGCTCTTGAATTCTTCAGTTAGATCAACGAATGATTTAATTGCACTGCAAAACAAAGCGTTGCTTGCACGATAATTTCTTCTCCCATGGATCACGAAAATTCCTAGAGGGGTAGTCATCCAAGGTGAGCAATTCTGAACAGATACACCTCCGCCCGGGATGGTTTAATGGGTGCCTCGCGCTTCAAAAACAGAGACTCATGTATCGTGTGGGGTTGTTGGAGCCAAAACGGAAATAGTGAGCTTAAAACATCTTCTGCCTTTGCTGCTTCTGTCCATTGCCTTCGGGGAGTGCTTGCACGCGGCTTCGTCCCCCGAGCAGATGAACGTATTGCGAGCCACACTGCCCAACGGCATGCGCGTCGTTATCATCCGTAACTCCCTCGCTCCCGTGGTCACGGTGGAAGCGAATTTTCTGGTCGGAGGAGATGAGACTCCGCCAGGATTCCCGGGCATGGCCCATGCGCAGGAGCACATGGCTTTTCGTGGATGCGCCGGGATGACGGCCGATCAGACATCTGCCATTTATGCCCAGCTTGGAGGCCAGGACAACGCTGACACGCAGCAGAACATTACCCAGTATTTTGCCACCGTTCCAACGGCGGATCTAGATGTTGCGCTCCAGGCGCAGGCAGCGTGCCTGCACGGTATCGACGACTCCGAGCAGGAGTGGTCCCAGGAACGAGGCGCGATCGAACAGGAAGTGGCGCGCGACCTCTCCAATCCCACTTACAAGTTCATTACTCGCCTGAATGAAGACATGTTTGCAGGCACTCCTTATGCCCACGATCCCTTGGGTACGAAGAGTTCCTTCGATGCCACCACGGGGGAAATGCTCAAAGACTTCTATAAAAAGTGGTACACCCCGAGCAATGCGATCCTTGTGGTCGTGGGCGATGTGGACCCAGGCTCAACCATGACAAAGATTCGACAATGGTTTGGCGATATTCCGAGCCATCCGCTTCCCGAGCGGCCAAGCGTAGATCTTAAACCTGTGAAGTCGGAGACCTTCACTCTCGACAGCAATCTTCCCTATGTTCTCGGTTTCGTCGCCTATCGCCTTCCTGGAACAAGCTCTCCGGATTACGCGGCGATACAGATTCTCGCCGACGTGCTAGCAAGCCAGCGCGCCGATCTCTACGGAATGGTACCCGCAGGCAAGGCACTTGCTGCAGAATTCGGGCTGGCGGAGACTTACCCCAAGGCCAGCGTCGGCTACGGACTAGTAGCTCTGCCTTCGGGAACCGATGCCTCCGGTGCCATTCACGAAATGCGGCAGATTCTCGCGAACTACGGGGAAAAGGGTGTGCTGGAAGATCTGGTGGCGGCAGCGAAACGCAGTGAAGTGGCCTCTGCGGAATTCCAACGTAACTCCATCCCTGGCTTGGCCAACGTCTGGTCCGAGACTCTCGCAGCCGAAGGCCGCACTTCTCCGGATGAAGACATCGAAGCCATTAAACGCGTCACCCTGGCCGATGTGAATCGAGTAGCGAAACAATATCTGGCTGATCAGAACTCGATCACTGCGATACTAAAGCCAGTGCCGACCGGAGAGCCTGTCTCCGAAAAGGGATTTGGCGGTGGCGAAAAAGTGACGAGCGCTCCCACCAAACCGGTTCAGCTTCCCTCCTGGGCGGCTGGTGCCCTCGCACAGCTCAAGGTGCCTGCTGACAACCTCACGGTCTCCGACACGACTCTGCCGAACGGTCTTCGTTTAATCGTCAAGAGTGATCCGACGAGTCCAACCGTTTCCGTGCTGGGCTCGGTGAAACACAACTCCGACCTTCAGACGCCAGTCGGGCAGGAGGGCGTTTCTGACCTTCTGGACGGCCTCTTCTCCTATGGAACGCAGTCGCTGGATCGGTTGGCTTTCCAGAAAGCGCTGGATGACATCGCTGCCAATGAGAGTGCGGGCTTCAGCTTCTCTGTGAAACTCCTGAAGGACAATTTCTCTCGCGGCGTTCAATTGCTGGCGGACAACGAACTTCATCCCGCGCTGCCAGCGCAGGCCTTCGCCGTGGTCCAGCAACAAACCGCACAGTTTGTTGCCGGCAATCTACAGAGTCCAGGCTACAGGACATCGCGTGCGCTCGATCTGGCATTGTTGCCCGCTGGCGACCCGGTATTGCGGGAGGTTACACCGGCTACCGTCGGCAGCGTCACGCTGAACAACGTGAAGCAATATCACGCCGCCACCATACGTCCCGACCTGACCACCATCGTGGTCATTGGCGACGTCTCCCCAGAAGAGGCCAGGCGAGTGATCGAGAAATGGTTTGGTGATTGGAAAGCAGCTGGTCCCAAGCCCAATACCACTCTGCCTTCCGTCCCGATAAATAAGCCTTCGACTGTAAATGTGCCCGATACAGAACAGGTGCAGGATTCCGTGGTTCTCGCCGAGCAACTGAACCTCAACCGCTTCGATCCGGACTATTATCCGTTGCAATTGGGAAATCATGTCTTAGGAGGAGGTTTCTACGCCACGCGGCTTTACCACGATCTGCGGCAGGTCGCAGGTTATGTCTATACCGTAGACGTGAGTCTGGAAGCGTCGAACACCAGAGCCAGCTATTCTGTCTCTTATGGCTGCAATCCCGAAAACGTTCTGAAGGCGAGAGTCTTAATTCAGCATGACCTTGACCAGATGCAGACTGAAGATGTGTCCGCCGATGAACTGCATCAAGCCAAAGCTCTTCTTCTGCGGCAGATCCCTTTGAGCGAGTCGAGTGAAGATGCGGTGGCCGAAGGACTTCTCAGACGGGCTGAGATTGGTCTTCCTCTGGACGAACCGATACGGGCAGCGAAGAAATACTTTGCGCTTGGCGGCGACGATGTGAAAGCCGCATTTTCCAGGCAGATACGTGCCGGCGATTTTGTTCAGGTCGTCCGCGGTCCAGTTCCCCATTAAGTCACAAGACGGTCGGGTACACTGCGGGAAAGCATGTGCCTGCCATCTCAGTTGAGCTTTTCCCCGATCACCAGAGGAACAGATCTCAACCGTACGGATTCGGCTTGAGAATGCATAGCGGCGCGAAATGTTGGATCCGGGCGTGCCATGGCAGCATGTCTGTTCAGCGACTTGCGGGGAGTCTGAGTGATGAATGACTATACTCGGAGCGATTGTGTTTACTGGTGACCGCACAGCACCGGCAACGCGAACGGTTGGGCCGGCGATCTTGTGGGCGCTCTCGCTGCTGGTCGGGATCGTGGCAGGTCTGGGAGCCGTGGCATTCCGAGCTCTCATTGCGATCTTTCACAATCTTTTCTTTCTTGGCAGGCTCTCCGTGGCATACGACGCGAACGCGCATACACCAGGAGGCCCCTGGGGACGATTGGTGATTCTTGTCCCCGTCGTCGGGGCCTTCGGGGTGGTTTTCCTGGTGAAGAATTTCGCTCCAGAGGCGAAAGGCCACGGCGTACCGGAAGTCATCGACGCGGTTTTCTACCACAAAGGAGTGATTCGTCCCGTCGTGTCAGTCATCAAAGCGCTGGCGTC
>PLUJ01000208.1:0-307 GCA_003165455.1 Acidobacteriaceae bacterium | reverse complement strand
CTCATCGCGGCTGGCGCAGGCGGGGGAATCGCAGCTACGTTCAATACTCCCGTTGGCGGCGTGCTGTTCGCGGTAGAGATCGTCATGCACGAAGTCAGTGCGCGAACCTTGGTGCCAGTGGTCACTGCTACGGCGACGGCCACTTACGTGGGCCAACTCTTCTTCGGCCCACATCCATCTTTCTCCATCCCTGCTCTTGAAACGACCTACTTTCGGTTGACTGATCCGAAGGTGCTCGTCGCCTATGCCATTCTTGGTGTGATCGCGGGTCTCGTTTCTGCACTGTTCATTTACTCCATTTACGGAT
>PLUJ01000196.1 GCA_003165455.1 Acidobacteriaceae bacterium | reverse complement strand
AGGTGAGAAGCATGGGCGCTTCGGTTTGGCCATAAGACTGACACATGCAAGGGCCGAATACCTCCACCCCTTTCTTCAGTTTGTCGGGGGACACGGGAGAGCCGGCCAGCAGAAAAACCCGCAGACTGGAGTAATTGAACTTACTCACATCGGGATGAGCCAGCAGTGTGTAGAACGCGGTGGGAGGAAGGAAGAGGTGTGTCACGCCATATTTTGCAATCCCCAGCAACACCTGCGATGCGTCGAATCCGGGCAAGACGACGTTAGTCCCGCCCAAAGCGAACATGGTGAAGGCAACGACGCCAGCGGCATGCGAGAGTGGGGCGGTGCCGAGGCAAACAGGATTGTCGACGTTGCCTTTCCAATAATGCGTGGCCATCTCGGTCATCGCACCCCAGGCAAGGTTGGTAACGCGGACGCCGCGTGCCGGGCCGGTTGTCCCACCGGTGGGAACGAGGCCCATCATCTGATCGAGATTTCCGTGAGGATCGTTGCGCCGGGGATCGACCCAGTCCAGGTTGTTGCCGGTGTTTCCCAATTCCATGAACTGTGCGAGCGAAGAATTGCCGCCATCCTCGCCGTCGATGCAAATCAGATGCCGCAGGGAGGGAACGCGTTTGCGTATCTCTTCAACCTGATCCCGGAAGCGGCTGTGATAGAAAAGCCAAGCCGTTTCTGAGTAGTTCAGGAATTCCACATTCGCGTCGGCGGCATTGCGAAAGTTGATGGGGACCCAAGCGGCTCCCGCGCGCAGGATACCCAACATACAGAACAGAACCGCCGCATGATTGTGAGAGTAGATAGCAGCGCGCTGCTCCGTCTCGGCGCCGCTGGCCTTCATCCCGAGGGCAATGCGTTCGCTGAAGACGCGCGTTTCAGCGTAGGAATACCGGGCGTCTCCGTCGACGATCGCGATCCGAGCGGCGTGCAAGTCCGCGCTCTTGTCGAAATATTCGATCGCACGCATAGCTTAAAAGAAATCTGGAACCCGCGCGGTTAAAACAACATAGTCAAAATAACTACGACAACATCTTTACCTTGGAAAGACCATGCGTTTCCAGAACGCCGAGGATTTCTCGATGTCCAAAGGCCTCCGCCGCCGATGCAAAGCCTACTTTGCGCGGAGCGTTGTGTAGCAGACTGTGGGCTGCGAACGACTGAATGAGCGCGGTCTGACGATAACAACACGTGCCAAATACAGCGCAATGCACGAAATCTGTGCTTCCACGGCCCACGATGACATCAATCGTGCGATGCTCACGCGAATTTTCCCGCGGTGGTGTAGCGCCGGTCACGGCATTTGCCATTTCGCCTAGTTTCTTTTCCTGCTCGGCGGGCGGCAGCGGGCGGATTTGCTCCTCGAACAATTTCTCGGTTGCCGCAACGCCCTCCATAATCTGCCGGTCGAGCAGCCCCCCAAAGGACCGGACGTTGGCGATCTGCGGATGATCTTTGTACCAGACCGGATGGGGGAAGCCTCCCCAGGCCAGGGCAAGCTGAGTCTGGATGCTGCCGGGTACGACAACGTCATAGCGGGTGGCGCGCGGCCAGGGTTTGTAAGTGTTCTGCTCCAGGTAGAAAGCGTCGGTTTGAATGACGGCAAAGATTGTCTGGGTCGAGCCGAAGGTCGGATTGCCTTTGAACATAGTGAGCAGCTCCAGCGTGTCAATGCCGTGGTTGCTCTCAAGGCACATCCGAATCGCCGAGTCGCTCACCGACGACATGAACGCAGTGGCGGGAGCCGCGAGCAAACCACGCTGGCCAAACTTGCAGCCCCAGTTTTCCGCTACTTGACGCAGCCAAGCCTGTTCCCCGCCAATATCCAGATAGTGGCAGCCCGCATTCAGCGCAGCTTCGATGACCCGCGGACCGTTGTAGATGAATGGCCCGGCTGTGTTGCAGACTACTTTCGCGCCGGCAAAGACCTGGGTGAGTTCTTCGAGCGAGCCATTGGTTTCGACGATTTCATAATTGGCAGTCTCAATGCCGGGCACGTGCTTCATCACGTCTTCGATCCGTGTGCGGCTGCGGCCAGCGGCAATGAACGGCACATTGTATTCACGAAGAAATTCGGCTATCAAACGGCCAGAAAAACCACTGGCGCCATAAATCACCACGGGCTTCTTCTTGTCGGTCATTCTAGATGTGGCCTCTCGCTGGAATCGTCCCTTAGGCTAATATCTGGCCGCATACAAACTACTTCTAAGTCGGAACCCAATGCGGTATCCTTTCGGGACCGAGGGTTAATTCTAGGCAAAAGTAACATTTTGGCTAGTAGGCACGTTTCGGTAACCTGATACCTGCTGGGGACTACCTTATGGAACATACCAATTGCTCTGTAAAGTTGACGGCTTCCATCATCGGCGGCAAGTGGAAACCATCACTGCTGTTCCACCTCGAAGGTCGAACCCGGCGGTTCTGCGAGCTGCAGAGACTCATTCCTGGTCTGACCAAGAAGATGCTGACCCAGCACTTGAGGGAACTGGAGCGCGATGGAATTGTTCACCGGAAAGTATTTGCCGAGGTGCCGCCGCGTGTGGAGTACTCACTCACCCGGCATGGAGAAAGCCTAAAGCCGATTCTGAAGCTGATGTCATCGTGGGGAAGCAGACATCGAGCCCGTTATGGTTCGACTGCGATGCGCCCGCAGAAGCCTGAAATGCCCGGCACTTCCGCGGAAAGGACCTTGCCTGCCGCGTCGCTGAATTCACCGCTGCCGCGTCTCGTGGTTCCGCGTCTCGTAGTCCCAGGCCAGGCACTCCGGGATACCAAAGCATCACTATGAGTTCTCGCTCCAAGGCGCTGCTTTCGCGCTACGACGAAGTTTTCCTGCTCGACGGAGTGCGGACCCCGTTCGCGGAGTACAACACCGCTCTTGGACTGGTGTCTCCTACCGACCTCGGGATCAAAGCGGCGCGGGAAATCTTCCGGCGCAGTAGCGTTTCGCCGGCCGACGTAGATATTGTCGTGGCCGGGAATATGGCCCAAGCCTCATTCGATGCCTATGTGCTGCCGCGGCACATCGCGCTTTACTCTGGAGTTCCGGTCGAAGTGCCCGCACATCTGGTGCAACGCGTGTGCGGCACCGGGATCGAGGCCATTCTTCAGGCCGCCGATAATATCAAGCTGGCGAAGGCCAACCTGGCGCTGGTCGTGGGAACAGAGTCGATGTCGCGCAATCCGATCGCCGCATATACCCACCGCGGCGGATTCCGCATGGGTCAAGTCGAGTTCAAGGACTTTCTTTGGGAAGCACTTCTCGATCCCTGCCCGAATGAGACCATGGGAGGAACTGCCGAAAAACTGGCGAAACAGTATGGGATCACCCGCGGAGAGGTGGACCAATTCGCAGCGGAGAGCTTCGCGCGCGCAATTGCCGCGCAAAAAAGCTGCTTTCTGAGTGGTGAGATCGCGCCCCTGGTTAGCGAGGTCTTCGAACTTCCCGGATATGCACCACGTGGAATCCGGCTGCCCCGTACGGTCGAAAAACTGAGTCAGGACACTCACGTCCGGCCATCGTCGTTCGAAGTTCTGTCTCAGCTCAAACCGGCATTTGGCGGAGTGCAGACCGGAGGGAACAGCTCTGGGATCGTGGACGGTGCGGCGGCGGCTCTGGTGGCCTCCAGCGAATACATGAAGCAGCACAAGAAAGAACCGTTGGCTCGTGTGGTGGCAGGGACGGTGGTCGGGGTCCCCCCAGAGATTATGGGCATTGGACCGGTGACGGCAATTCAAACTCTGCTGGACTCGGCTGGCCTGACGCTGCCGCAAATCGATCGCTTCGAAATCAATGAAGCCTTCGGTGCGCAGGTTCTTGCCTGCCAGCGCGAGCTAGGTCTCGATCTGGATAAGCTCAACGTCAACGGAGGTGCCATCGCCATCGGTCATCCGCTCGGCGCTACGGGAGTTCGTCTGGCAGTTACTCTGGCGCGGGAGTTAAGACGCTCAAACACGCGTTACGGAGTTGCTTCAGCCTGCATCGGAGGCGGGCAAGGCATCGCCTTGCTCGTCGAGAACACTTCATTGGTCAGTTAGAACGGGAGTGTGGCGTGAATCGCAGGGGGAACTTCTTCTCGTTCTTTTTAGTTAGAACGGGTTCGTAGAATGATTCGCCTGTTTTTGATGTTCGCCAGTTGGCAACCGCAGCCTGTCCGCGTTTCCCCTCACTGAAGGAGTTGCATGCAAGGAACCATGATGCATTATCCGCTGACGCTCTCCCACAGCCTGGAGCGTGCGGGCAAGTTCTTTCCGAAGGCGGAGATCGTTTCTCGGCGCCCTGATCATACAATCCATCGTTATACCTATGCCGACCTATATCGCAGAGCGCGTGCTCTTGCCCAAGCCTTGCAAGCGGCCGGTCTGGAGCGGGGCGACCGTGTAGCTACTCTGATGTGGAATCATCACGCGCATCTTGAAGCTTACTTTGGTATCCCAATTTCCGGTGGCGTGCTGCACACTCTGAACCTTAGGCTGGCTCCGTCGGAAATCGCCTACATCGCCAACCATGCCCAAGATCGATTCCTGATCGTCGACGACGTGCTGCTCCCGTTATATGAAAAAATTAAAGACTTGGTCCATTTTGACCGCGTCTTCGTGGTGAGGTGGTCGGGCAGCGCCGCATCAGATCTCGCATCAGGGCTGGATGATTACGAGGATTTCCTGAACGCTGCTTCCGGCAATTTTTATTATCCCGATCTCGATGAAAACGAAGCCGCCTGCATGTGTTACACATCGGGCACCACGGGAGTTCCGAAGGGAGTTGTGTACACTCACCGGTCCGTGATGCTGCACTCGTTTCTGCTCACTACCGTAGACAACTTCGGCATCTGTAACTCCGACACTGTGTTGCCGATTGTTTCCATGTTTCACGTCAACGGCTGGGGGCTGTCGTACGCCGCGACGCTGGTGGGAGCGAAACAGGTTCTGCCCGGACCGCACCTCAAAGCAGAAAGCCTGTTGGAGCTTTGTGAAAAGGAAGCTGTCACGGTTGCCGCGGGCGTGCCAACGGTCTGGCACAACGTTCTGGAGTGCTTAGACCACAATCCCGGCAGGTGGAAGCTGCCGCGCATGCGAATTCTTATTGGCGGCGCGGCGCCGTCACTCGCGCTCATTCAGAGACTGCGGGAGTATGGATGGAGCATGGTGCAAGGCTGGGGGCTGACGGAGAGCAGTCCGCAAGCGACCACGAGCCAAATCAAAGCGCACATGAAGGATTGGCCGGAGGAAAGGCAATGCGAAATCAAGGCGCAGGCTGGAATCCCGGTTCCATTCGTCGAGAGCAGAGTAATGAACGTGGATGGCGAAGTTCCATGGGACGGCGAAACCATGGGAGAAGTCCAGTTGCGTGGGCCCTGGGTTGCCTCCAGCTATTACAACCTGCCCGAGGAGAGCGATAAATGGACGGCGGACGGATGGTTCCGCACCAGCGACATCGGAACCATGAATGACGAAGGCTATTTACGAATCGTGGACCGGACGAAGGATCTGATTAAGTCCGGTGGGGAGTGGATAAGTTCTCTCGACTTGGAAAAAGCTTTGCTCGCGCATCCAGAAATTCGTGAAGCGGCTGTGATCGCCGTGGCTCATCCCAAGTGGCAGGAGCGGCCGGTCGCGGTGATTGTGGCGGACGAAGGAGCAAGCTTGTCTCCGCAAGCGCTGCGCGAATTCCTATCGCCAAAGTTTGCAAAATGGCAGTTACCGGATGCATTTGTGTTCGTGGAGGAGTTGCCGCATACGTCTACCGGAAAACTGCAGAAGGCGGAACTGCGGCGCCGCTATCGGAATTGGAAGTGGGAAGGCTGAACGGCCTAGATCTCGACAGAATATGGCATGGGCGTGATCTGGCCCAGGTTTTTTCCAGAGCCGTTTAATTGGCAACGCCGCGATTTACTTTACCTGCTGCGACTCGATGTACCGATTAAGGTTTGCAATACGCTGCGTGACGATAGCCTCGCTGCCTTGGCTCATGCTCCAGAACACGCGCCCCCATACCGGCATTTCCTGATCGCCGTGTGGCACCAGATTGGTTTGTCCGCGAAGGATGCTGGTCACCTTGTCCGCAGGATACTTACCGCCATTGAGCTTGGCTAAGACAGTCAAATCGGCGGGCGCGACTTTGAGCCCGGGCGCGGCCGGACCATCGCCTTTGGCATCCTTGCCATGACAGGCGGCGCAGTAATTCACGAACATCTCCTTGCCGGATGCGGGAGAAGTTTGCGGCGCCGCACCATGCTTGACTTCAGGTTTTGCCTCTTGTGACGTGGCGACGGTCACACTCGCCAAGACCAGCGCCACGCAGCAAGCGAAATAACGCATACTCATGAGTTCCTCCTTTAGTCATCGCGAGCTGGGCTTCATTATGCGTCCTCGCGTAATAGACTCGAAATAGAAGCGACGGCGACGCCGGCTGCTCAGATTCAAACAACCGAGCCCCGCCGGTACCCCCTCAAAACGAATACTTCACAGAGAATTGCAGTTGGCGCGGGTTGAGCATGGTTCTCGGCTGTCCGAAAGTGTTGTTCGGAGATGCTGGAACCGATACCGGTAAAAGTCCCAAGGCTAGCCACGCCGGTGGCGCAGCGGCGGCCTGCTCCGCGGCGCACGATACCGAGGCGGCTCCGCTCTGAATGGCTCTCGTCGTCGCATCGTTATAGTGCTTAGGAATTGCCCCACAGAAAGCGGGCGAGCCGTAGATGTAATTTACTTCGTCTACATTTTGCCGGTTAAATACGTTGAACGCATCTACCGAAAAATCGAGGCGCATATGCTCGCGAAACTCAAAATACCGCGACAAGCGCAGGTCGAACGAATACAGCGGGTCGCCGATGTACGTGTTGCGGCCGATCATCGTGCTGCAATTCGATACGGTAGTACAAACACCGCCCGCACCCCCGACGCGATCGGTGCTCAGGCCAGCTACGTCGCCCAGAACGTTCTCTCCGGCGAACAACGTAAAGGGCCGGCCGGACTGCAGGGTGACAATGCTGCTGAATTCGAAGTTCCGCGCAAAACTCTCCTTCGGTCCATCCGCGGTGAAATTCGCCACAAAGTGATGGCGCACATCCTGGTTTGAGTTGCCGCGCTCCGAAGCATAGTCGAATTGATTCGGCGGCAAGTTAATGAAGGTGGTGAAATTGCCGTTGTCAATCGTGTGAGAGTAGGTGTAATTGGCCGTCAGGTTGAATAATTTGCCAAGGCGCTCCACCGCTGTAAGCGTCAGGCCGTTGTAAGCAGCATTGGCCACATCGTTGTTGTAATCCAGAAGGCCTCCACTCAGCGTCGCAGGAGCACCGGCGGACGGTACCCCGAATTCCAGCCCGGAAGGATTGATGGGAAGTAGAGGATTCGGAGGCGCAAAAGCCGGCGGAATCGGGCTCGCGGGACCTAGGTAATCGAAAAACGGTCCCAAGCCCAATGGGCCAAGTATGGGCTTACCGCTGCACGCAGTAAGCGATCCGCTCGGATCAAGCAATCCTTGAGCGTAGTAAGGATTCGAGGGCTTCGCCGTGCCGTAAGGGCAAGGGACATTAATGTTATTTCCCCGGACAAGTTTATGCGCCCCCACGAAGAGATATCCCGCCTGGAGCGTGAGTCCCTTCCCGATCTGGCGATCAATTTCTAGGCTGGCTTGTTCGGCATAAGGAAGCCGCCCGGTACGCTGGATGCCACCGGAACCCACGCCGCAGGCCCCGGTCGGCGCCCCCGTTATAGGGTTTGCCGTGCAAGCTCCGGTCAGACTCACTGCAGGGTAGGCATTGGCGCCATCGCCGAGGATGCCGAGGGCCGTCAGGGCTGCGACGCTTATCGTCTGTTGTGTTGCGGTGCCGGGAAGTTGCGCGCAAAGACTGGCGGGCAAACCCAAAGCCGCGCAAGGGAGGGAAGGCGTGCCGGGGTACCCTGGATTTGCAGACAACTGCCAGCCCCCGCCGGCCGCCTTGCTTTGGATCATCGGAACGTCCACCCCCTGCAATCCGTTTGCGGCGCAACTGGGGTCTGCACTGGGAGGATTACAGAAATATCCCGGAAGGGCCTTTTGATTTCCCGTAGTGAAGAAGAAAGTCAGGTTATTGCGATCGAAGAAGATTCCGGAGCCGGCGCGAATGACCGTTTTGGCGTCGGGAGAATAGGCGAAGCCGAGTCGCGGTTGGAAAGCGCGGTAGTCCTGGTTGATCGTGCTTCCCAGTCCAGTTTCGATATCCCAGCGCAAGCCGTAATTCAAAGTCAGGTGGGGAGTGACTCGCCACTGATCTTCAGCAAAGATTCCCCAGTAGCCGTGATTCAAACTGTAAGCATAGTTCGAATACTGGTTGGTCGGAAATGCATTCGGCCAGCCACTGCCGAAGCCTCCGCCGGTTGCAGGCAAGGGCTGGTAACCGTTCACGAAGCCAGTGCGCGGAACCGCAACGCCCCAGTACAGGAACGATACGCCGTCCGCAGCGGGCGGGAGCGGGCAGTTCGTTGCTCCGGGAACTGTGCCGTAGGTGCCCGTCGTTAGCAGGCTGATTGCATCGGCGAATGCGTACATGCAATCCAGGTTGGGCAGCAATACCCGCTCTGGCGTAAATCCTGGATAGTTGTTGTAGCTCCAGACATAGTTGCCGTCGAATCCAAATTTCGCGACGTGATTGCCTTTGACCCAAGCGACCGAATCGGACCCCTGAACCCGGCTCTCGTAGATGGCATCGTAGGTGCCGAAGTTATGTCCAAATTCCAAGTCATTCACGACACTCAGATCGGGTTCACCAGTCGCCCCGGGAAAATTGTAGTGCCGTCGTGAGTATTGGCCTAGAACCGTGTTGACCAGATTCGGCTTCAGCACGGAATTCAGTGTTCCCACGACAGACTGATCGCGAATGAAGAGGTTGCGCGCGCCGCTAGGTGAGCCAATGCCTCCGCCATCTTCGGTGTTGCCGATCAGCTCTCCCATGTCTCGGGCGTCTTCCACGACGTAGCGCAGCGCGAAGCGGTTATTCGCATTGATTTGTTGATCGAGTTTGGCAAAGCCGTAGTCGTTGTTGACCGTCTTCAATACTGACTTGAGGTAGGAGAAAGGCGAGCCCGTGCACTGCGCAGGAGGAAGATTGCAGCCTTCGGGAGATAGTCCCAGGTAAGCCTTGGCCTGATCGATGTTAGTAATATTGCTATACAAGTCAGGGGCGTAAGTGGGTGATTGACCGGTCCTCCTGCCTTCGTAATTCAGAAAGAAAAACGTTTTATCCTTGCGGATTGGGCCTCCGAGAGTACCACCGTACTGGTTCTGCCGCAGAGCGTAGGGCAGCGGCGACGGCTGCAGCAGGGAGCGCGCATCAGTAGCGTTGTTCTGGAAGTAGTCGTAAACCGAACCATGGAAATCATTCGTGCCAGACTTCGTAACGATATTCACGATGCCGCCGAGGGCTCGGCCATATTCGGCCCCGAAGCTATTGTTGACCACGCGAAATTCCTGCACGGAATCCTGAGGCGGGGTGGCGCGCTGTACGCCGCTAACCGAGTTCACGAAGTCGGCACCGTCTACCGTGATTTCGTTGCTGAACGATCGCATGCCACCAAAAGAAATTTGCGTCACTTCGAATTCTGTAAAGGTGCTCCCCAGTGCGGTGCGGCTTTTGGCAACGCTGGGCGTCAGGAGGGCAAAATCGGTAAACAACCGGCCGCTGATGGGCAAATCTTGAATCTGTTGCGCCTGAATTACTTGGCTGATTTCAGTTCGCGTCGTCTCCACTACTGGAGCTTCGGTAGTCACGTTAAGCGTTTCAGTGACGGCCGCCACCTTCAAGGTTACGTTAACGGTAGCGGTTTGACCCACTGACAACTCCACCCCCGAGCGGGTGTATTTTCCGAAGCCCGCGTAACTCACTGTGAGTTCGTAGCGTCCTGGCGGAAGGCTGGGCACCGCGTAAAATCCGGCTTGGTCCGATACGGCGGTGAAGGTCTGGTTTGTATCCAGGGAGCGGACGGTGATCGCGGCTTTGGCAATGGTTCGCCCGCCCTCGTCTATCACCGTCCCATTCAGCAAGGCATAGCTGACCGTGGCCTGAGCCCGGGCATACTGAATCGAACCCAAACCCACGAGCAGAGCACACAAGCTGGCAAACAGCCGACGTGATTTCATTAGATCTCCTGTCGTTCGAGCGAACCAATATTCGATTTGCACCCAGCAACTTTGCCCCGACTGCAGAACGCGGAAACTTACATACCACCTACAGGAATTGATTCCAGCTCTCCTGTTCCCGATCAACGTTTCAAAACGTCACCGCCTGTTCCACATTTGTCGTCTCTACTCGGCGTTTCTTTCAAGCTGTGCGAGTTGAAGGGACGGACCGGCCCCAAACCTCCTGCGCCGTTTCAGCCACGAGACGCAGCTTTGCTTCCTGATCCAACACCGTCACCGCATTGCCTTCCATGGTGGAGGCGAAACCGCACTGCGGACTTAGGGCCAGACGCTCCAGCGGAACAAAGGCGGAGGCGGTTTTAATCCGCTTCTTCAGTTCGTCCTTGCTTTCCAGGTTTGGTTTCTTGGAAGACACGAGACCCAGCACAACTGTGCGATCTGCTGGCACCTGGCGGAGCGGCTCGAAACCGCCAGAGCGTTCGTCGTCGTATTCCAGCAAGAATCTCTGGAACTTGGTATTCCGAAAAACTCTTGTGATCGGGCCATAGTCGCCAGCGGCGTAGAATTTGCTCTGATTGTTTCCGCGACAAAGGTGAAGGCCGAAGATAATGCCGGGATGATCGCCAATCACCGCATTGTCCATCTCAATCGACAAGTCCAGCAGCCGGTCGGGATCGTTCCCGCGCTGCCGATAGCCCTCGCGCAGATCGGGATCCAATAGCGCGGTGTACTGCGGTGAATCGATCTGGATGTAGGTGCAACCCAGGCGAATCAGCTCGCTTACTTCGTCGCGAAGAATGTCAACTAAATCTGCGAGGTAAGCGTCAACAGTTGCGTAAGCACCAATCGATTTCTTACTGTCGTAGTATGCCGCTGCCTGTTGCGCGCTGATGATTGTGGTCTTGGCCGGATGTTTCGTACGCGCTCGCAGGTACGTAAATTCCTCGGCGCAGAGGGGCCGCTTGCGACGTAGCTTGGAAACAACCACCGGGCGCGGCAGAACCAACTGCTCACCTTTTTCATCCCGGAAAGGGATTGCCCAGCCGCCGTATTTATCAAAACCTTCGACGGCATCAATCAGGTGGCCGTAAAAAGCGTAGCGACGCACCTCGCCATCGGTGATCACTTCCATGCCGGCGCGAATCTGCAGATCAATGCATTCGTCGACCGCCCTGTCTTCCACCTGTTTGAATGAAGCGTCTGTGAGATTTCCGGCCGCGAAGGTATCGCGCGCTTCTTTCAGATAGGCGGGACGCAAAAGACTTCCGACTACGTCACTGCGATACATGACACAACCTCCACGAACGGCGCATCATTGAAGCGACTTGTTCGACGGTCTCATACACATCTCGCCGTCGTAACAAGAGCAACGAAGCGGCATCACTCTAATTCACTCCGAAGCAGACTTACAAGACGGTATGTTGCTTGATATTTGGTTACTTTTCTGTACCCACAACCGGTTACTTTGAAGTGCCCTTTTTTAAAGCAGCTTTGCTCGGGAGTATGATGACGGTCCGACCGGGAGCCACGAAGCAGGAGTTCGACAATGAATCCGAATATTAAAGCTACTGTCGTTGGAAGTTATCCGGTCCCTTCATGGCTGGTTGGCAATACTTNNCTTCGCGGCTTGTTCTTCGCGATGCGGTGATGGCGGTGTTGAAGACCCAGGAACTCGCCGGTCTTGACCTGGTGACCGATGGCGAGCTCATGCGCTTCGACCCCAGCCATCCGGAGACCAATGGGATGGTCGACTATTTCGTCTCGCAAATGGAGGGAATCCGGAGCCATTTCGCGCTCTCGGATTTCGACCGTTTCCGCTCCGATCGTGCATCGTCGACGCGCTTGCTGACCGCGGGCATGGTGGTCGG
>PLUJ01000141.1 GCA_003165455.1 Acidobacteriaceae bacterium | reverse complement strand
CACTCTTATCGAGGGGCACCCTTGTTCGGTGGTGCATAGAACGACCTCGTTGTTCAGGCATTTCCGCGTCCCACTCTTGCGCCAAGGGGCGCGCAAGAATGGGGCACCCCACTTTGGTGATGCCAGCTCGATGAAAAGCCTGGGCCGCCCGACATCAAGGGTTGCGAATCATAAGTCCAATCTGTTCGGATTCCGTAAATTTTTCAGCCTCAATTCGTGAGGGGAGCGGCTCAAGGTTAGAATTGCGCCGCCTTTGAGCCGAAAGAAATTGTCGGCCCAGAAGCAATTCCCTTGAATGGAGAATCTATGACACGCAGCAAAGTTCGGTACTCCCACTGTGCAATGCACATCGCGGCCGCAGCTCTTCTCAGCATCTGCTGTTTTCAGCCCGTTTCTGTCGGACAGACCGCAGACGCGGATGCCGCCGCGCGCGAGGCTTGGCGCTCGGCCATCTTTAATACCGATCTGGGGGAGGGGTGCTTCCAGGCATCTTATCCCGACACCGTTTGGCTGCAGGTGGAATGCAAGCCGTTGCATCCACGCGTCCATACCGTCGTCCACAAACCCGGCATGGGGATGGTGGCGGGCAACGGGGACGACTACGTCGCGCAGAGTTCGGGACTGACCAGCGCGGCGCTGGGAAGCTTCCCGACGGTCACGGGCGTCAAATCGGAGAAGAGCGTTGGCGTGGCCGAGTACGGAGATGGCGGCATCCTCGGGGCGAATGAATATTCGCTTCAGCTCAATACCAACTTCACTGGCACGACAGCGGCGTGTGACGGTCATTCAGGGTGCGTTGTCTGGCAGCAATTCATTTATGCGACGGACTATGTAACCGAGGGCAAGGCGGCTGTTTTCATGCAGTATTGGCTGATCGACTGGGGCAGTTCGGGTTGTCCGAGCGGTTTTGGCAGTGATGGCGAGGGCGATTGCTATGGGAACAGCAGTTACATCTCGGCGCCCGATGTGAACCCTACCTCGCTTGCCAGTTTGTCACTCTCGGGCGCTTCGGCCTCAGGCGGAAACGATACGGTGAAATTCACCGATGGAGGCACCGCCTACTCCGTGAGCGGCAAGGACAGCGTGCTGGATATCTCGAAGGTCTGGAAGCAGTCCGAATTCAATGTCGTCGGGGATGCCGGCGGTTCGCGAGCAGACTTCAATGAGCCTGTCTCGATTACCGTGAAAGTGGCCCTGACGGATGGCTCCACTTCAGCCCCAACTTGTGTTGCAGATGCCGGCACCACCGGAGAGAGCAACAACTTGGATTTGGGCAATTGCAGCACCACGAGCGGATCGTCGCCCTACATTGAGTTCAGCGAATCGAACTAAAACGGCCGCTTTGCAGCGTCAGTTTTGTAGCATGTGTTACGCACGTCACTGAGGTATGCACATGATCGGGTAGCGGGTGGCCCGCTTTTAACGATCTTTGCGTGTACATTCCCAACTGTTGGTAATGCCCGCAAGATCAAAAGCCTGGGCCACCCCTTACCTTTATGCGGTGGTGCATAGAACAACATCATTGCGCTGGCGTTTCCCTTTCCCACTCTTGCGCAAAGGGCGCGCAAGAATGGGGCAGCCCTTGTGGAGTGATGCAGGCATACCAATAGCCGTGCTCGATTAGTCGAGGGCGATGACTGGCGGCGCCGGGGCGGGTTGAGGGCGGCGGGGAGCGCGGTTGGAGGGTAGGCCGGCGTCGCGAATTTTATAAAGTAGAGCGCGGTAGCTGATGTTCAGAGCGCGGGCGGATTGCTTGCGATTCCAGTGATGATGCTGCAGAACTTTCAGGATGATCTTGCGTTCCATTTCATGGACGGCCTGGCGCGTGAGCTTCTTGAGAGAAATCGGACCGTCCACGTTAATATCCGCGTTAAAGAAATCGGGTTCGTGGGGGCGCAGATCGCCGGAGATGGCTTCCTCGGTGCCTAAAATGACGAAACGCTTGATAAGGTTTTCCAACTCGCGAATGTTCCCGGGCCAGTGATATTTGCGCAGCGAGTTCATTAAATCGGTGGAGAGCGGCTTGGCGCGGGCGTTGAATTTGCGGTTATAGTTTTCGATGAAAAAAGCGATCAGCTCGGGCAGGTCGGAAGCGCGCTCGCGCAATGGCGGCATGTAGAGATTGACGACGTTGATGCGATAAAAAAGGTCGGCACGAAAACTGCCGTTGGCGATCTCCTCTTCCAGTTTGCGATTGGTGGCGCAAACTACGCGCACTTCCACTTTTTTGTCTTCCTGGGCGCCGATGCGGCAGAACTGCCCATCCTGCAAGAGCTGCAAGAGCTTCGATTGCAGGCTCATGTCGAGTTCGGAAATTTCATCCAAAAAGAGCGTGCCGCGGTGTGCCATCTCGACTCGGCCGGGCTTCATGCCAAAAGCGCCGGTGAAGGCACCTTTCTCGTAACCAAACAGTTCGCTTTCGAGCAGGGTTCCAGGGATGGCCGGACAGTTCACTTTCACCCAGGGTCCGGTCTTCCAGGGCGAAGCCGCATGAATCATGCGGGCGATGATGTCCTTGCCGGTGCCGCTCTCTCCATGAATCAGAACAGGGACGTTTGCCGCGGCGATCTTGGCCATGCGCTCCCGCAGGGACCGCATCGCTTCGGTGCAGCCAAATATGATCGCGTCGGGAGGCATTTCTCCCAGAGGTTGGACCAGCGAGCTGACTGAGTTCATAGTGCCCATAAAGAAAGTACGGACTTAACGCAGGCGGCGAAAACCGTGCATCCTGAGAACCAAACTTTGGGGGAAAACGGAGCTTGCGATGAGGCTAGCCTATCCGGTTGAGGAAAAGCAACTTACTAAAGATTAAGGTCATGACTCAACCACTAAGGGCACGAAGGTCCACGAAGGGAAACTGAAACTCTCGTATATTTGGTGCTTGATCTGGTTTACCGAACGTTCTTCGTCCAAGTAACCCCGCAAACAAGAATATCAACGGGTTCAACAACATGCCATGGCATGGAAGTGGGGGTTAGGAACGAGGAGACGGCGGATCGGCCAGATGAATCCAAAATATAAGGAGCTTACACTGAAGAAAGGCTCTTCCGTTTTCGGGCGGTGGCCTCGGCGCGGTTCACCAGGGGTTGAGCGAATTTTAAGCCGATGAGATTGAACGTCTGACCGAGTTGGATGCGCAGCACTTTTGCGCGGAGGGTGCGAACCGCGCGTGGCACCAAGGCCAAGGCAGCAACGGGTGCGCTGGGGATTTCGAGCGAAATCTCGGCTGCAAGTGGAATGGAGCGGCGGAGAGCCACCAGCATTCCGCCAGCGGAGACGTTCAGAGCGGTGGCAAACTCGAGGGATTCCTTGTCCTGACCCTGCTCCTGACTCT
This sequence comes from Acidobacteriaceae bacterium, assembly GCA_003165455.1. Classification (GTDB taxonomy): domain Bacteria; phylum Acidobacteriota; class Terriglobia; order Terriglobales; family Acidobacteriaceae; genus Sulfotelmatobacter. The sequence goes on along the minus strand of PLUJ01000141.1, from coordinate 30,541 downwards.
GATCGAGCCAGCTTCTGACAAAAACGGGAATAGCGAGAGGGAGGCGCGGCCAGCGCCGACGTTCTGCCGCGGAATTCTTTGGTTTCAATCGAACCCCTTCCTTGCAATGTGGGAATTCAAAGCACATCATGGGCCAATTCCGGCGATTAAGGTAGAAATCCCAGCGAACCTCGGGCACAACCGGTATCCTGCCGGATGATCCAGCCTTGCGCAACCGCGAAGCGGCATAAAAGACCTGCATTTGCTGAAGCTTTCCTACCTGCGGAGCATTGCTTGAATTGAACTGAGGGGGCTTCCGCCAGCGGTTAAAGTGCAAGGTTTTGCCACACTTGGGTAATCAGGTTGCATTTTTCGTTGACAATGAAAAGTGCTCTGGAATACGATTTTGTAACAGCATTCTTCCTTCAACTGTCGAGTGCTTCCTCCCTTCTGTGTTACACCGCTCTCTAACCTATGGCCACCGTACAGAAAAACGTGTGCGTTCCAGAGCCCGGCGCTGGAAGGATGGATTCGCCGGAGCCTCGGACGCCGGGAACAGGCATGCCGAGTGCGGCGGAGCTGCCGCAGGCTTATTCGGAACTGCAGCAAAGATATCAACGCACTACCAACGCTCTGGGCTCAGCCGCGCACGATTTGAAGACGCCGCTGGCGATTCTGAATGGCTACGTAGAACTGCTGCAAAGTGAGAAGCTGGGTCCGATCAGCGAGCGGCAGCGGGAAGTGCTGCGTGACATGCAGTCCAGCGGGAAACGGCTGCAACAGTTCATCCAGGACTTCCTGACCTTCAGCGCTCTGGAAACCGGCGGACTGAAGATGCAGTTTGCGCTCGGGAACATCAACGAGTGTTTGTCCGAAGTGTGCCGGCTCTGGTCGGCGCGTTTTCAGGAAAAAGGGCTGGCGCTTTATTTTTTGGCCAACGATAAGCTGCCAGAGTTTGCCTTCGATCTTCCAAAGCTGGAGCGAGTTATCTCAAATCTGCTGGAGAATTCTTTCAAGTTTGTTGCGCAGGGCGGAACGGTGTGGCTGCACGCGGAACCATACATATGGGAGCGGCGAGCGGCGGCGCAATCCGGCACGCCGAATGAGCGAAGGCGACAGGATATTTCGCAGCCTAATTCGGTAAAGATCAGCGTGGCGGACACCGGTCCGGGGATCCCCGCGGAGTTTCACCAGGAAGTTTTTGACGATTTTTTTCGGCTTCCGGGCAATGAAAATCAGGAAGGCATGGGATTGGGGCTGGCGATTGTACGTCGGCTGGTGCAGGGGATGGCCGGCAAGGTATGGGTGGAGAGCGATCCTGGCGCGGGGTGCAAATTCTCGTTCCTCATTCCTTTTAAAGTTGTTCCGAATGGCGCAAGCAAAAAGAACCCGGGGAAGAATCAATAATGAAGAACACGGCGAAGATTCTGCTGGTGGATGACGAGCCAGCCATGCTCCGGTACATCAAGACGTTGCTGGAGGTGGAGAACTACAAAGTCGAGACGGCGTCGACTGGCGAAGAAGCATTGCAGCGGATTGAAAAGGGCCTGGAGCCGGACTTGGTTCTGCTTGACGTTCTAATGCCTGGAATTGACGGGCTGGAAACTCTGGAGCACATTCGGCAGAAGCGTCCGGGCGCGAAAGTGGTGATGCTTTCCTGCGTCAACGATACGAAAAAAGTGGTGCAGGCGATGCGGCTGGGCGCGCACGACTACCTGACCAAACCGTTTCAGAAGGCGGAACTGGATGCGGTGGTCGGTCAATGTCTGGGAGAAGATAAAGGTCCGGTGGGCGGCGAAGTCGAAGAAGTGGCCGACAACATATTCTTTATCGCAGCCAGCCCGGCAATGCGGAAGATCCGCTCACAGGCGGCGCTGGTGGCGCATGTGGACATTCCAGTGCTGCTGCTGGGCGAGAGTGGCACCGGCAAGGAAGTGCTGGCGCGGCTGATTCATAAGCTCTCACCGCGGGCGCACCGCACGTTCTTGAAGGTGAATTGCGCAGCCGTTCCTGCGGATCTGTTGGAGAGCGAGCTGTTCGGTTACGAGCCGGGCGCATTTACTGGCGCTACGCACGCGAAACCGGGCAAGTTCGAGTTGTGCAATAAGGGAACGATTCTGCTGGATGAGATCGGCGAGATGCCGCCCACGCTGCAGGCGAAGCTGCTGCATGTGCTGCAGGACCAGCAATTCTCGCGGCTGGGCAGCCGCTCGGTGATTAAGGTGGATGTACGCATTCTGGCGGCGACGAATATCGATATTCCGCAGGCTCTGGCGGCGAAGCGGCTGCGGGAAGATCTTTACTACCGCTTGAATGCTTTTACGCTGCAGTTGCCTCCTCTGCGGGAACGGAAGGAGGAAATTCCCATCCTGCTGAAGCAATTTATGACGCGGATGGCGGAGCAGTATGCACGGCCACAACTCCCGCTTTCTCCGGCGTTGCTGGAGGCTTGCCAAAGATACAGCTGGCCGGGCAATCTTCGCGAGCTGAATAATTTCTTAAAGCGGTACTTGATTCTGGGCGATGAGAATCTGGCGGCGGCGGAATTGCAGCCGCGTCCGGATGGGAATGGCGGGATGGGAGCACGAAGCGATTCTGGCCATGGGGAGGCTGGCGGAGGATTGAAATCCCTGGCTCGGAGCGCGAAGGATGAGGCTGAAGGCGAGGCCATTCGTCAGGCGCTGGAACAGACCAACTGGAATCGCAAGCAGGCGGCTGAGTTGCTGCAAGTCAGCTACAAAGCTTTGCTCTATAAAATTCGGCAGTATGGAATTGCCGAGGTGAAGAGCCATCATAAGCTGTCTGCGGGGGCTTAGGCCGGGCGGAGGCGCGGGCGAAATGAGTCGCTTGGCTCATTGACTGCTGCATGCGGTACTTCACAAGACTCGCGGGCGAGAGCGCCCGCGCCACCTGGACCGTCCTGACACACGAGTCTCTTAATTCACTGTTAGTGTGATGCCGTAGCTTTGGGTGTATGTGCCTGAGGTGGCGGTGACGGTGATGGGATAAGTTCCCGCCGGAGTTCCGCTTACCACGGGATTTTCTTTGGCTTTGCTGCAGGATGGCAAGATCATGATCAGCGCGCATACGGTGAGAAGAGCCATCCATCCCAGCAAGCGAGCACGCTTGCGTTTTCCCGCCGCCCCAACCAGAGCGATCCCTGGAAATAGAAGCCACAGCGCGTAGAAGGGCCCGCGCCAGCGCAGCGAACTGATGGTAGTGATGGGGCGCGCGGTGGTGGTGAGATTAAGGGCACTGGTCAGCAGTCCGGGTCCATTGAAGGGCAGGGTGCTGGGGGTGAAACCGCAAGTTGCGCCCACGGGGAGCGAACTGCAACTGAGGGAAACATTGTTCCCATACGTGATCGATGGATTTACCTGTACCGTAAAAGGTGCGACGTTTCCAGCTACCACCGTCTGGCTCGACGGGAGCACCGACATGGAGTAGCCGGTAGCAGAGAAAGGCGCATTGTTGGTGACGGCGGTATTGGTATTGTTGCTATCGGTGACCGTCGCCGACACGGAATAATTGCCTGGAATGGTGGGGGTTACCGAGAAGGCCACGGACGAAGTGGACCCGGATTGCAGGCTTGGGATGGTACAGACCACATTCAATCCGCTGGGGGCGCTGCACGTGCCCGAACCGGCGGTGGCTGGACTGCTGGAGGTGAAGGCCGCTCCCTGGGTGACGGTACCGGTAACGGTGATGTTGGTGGCGAGATCGGGCCCTTCGTTGGTAAGAGTAAACGTAATCGTCATGGCGTTGCCGGCGCCGATGACACTCGAGCCCGTAGAATAAAGGGGAACAATGCAGTTGATGCACAGCAAGCTGGTGGGACGCAGTTCGACGGCAAAGTCGTTGCTGGCGCCGTTCAGAGTGGATTGCACACCGCCCTGTACCTGCAGGTTGGTGGAAGTGGTGTCTCCCGCGAAGTATGTGTTCAGACTGGGATCGACGGTGATGCTGGTGCCACTATCGGTGCCATTGCCGCCAAAGTAGGTGGCGTACGATGCGATGACATTGTTGCCGTTGACCGCAGTTGTATTGATGCGGGCAAAGAAAGCATTCTGCGGACCGTTGAGCGAGCTTTGAATCGGAGTGAAGCTGGCGCTGGAGGTCACTGGGAAGCCTGTGGTGGGGCTGAAGACGCCGACCGTTCCTGACTGGGTCCAACCCGTGACGAGCGCGCCGCCTGCGGTATCTACGGAGATTGCCAATCCTTCGTCATTCGCGCTTCCACCTAAATAGGAGAAGTAGCTCAGCAGAACCTGATTACTGGCTGACCCCGCCGCCTCGGTGGGATTGGTAAATTTGGCGACGTAGGCGTCGGCAGCCGGGGTGGTGATGGTAGGACATGGGAGAGTCGTAGGATTCATCGGAGTATCGATGCACTGCTGGAACGCACCGCTGCCCGTGGGAAGATTGAAAAGCGAGGAAGTGGTGTAGCCGGTGATGTAAATGGCAGCGGCGCCAGTATCGATGGCGAGCGCAGTGGAATAATCCGTTCCGGTGCCGCCAAGGTAGGTGGAAAAGAGCAATTGCGACCCCTGGCTCTGTGCGTTGGCGGGATTCAGCTTGGCGACGAAGGCGTCGGTGGGAACGACCCCGTTGACAGGAGAAATTGTGCCACACGTGACGGGGAAGGTAAGTGTGGTGGGGGGAACGGTGTCCAGGCAGGGCTGATAGGCATTCGTGATCGGGAAATCGCCGGTCGCCAGGTTTCCGGTGCCGTTAGTGCCTTCGCCGCTGTTGAACATATTTGTGGTTCCGCTGAAATAAACGATGCCAGAGGTATCGACAGCGATGCCGCCGCCTACGGCGATGGTGCCGTTGTTTCCGCCGAAGTAAGTTGAATAGGGAACGCTATCCACGCCGATGATTCCGGTGTTCACCTCGGTCAGGAAAAACTGGATCGTGGAATTTGGCGAAGGCGCAGGTTGAAACGCAATCGGCTGAGGGCTCGCGGGAAAACCGATACCGACGTTGGTGGAGGTGGTGGTGCCGGTTACGAAAACATCTCCCTTGGCATCGATCGCAATGGCGCTGGCCGCGTCGGTCCCGTTGCCGGAGAGATAGGTCGAGTAGCTCAGGGCTGGAGTGGAACTGAGGGCGCTGATCTCGCTCACAAAAACGTGCGAAGTGCCGGTGCTGCCCGCCAAGGGTACGGATTGAAATCCATTTGTGGTGGGAAAATTAGCAGAAGTGGTAGTGCCGCCGACATATACATCGCCGCTGCTATCAACCGCCAGCCCCGCCGAAGCGCCAGGGGGGGTAGTGGAGCCGGACACGGCCAGCAGCGAATCAGGAGAGCCTGCCAGAGAATCGGTTCCGCTGCCGCCGAGGTAGGTGAGATACACGATACCGGCGGCGGCCAGGGTTGGATTTAGCTTGAGAACGAAGATATTTTGCGCGCCCTTCAGCGTGGGCTGGTAGGCGTTCACTACCGGAAGGTCCGGTGAAGTGGTTGAGCCGGCGAGATAAATGAAACCATTACCGTTGACCGCAATCGATGGAGAAGTTTCAGTGCCGCTGCCGCCGAAATAGGTGGAATAGGTGATGGTCGGATCGATGACCAGTTCTCTGCTGCGATCATAGGAGCCAATCTCGAAGCCAACGCGATTGGCGGCGCGCAGAACGAAATGTCCTTGAACGGGCTGCTGCCGGCCGGCGACAGTCTGATAAATGTGGGGTGCCTGTAGACGAACCCCGGCGCTGGTTCCTTTTAGAACGAGATCGCCGCCAGCTAGTTCCAGTTTGGATGCGCCATCGAACTGCAATTCGGCTTGCGAAGGATCGGCCCCGGGCGCCACTTTAAAGTCATATTCCAGGTGGCCCTGATTTCCGTAGAAAACCAGATCGATTCCGGGATAAACACTCTGATAGCGAACGCCGGCAAATTGCGCGATGCCGGTATGCCATTTGCTTCGATCATTGCCGATGAAGTAGTTGCTGGTGCCGGGAAGCAGACGCGTTCCGGCCAACGAAGCGGCAGGATTCGCGCCCACCAGGGTCATGCGTACGGTATCGACGGTTCCGTTTGCGGCTTTGTCGGAGAGCGCAGCGCGCGGCTTTGGCGTAGCTAGAATAGCTCCCGTAGGACCTAAAAACAGGCTATATCCTGGACCGCGCGAGACAAACCTTACGTCAGGATTGACCTGACCTTCATTCGGCTCAAATATCAATGGAAGGCGGGCAAGCAGAGCTTGAGCATCGAGGCCAGGATTCGCGGAGGGCTTAAGAGCTGTTGGAATAGCGGAGACGGGAAGTTGCAGCGAAGCGCTTGGCCAGGAATGATGGGAGGCGGTTTGGACCTTAGCGCCAACAGCCAGCAACAAAACGGCGAGCCCCCCAGCGAGATATTGCGCTAGCGCACTAGCTCGCACACTCTTGGCGAGCTTGCTCGATGATCCGTTTTCCAATCCGCTACCCGACAATTCACGGCCATTTCCCATTACGCTTTTCCTCCGAACATACCGACCATTTTTGGAGAGAGTAGAAACGACGCAGGCTTTTTCCCCGGCGCCGGCGAAACCGCCGCTGCTGACATGTCACTTTAGGACTGGCGGAAAATAAACACTACTTAAACATCTGACAGACAAACAAGTCAAGCGAGCGCTCAGACCCGGAAGCGCCCCCGACCTGTCTGATGCGCCCATCACTCCGGAAAGATGCCGCGCAATGGCCCGAAAGTGGATGAAAGAACCTGCGCCTATCAAATCATTTACTGACTAAGTTCTAAGGGTCTTTTTGCTCTTGCAAACGTCACACAAATCTATACAGTGGATGTCAGCCCTTCCCCCAATAAAATTGTATTTGGGCTTCCAGCCTGTTGGTTGATTCCGCTGCATTCGATTTGATCGATGACCTGGGGGAAAATGCTTTCGGAAAATACGCCACCGATGCAAAGCAACATTCAGGAAAGACGGCTGATGCGGCGTTTCGACATGCGCCTGCCGGCGGTCGTTCGCCTCGATGAGTGCGGACTGGATGAGCCGGGCCTGGGTAAGACCGGCAATGACGCCGGGCCAGTGGAGGCGAAGGAACTTCAAACGGAAACCCAGAATGTAAGCGCGCGCGGAGTTTACCTGTATCTGGACCGGGTGGTCCCCGCCGGAACCCGCTGCGAAGTGATCCTTACCTTTCCGCCGCACATCACGCTGACGGATGCAGTTCGGGTGCGGTTTACAGCGCGCGTGATTCGCTCGGAGAATCCGCTGCCCTCTGCGCGGGTTGGAACGGCGGCAATGATCGAGGATTACGAATTTCTTCGGTCCAATGGCGGGAACGACTTTCTTAGCGCGTTGCAGAAGGGCTGGAAAGAAGCGAATTGAAATCGGATTCCGGATTTCGGGCACAGAGCATATCGGCGTGAGATTCTCCTACTTACCGCCGTTTTCCAATTCCTTCATCTCTCGCCGCAGGCGGCCGTAACGCCGGGCAATGCTTCCGAGATAGAGGCCGTGGATCGCCCAGGTGGCGATGTAGGCTGCGTAGAGAAACTTGATCGAATTCATGCGGGACCCATTCTGGACGGAGTTTTGTTGAGCGGCGAGGTGCCCCTGGCTGAAGTTTGCGGCAGACCCTCGTCGCCAAGAAGGGCTTCGAGCGCCTGAGCCTCATGCACGTCACGCTGCATGATCTCCAGTCCATAGCGCAGCCAGCAAACCAGGAAGGCTAAGCACGAAAAAGCCAGCCAGTTGAGCAGAAGGATGTGCAGCATGCGGGGATCGATGGAGCCACCGCCGCCAATCACCGGCTGCGGATGTTGTGTGCGGAAAAACCAGATCGAAAAATAGACCAGCGGGACATCGAGCGCGCCAAAGATCGCGAGTACCGCCGCCAGCTTTGGAGTTTGCGCGCTATCGGAAAATCGCCGCAGAACCAGATAGCTGACATAAATGAGCCATAGAACCAGGGTCAACGTGAGGCGAAGATCCCACGTCCACCAGATGCCCCACACGGGCCGCGCCCAGAGCGGTCCGGTGATCAGCACGATTGAGCAGAAAACCACGCCTACTTCCGCAGTGGTCACGGCCAGCACGTCCAGACTGCGCTCGGTGAAAAACTTGCCAATCAAAAAATAGAGAACGGCAATCATGATTGCGGTTGTAGCCACGGAACTAGGATAGAGCCCTTCCGGCAATTGCTTTTGCACCATCGGAATATATGGCGCAATCGCGCCTACAACCGCGATGGCGATGACGGCCCAATTGATAACACGCTTGGCGGATGGCTTTGCGCCGGACAGATATTGCAGCGAGGCGAGGAAATTGAGAGAGAAAAGCAGAAACGCGGTCCATGCCGAGGGCACATGGTAGTAGAAGATGCGTTGCACATCGCCCATGGTGCGCTCCGTGGGAGCGACGACCAGAGCCTGATACGTTCCGTAAGCCAGCAGCAACGCCGTTAGAACCGCGAGGATAGGAAAAGCTTTTTTCATTCCGCCTGCAGAATCGTCTCAAACAAGGCCAGACAAGCAGTAGTAAACACTACATCGTAGGTGAGAAGCAACACGATCCAGAAGCGCGCGGAGCCGTCGCCGGAAAGAACGACCCGCGTGGCTTCGACCATCGACTGAATGGCGGGGATCGAGATGGGGAACAGCAGCAGCGGGAGCATAATCTCGCGGCTGCGCGTGCGGAGCGACATGGCCGCAAAAAATGTTCCGTTAACCACCAGCGCCCAGGTTCCGAGAATCGCCACCGGGATCAATTGCCATGCGGGACCGAGAGGTCGCAGATTGTAGAAGATCATGAACAGCGGCGCCATCAAGGCTTCCAAAAGGCTCACTAGAAGAAAGTTTCCCAGCGCCTTCGCCACGAACAATGCGGTGGCCGGAGCCGGGGAAACCCGATAAGCATCGAGCACCTGGTTGCGAAGCTCACGCGCCCAGGTTTGATTTAGAGCGACGACGGCGGCAAACAGGAAAGCGACCCATATCAATCCTCCGGCAATTTCACGCGATTCTTCGGCGTTGGGATCGAAAGCAAAGCTGAAGATCACCACCACCAGCAGAGAAAAGAAAAGCATGGAATTGATGGCATCCCGGGAGCGCCATTCCAGGCGAATATCTTTTGCGAGCGTGGCTGCGGTGATGGAGCGGAGCAGACTCATTGCTTCCCCACAGTTGAAAAGCCTGCATGGAAGTCGGCGGTGCGATCGACGATTTGTCCGGCCTGCATCCAGATGAATTCGTCGGCCACGCCTTGCAGCAGCGAGGCCTGATGCGTAACCACGAAAATAGTCTTCCCCGCGTCGCGCATTTCCTTCAGCAACCCGACGATCTCTTGTGCGGAATGTACGTCTACGTTGGAGAACGGCTCATCGAGCAATAGAATTTCAGGATCGTGCAAAATAGCCCGCGCGAGTGACATGCGCTGCCGCATGCCTTGCGAATACTGGCCGACAGGGCGCGCCAGCCCAGGATCAAGACGAACCGAGCGAATTACCTGTTCGCAGCGCGCATCGCCTGAAATCTCGTATAGTCGCGCGAAGTAACGCAGATTTTCCATGCCGCTCATCTCGTCGTAAAGCAGCGAAGGATGTGCCATATAGCCAAGCTGGCGGCACGCGTCGTGAGGTTCTTTACCAAGAATAGAGATCGTTCCCCGCGTGGGCTGCGCCAGTCCGGCCAGCGCACGAAGCAGAGTCGTCTTCCCTGCCCCGTTGTCGCCGAGGATCACATGGAACTTTCCGGCGGCAAATTCAGCGGTCACGCCCCGCAGTGCGGCGAAGCGCCCGAACTGCTTGATCAGGTTGCTCAGGCTGATGATTGAAGCAGAGTCGGTCACAGGGTTGAGAGATGTGAAGAGTTTCGAACAGAATCAAAGCAATCGAGCCACGGCCATGAGTTTACTGGAGTGGGAGTTTCCGTGCATTTAATTTGCAGGAAAGCGCCGATTGAACCGAGAACGCAAACCGAGAATGCAATCAGTTCGGCATACCAGTGCCGACTGGTGGCCGGGCTTGCGTCACGCTCTTGGCGGGCTCGGCCTGCATCTGGTTGCCGGGCTGCTGCGGCGCATACTTCGAGGCGCACTTGGCCTGCAGAGCTTTGGCGTGGAATACGCCATCGTGGCCGAAGCTGCCGTCGGCCAGGGCCTGAGAATCGTCCTTGAAAGTGTCCGGAGGAGCTTCGGTTCCGCTGTAGTCGACGGAAAGAAGTTGATCCTGCTCCATCAAAACAAACTGCACGTGAGTTCCGGTGCGCTTGATCGAGCCCGGTTGAACGTTCCCGGCAACCCGCAGGCGCTTGGTAAACGCTCCGTTGCCCATCTTGTGGAGTTCGGTGATGGTGACGTAGTAGCTCTTGCTATCCTGCACTCCGGTGTAAGCGAGGTAGCCAAGAAGAAACAGGATGACAACCGTAGCCCCGCCGAACTTAAGATAGGTTTTGGCTTGAGTGGACATGTTCAACGATCCCAGATTACGTTTATGACTGTAATCTTCCTTACGCTGGGAATCAAGACTTCGAAAGCGTGTCGTGGGCTAACATGCGCATTCTTCTGATAGGCGGAAACGGGTTTATCGGGCGATTTGTCGCGGCAGAACTGATCCGGCAAGGTCACGCGGTCGCGATCTTCCACCGCGGAAATACAGCTGCGCCGCCTGATCTTGATGAGATTCGCGGCGACCGCAACCAACTCACTGCCGGCACCGACGAAATCAAGCGCTTTGCTCCCGATGTGGTGATCGATTTCGTCATCAGTTCGGCTCCGCAAGCTGAGGCGCTGATGAACTTTTCCCGCGGCGTGGCCGAACGCGTGGTCATGCTTAGCAGCATCGACGTCTACCGAGCGGTCGGCATCGCGAATGGCACCGAAAGCGGGCCCCTACAGGAATTGCCGCTTACGGAGGATTCAGAACTGCGGCGCAATCTGCATCCCTACTCACCCGAGAACATGCAGATGCTGCGCCAAATTTTCTCGTGGGCCACTGACGATTATGACAAGATCCCAGCGGAGCGTGTCTTGATGAACGACCGCGAACTTCCCGGCACAATGCTCCGCCTGCCAATGGTCTATGGACCCGGCGATCGGCTGCATCGTTTCTATCCCGTGGTAAAGCGCATTGCGGACGGGCGCCGCCACATCATTCTTCCCGAGACGCTGGCTGCCTGGCGCTCGCCGCGTGGGTATGTCGAAAATGTTGCCGCCGCTATCGCACTGGCAGGCACCGATCAACGCGCAGCCCGACGCGTCTACAACGTTTGCGAGGAGCCATCGTTCAGCGAACTGGAGTGGGCGCAGAATATCGCCGCGGCAATGCACTGGGATGGAAAATTCGTGGTCCTGCCCGCCGAGCACACGCCCGCGCATTTGCTAAAGCCCGGCAATACCGCGCAGCATTGGACCGCGAGTTCCGCGCGTATCCGCCGCGAACTCGGCTACAAAGAACCCGTGGCGATCGACGAGGCAATCCGCCGGACCATAAGCTGGGAACGAGAAAATCCTCCAGCCGGGACGGTTCCCGCGCAGTTCGACTATGCGGCTGAGGACGCAGCCGTAGAGTCGCACCGTCTGAACTGAAACNNCTGGCACGACGTAACTCCCGGCGACAAACTCCCGCAGGAATTCGACTGCGTGATCGAGATTCCCTTTGGATCGAGCGTGAAATACGAACTGGATAAGGCGAGCGGACTGATCAAGCTCGATCGCATCCTTTATTCCGCCGTCTATTATCCGGCAAACTACGGCTTCATTCCGCAAACGTTGGCCGAAGACGACGACCCGCTGGACGTGCTTGTGCTCTGTCAGGAGACCGTCGTGCCGCTTACCATCATCCATGCACGCGCTATCGGTCTGATGACCATGATCGACGGAGGCAAGCCGGATCATAAGATTATCGCCATCGCCACCCAAGACCCGGAATTCAACTCCTACCACGAGGCCGCGCAGATGCCGCCCCACCGGATGATTATGCTGCGCCGGTTCTTCCAGGACTACAAGCAGCTCGAAGGCAAGGCCGTGGAAGTGGATGAGATACGGCCCGCGGGGGAGGCCTATCCGATTATTCTCGACGCCTTGCACCGTTATAGCGAGCAGCGCCGCAAGGGTTTCAAGCTGCCTGAAAAACATTAAATACGGCGCTTTGGAGCCTAGAGTGCGGTCTTGTACTCCCGTAACGTTCGGACTTCCTCGATGAGCCGATAGAATTCGGCGAGTCTAAACCTGCAATTGTGGGTTCATTACTACGAAGTTCATTTCTGCCGAAAGGCTTCGAGGAAAACATGAAGATTGCAAGACATTGCACGTTACTGGTGTGCCTGCTCGCACTGTTTGCCGCAGTGGGCGTAGCTCAGGAGCCGGGAGTACATCCCGCATACCTGCACGCACTCAGCGATCTCCGCACCGCCCGGGCTCACCTGGAAAACATGGCGCCCACTCATCACATGGACAAAGAAGAAGAACATGCCATCGGCGAAATCGATAAGGCGATCGACGAAATCAAGCGCGCCGCGATCGATGACGGGAAGAATCTGAACGATCATCCGCCGGTCGATGCACGAATGGACCGCGCTGGCCGCTACCATCGCGCGATGGAATTGCTGGATAGGGCGCACAATGACATTGCCCGCGAAGAAGACGATCCACGGGTACGCGGTTTGCGGGATCGCGCGATTCACCACATCGATGAAGCGCACCGCATCGTCGACCATCTGGTTGTGCAGGCTGCTGCCAACTATTAGGAATCTCCGCGAAAAAAGGTCCGGCACAATCTGCCGGACCTTTTTTAATTCTTGACGGCTCGAATCTTTTAAAAGCTCACCAAACGCGACAGGCATTCTCCGCCACCATCGGCTGGCCGGCCTTGCATCCCCAGGCTTTTTCGAACTCCGGCATATTCTCCACAACGCCATTCACGCGGTATCTGCCGGGGGAATGCGGATTGGTTGTGACCTGCATGCGTTCGTATTCCGGACGCCGTTTCTCGCACCAGACGCGCCCGAATCCCAGGAAGAAACGTTGCTCCGGGGTGTAGCCATCAATGTTCTGAGCTTCTTTCCCTGTCTTGTCGTCGGCGATCATCTGCTCAAGGGCCATGAGCGCGATTCTCGCACCGCCGTTGTCGGCGGTGTTCTCGCCGAGTGTGAGACGCCCGTTCAGCTTGAGATCATCGACCGCGACGAAGTTCGAATATTCGTCGGCAACACAGCTCACGCGTTTTTCGAATTCCTTCCCATCCTCGGCCGTCCACCAATCCTTGAGATTGCCCTGAGGATCGAACTTACGCCCCTGGTCGTCGAATCCATGGGTGAGTTCGTGGCCGATCACCAGCCCGATGCCACCGAAGTTAACCGCGTCGTCCATGCTCTTGTCGAAGAACGGCGGCTGCAGAATTCCAGCGGGAAAGACAATTTCGTTATACGCCGGGCTGTAATAGGCATTCACCGTGGGCGGGGTCATACCCCATTCCTTGCGGTCGAGCGGCTTGCCGATTTTCGCAATCTGGCGCTTCGACTCGAACTCCGTGGCACGCTGCACATTGCCCAGTAAATCATCCGGCTTGATGACGACCGAACTGTAATCGCGATAAATATCCGGATACCCGATCTTGTTGCGAATCGCCATCAGCTTAACCTTGGCCTGCCTTCTGGTCTCGTCGCTCATCCAGGACAAGCTTTGAATGTCCTTGTCGAGGGACTTCTCCAGGGCATCTACCATCTTCAACATGCGCTGCTTCCCTTCCGCGCCGAAGGTGACATCAACGTAGCGTTGGCCAAGCGCCTCTCCGAGAGAAGCATCCGTAAGATCCACGCACCGTTTCCATCGGTCCTGAATTTGTTTTTGACCGGTCAAGGCTTGCCGCATTTTGAAGTTGGTGTCGACAAAAGGCTGGGAAAGCCACGGAGCGGCCGAGCGCAACACCTGCCAGCTGACGTAAGTTTTGAGCGCGTCCAGGGGCTCTGCTTCCACAACGCCGTTCACTTGCTTGAAGAAATCCGGATTGCCCACATTCATTTCCGTGAAGCTGGGCGCGCCAAGTGCCACGAAAAAGCGATTTAAATGGAAATCGGGGGCCAGAGCCACGGCTTCGTCGCGCGTCATTTTGTGGTCACGAACTTTCGGGTCGCGGCGCGCGGTGCGGTCCATGGAGGCCTTGGCCAACTCGGTTTCAATGCGGAGCACGGTCTTCGCCGATTCTGCGGCCTGCTCGGGCGCCTGTCCGGCCAGTGTGAACATCTCGGTCACATTGTCGGTAAAGTGCTTGCGCATATCCACCATGCGAGCGTCGTCTTTAATGTAGTAATCGCGATCGGGCAGCGAAAGACCGCCCTGGTCGATATTGGCGATCACCATATCGGCATTATGCAGATCGGAGTTCGAATAGAAATTAAACAGCGGACTGTTCCCCACCAAATGCACGTGCGCAATTTCGTCGATGAGTGCGGTTTTATCTTTCACAGCGGCCACGCGATCAAGTTCCGGCTTCAGCGGAGAAATACCTTTGGCATTCACCGCCTTGTCGTCCATGCAAGAACCGTAAAGGTCGCCGATTTTCTGATCGATGGCATCGCGCCCGGGGCCACCCGCGGCAGCCTTCTCCAGGATGACGCGTTCGATATCAAGATTGCGCTCGTCGAGCTCGGAGAAACTTTGCCAGGACGAACGGTCCGCGGGAATTTCGGCTTTCTTCATCCAATTGCCGCATGCATATTGGTAGAAATCGACGCAGGGGTCGACCGTCTTATCGATGTTGTCGAGGCTGAACCCCGGAGCCGGGGTCTCGGAAGAAGATGTCTGGGCAAGGCATGTTTGTGTAAAAACACCAACGGCCACGAAGAGTAAGCATGGGACCAGAAAACGACATACGCGCATGCGAGAGTTCTCCTTAGGGAATGGGACGGATGAGATTCTAAGCCTCGCCGCCAGCAGGAGCAAGGACGCTGAGACAAGAAAGACTACGTGGCGACCGGCCAGTTCCGGCGTTCGCAGACCGTAGGCGGTTCGTAGGTACGTCCCAACGCAAGCCTCCGTTCTTCTCGGCGAGTGGACCATAACAAAAAGGGGCCCAATGCAAGCGCCGATGCGTGGGCGACGATACATGCGGAGACGCACGATTACATTCGAACTGCCTGCGCTTTTTTAAAGCGAGCACCGTGCGCGACACGACTTGCGATGAAGATCGGGAGCCCCGTTGCGCCTCCATACGCACTATAATCAGATTCTTAGATTGAATTGAGGGCGGCTTTCATCATGACTTCTTCGAACGGTTCCAACGGCACCAACGGACAGAGCGTTCCAACGCCGCGTGCAGAGTGGCTGGCACGTCGCAAGCGCGAGAACGCCACCGGCAATTTCTCCCAGATGCACTATGCACGCCACGGTGTGATCACTGAGGAGATGGGCTACATTGCGCATCGCGAAAAACTTGCGCCCGAACTGGTGCGCGATGAAGTGGCGCGCGGCCGAATGATCATTCCAGCGAACATCAATCACCCTGAACTGGAGCCGATGGCGATCGGCGTAGCATCGCTATGCAAGATCAACGCGAACATCGGCAACTCGGCCGTGACTTCGGAAATTAAAGAAGAGCTGAAGAAGCTGCACACCGCGGTGCATTATGGGGCCGATACGGTGATGGATCTCTCCACCGGCGGCAACATTCACGAAATTCGCGAAGCCATTTTGCGGCATTCGCCGGTTCCCATCGGCACCGTGCCGATTTACGAAGCCATCGCCCGCGTCAAGCGCGTGGAAGATTTGAATGCCTCGGTGATGCTGGAAGTGATCGAGGAACAAGCCGCGCAGGGCGTGGATTACATGACCATTCATGCTGGTGTGCTGATCCAGTATCTGCCGCTGATCTCGAAGCGCATCACCGGAATCGTCAGCCGGGGCGGCGCGATTCTAGCGCAATGGATGGCCTACAACCATAAGCAAAACTTCCTCTACGAATGCTTCGATGACATTTGCAAAATTTTCAAGAAGTACGATGTCAGCTTTTCTTTGGGTGACGGCCTGCGCCCCGGGTGCGTGGCCGATGCCAGCGACGAGGCCCAGTTCGCCGAACTGAAAACTCTGGGCGAGCTAACCCAGATTGCCTGGAAGCATGACGTGCAAGTGATGATTGAAGGCCCGGGCCACGTGTCGATGGACAAGATCAAGGAGCAGGTCGAAAAAGAAATCGAACTCTGCTACGAGGCGCCGTTCTATACACTCGGCCCGCTGGTCACGGATATCGCTCCTGGTTACGACCACATCACCTCGGCCATCGGCGCGGCGATGATTGGATGGTACGGAGCGGCGATGTTGTGCTACGTCACGCCGAAGGAGCATTTAGGTTTGCCAAACGAGAAAGACGTGAAAGACGGAATCATCGCCTACAAGATTTCCGCCCACGCCGCCGACATTGCCCGCGGACGTCCCGGCGCCCGCGACCGTGACGACGCGTTGAGCTATGCGCGCTATAAGTTCGATTGGGAAAAGCAATTCGCACTGTCTCTGGATCCGGAGACGGCGCGCTCGATGCACGATGAAACCCTGCCTGACGACTATTACAAAGAAGCGGCCTTCTGCTCGATGTGCGGCCCGNNTCGAGAAGAAGGATTATTCGGAACTGGTGGAGAGGTTGGTGTCGTTGAAGTAGTGTTTCGCCACGAATCACGTAGCCCCGGACGCATTCGTCCGGGGCCAAATCATCACGCATTGGATGCGGGCGGACGAATGCGTCCGCCGCCACGCATCCCGATCACGTGCCGACACAAGTTCCTGCGCCGGATGAGTTATTCGACGAAGGTGGACGAGTACAACAAGCAGGTGCACGGGATCGAGAAGAAGGATTATTCGGAGCTGGTGGAGAGGCTGGTCACAATCAAGTAGCGATCCTTTGAAGGAGCTAGGTATCTATCGCCAGCATACGCCCACTCCTTCCGCTAGCGAGGTACCTTCGTCCAGTCCTCGACTTTCAGCTTCTTAATTCTGGCAAAGGCATGGTCGTTGGTGACAAGGACCGCGCTTAACGCAAGGGCGTGCGCGGCAATCATCACGTCAAGGTTACCCATCGGCTGGCCTTCGCCTTCCAGCGCGGCCCGGAGCTGGCCATAAGAGTGAGCGGCCTCGGAATCCCAGGAAAGAGTTTCAACCCGCAGAAAGAAGTTCTCTAGCAGTATGTGCAAGCGTGCAGCATGAGGAAGCCGCGCCGCCCCAAATCTCAGTTCGCCTTCAGTTACTGCGGATATCGCGAGCTGCGCCATGGGAATCTTGACCAAACGGCGATCCACCGCCGGGCTGCTCCCCTTAATAATGCAGCTCGCAATGTTGGTGTCGAGCAAGTAGCGGGCCGCCATCAGAACAAGTTGCGTTTCTGCGGGGCTTCATCCTCCCGGACTTTCATGAATTCCTCGGTGCCACCGGTTTCCGCGGTTTCCGCCCTAAGTTTGAAGAACTGATCCCAGGACTCCGGGCGGCGAGAGAGAATTACCGCCCCACTCGCCACATCCTGCCGGATGAAGACTTCGCTACCGTCGAAACGCAAGTCGGCAGGCAGGCGCACCGCCTGACTTCGGCCATTGAGAAAGAGTTTAGCGGTTCGCGTCATGGTAAATTACGCCAACTGATATATACCATGATATATCACAGTAGTCAAGGTTGGAGCGATAGGTAGTGTGCCAGCGGACCAATTCCCCCTACTACTTTCCTTCCACCGTAATATCCCCGACGACCACCTGCGCCCGAAGCCCGTACTTGCCAGGCCCATCATATTTCAACGTTTTTCCCAGCCAGCCGCTGGTTTCTCCGTAACCTTCTCCGTTCACATCGCCTATTTTTGTGTTTGCCCGAATGAGCCGGTACGAGGCATGACCATCGTCGACCCTGATATCGCCAACGCCCAGATCGAGATCTTTATCGCCCTCCACATCTTTCACTTCGAGGTCGCCGACCTTTTCATGCACGTCCAGATTGGTGTTCTGCGGTACGTCGAGTTCCACATCGATTTCCGTGTTGCTGCTCGATGGGGCATGAAATTCGATGCTGGCATCATTGCCGTGCACGGCGAAATCCACATGTGTATCCTTCAGGTTCGTCTCGCGGCGCGACTTGATGGTGTAGCGCAGGCGAATTTGATTGGAGTCGGTACGCTCGATGCGCATGTCGCCGACGCTCAGGCGCACATGCAGCATGCCTCCCGCGACAAAGTCACGCGTGTCGTTGTGCGTTTCTTCGTACCTCCAGGAATCCGATGCGGCGCAAAGAGGTGCCAGGAGAAGAAGCAGCAAGAGGCTCTTTTCGAAGGACAAGAAGTTAAAACGTCCGATCATACTGACCTCCCAGGGCGCAAGGCCGCCTGTTTGCTAATACGGCAACAATAGGGTTTCGGTTCCGTGAATTCGGCCCGGATGAACGAGTTAAAGCCCGCTCCCGCATGCCACGGAATTACTTGAAGTCCGCTACGCCGTTCCACACGAGTTGGACGGCAATGGCCAGGATTAGAAAGCCGAAGGTTTTGTTGATGGCGCCGACTGCGCTTGGCCCAAGGCGCTTCACCAGCGGCCCACCCATGCAGAAGAACAACGTGACGCTCAGAGCCACAGCCGCGATGCCAATCACCATGCCCAGGTAAGACATTTCGGTATCGATGTGAGCTGCCAGCGCCATCACGACTCCAATCGCTCCCGGGCCTGACATGAGTGGCATCGCCAGCGGAGTCAGCGAAATGTCTTCCTTGATTTCGGCTTCGTGGCTTTCTTCCGGCGTGATTCGCGAATGAGACGTGACCATTCCCCACGCAGTGTTGGCGACGATCAGACCGCCGGCGATCTTCAATACAGGAAGAGAGATACCGAAGAAATACAAAACGAAGCGTCCGAAAAATAGGAACGTCACCAGGATGGCGAAGACCCAGAACCCAGTCTTTAGCGCGGTGCGCTGGCGCTCCTTCGCAGTCCACGAGGCCGTCATAGTAAAGAAAATCGGGATGCCGCCAAACGGGTCGACAATCGGAAACAGCGCGAGAAATGTCGCCGCCGCCGAATGCGGCAGAGTGCGGAGGAATTGCC
Organism: Acidobacteriaceae bacterium; assembly: GCA_003165455.1. Lineage (GTDB taxonomy): Bacteria > Acidobacteriota > Terriglobia > Terriglobales > Acidobacteriaceae > Sulfotelmatobacter. The sequence continues at coordinate 11,562 of PLUJ01000141.1, read as the reverse complement.
CGAGAGCGTGAGTGGCGACCATCTGGGTTAGCGAGACTTTAAAAGATTAAAGATGTTCACTCCGAGATGCTTAAAATTTCTCCCGTTTCGCGTTGCGACGGTGAGACCATGAATGCGTGCCGTGGCGGCGATCATCGCACAATTCCGAAAATCAAGCGCCCCTTTGACCTCTTTAGGTTATTCGCGCATCCAATCTTACTTCCGGAGTAGTGCAGCATGAATCCTCTGAAGAGATCCTGGACAAGAAAGCCTCCCATGACAAAGTTGAACAGTTTAGTTATTATCTGCCCGTTCCTGCTGGCCAACATTCTTCTGTTCGCGCAAACCCAGCCGTCCAACTTGGCCTCCAATCCTGTCTTCCAGAAGAGCTGCGCCAAATGCCACGGCAAAACCGCTGACGGACGATTCATGGGTGGACCCTCGCTTGTCTCCACACGCGCAACCTCAGCATCGGCCGACGATTTGCGGAATATTATCACCAACGGCAAGGGCCGCATGCCGAAGTATGCGGGAAAGTTGTCTCCAGAAGAAATCGACACCCTTGTTCAACAGATCAAAGTTCAGCAGATCAAAGTTCAACAAATCAAAAGTATGACTAGAAAATAGTTCAACTGTTCACTCGATTGCCGATTCCTGGCCGTCGAAGTATCCTTGCCCAGTGCCGCCTTTTAACGAATCCTCCCTAAACGAACAACGTGAGCGCCAGCGACTGGCGGCGAACTACGCCGGTATGACAGATGGCGAATTGCTGCGTCTGGCTCGCAATGCCGAGTCTCTGACCGAGGTGGCATGGGAGACCCTGGAAGATGAAATGGACCGCAGGCATCTCGAAACCGTGGACGATTGCGGCTCTCCACGGCAGGAAATGGAAGTACGAGAACTCGTTACCATCCGCCAGTTTCGCGATCTCCCCGAGGCGCTGCTCGCCAAGGGCAGCTTGGAGTCCTCCGGCATCGAATGCTTTCTAGCGGACGAAAATTTGGTTCGCCTGGATTGGTTTATTTCGAACTTCATTGGCGGAATCAAGCTCAAGGTACGCGCCCCGGACGTAACCAGCGCGCAGAATATTCTGGATGAGCCCATTCTCGAAGGTCTTTACGTGCACGGTATCGGGCTCTACGAGCAGCCGCGTTGCCCCAAATGTCAGTCTTTGGATATCAACTTCCAGGAACTCGACCGCCCCATCGCCTACATCAGCGCATTCCTGCGCGTCCCCCTGCCCGTACAGCGCCCCGCCTGGCGATGCCACTCCTGCGACGCCGAATGGGAAGACGATGGCCCCGATGGCGGCAGGGCGGAATCCCACTCCTAGACCTCCTACACCTTAACTTCCTACACCTAGACTTCCTAGACCCAGACTTCCTAGACGAATTAGCGGGTGCAACCCTCTGGTTACGCCAGTCATAAACCATCGTCCCCACCGCAGCCATTGGTTCTATCCCATTGGTGATCTATTTACTTCCTCTCATGCTGGCTAGAGTCCTGATCAAGGACTCTCCCGGAGCGTCCTCTTGAAAGCCCCTTCGAGAGGTAAGAAATGTCATACTGTTTAGCCGTTCAGCCGCCGAAAAACNNCAAAACTGTACTTCTGGAATCCATTCTTTTCATTACGCGGCTTTGCTCGCCTCCCTGCCATTTCTTCTCTGGCTCACGGCATGTTCAGGCGTCTCCGTCCCTGCCAGCGCCACTTCCCCGTCAACGCTGAATTCATCTTCTTCTGGGCTGGCAATTTCCGCAGTACTGCCTCAGGGATCGGTGGGCTCAACCTACAATGCAGCGGTCAGCGTGACCGGCGGCACCGCCCCTTATAAATTCTCTCTCGCCTCCGGTGAACTTCCCACTGACTTGGCTCTCGGCGGTACATCCGGAATCATCTCGGGAACGCCCACGGCTACTGGAACATCCAGCTTCGCCATCGCAGTTTCTGACTCCAAGGGACTATCCAAACAGCAATCCTTAGAAATAACCATTTCCGAAACCGCCAGCGTCGCCATCACCGTAACTCCAAAGGTCGCAACGGTCGCGTCGGGAGGCTCGACTCAGTTCAGCGCACAAGTCAGCAACACCTCCAACCTGGCGGTCACTTGGGCAGCAACTCAGGGTTCGATTTCCAGTACCGGCCTCTACAGCGCTCCGCGGGTCACAGCCAACACTACGGTGACCATCACGGCAACCAGCGTGGCAGATGCGACCAAATCAGCCAAAGCCACCGTCACTGTATCGCCATCTTCGACGCCAGGAAACTCTTTCTCCAGCCTGCAGCAGAGTGGCGGCTGGGGGCAGTATGGGCAAGGGCCGCCGGATTTCATCGACTGCTCGCCTTCGCCCTGTGACGGAATCACATTCTCGATGGCCCAAGGGATCCAAAATCCTTCGATGAGCGGATCGTCAACCCGATTCAACCTTGGCGGAACGGCGGACTATACCGACGCCCTGTTCAACAATCACTTGATCGGACCGTTTTCTTCGCAGGGCCTGCCCGATAATAATCACACGCTGGTTCCCAAGTATCACAACTTTACTTACGATGTTTATTTCTACGGGGACAATCTCGAACTGGCGCAGGCCGTCGAATTCGACATTAATCAATTCTTCAACAATATCGGTTTTATCTGGGGCCACGAGTGTCGCGTCGCTGGCGGCCACGAATGGGATGTGTGGGATAACGTAACCGCCCACTGGGTTCCCACCGGCATCGCTTGTTATCCGAACAGCAACGCATGGAACCATCTGACCATCCAGGTGCAACGCACCTCGAACAATCAACTGTTGTATCAATCGATCACTCTGAATGGCGTGACCAACACGCTCAACCAGTACTACGATCCCGGCTCCGCGGTGAACTGGTACGGCATTACCGTCAACTATCAGATGGACGGCAACAACCAGCAATCACCTTATTCGGTGTATCTCGACGATTTAACGTTCAGCTACAACTAGGCATTCCCCGGCCGGGCTCGCAGCGCAATCTTTGCGGTGGTTCCGGCCGTCGGAATAACTCTCGCAAGCGCCGATCTTATTGCTCCGATCCCACTTGAAGGGACGATTCGCCTACCTTCTCCGGAGCACAATAAACTCCAGCGCGTCCGGTGCCAGCGCATTGGACAACTTTAAGACTCCCCCCGCTCCCGTTTTCTCTTCCACCAAGTCGAGATTCCTCGTCTTGTCAATTCGGTATCGCTTTACGGTGAATGCCCGCTTGCCCCACGGTAGGTTGTCGAGCGTCAGGGTATACCCCGCGTTGTCCCGGTAAATAATGTCCTTCCGGCGCGGCAAGACTTTCATCTTCGAAAAGTCTAAAGAAGGCGGCAGCGTCTTCAGAACCGCCGCGGGCATTTGCATAATGTTCGGCTGGAATCCTGGAGGGATTTCGTAGTTGCTGATCAATACCTGCACGATATTTCCATCGGTCGAGCGGCCGGCGAGCGCTGCAAAGCCGAGCGTGTCGGTTCCTTCCACCGCAAGCCGCTGCGGCGTGTCGAGCATTTTTCCCATTGCCTCGAAGGTGTGCGCAGTCTTGAAAAACTTCCCATTCAGATCAAACAGGCCCATCCAAGCCGCATCGCCGCGATAGAAATGAGCATGATCGATGGGCGCGTCCTGGAAATAAGTGAGTGCCGCACCAATGAATGCGGCGTTCTCCATCCCGCGCAATCGCTCTTTTGCGGCCTCTGTAAAGTCGGGCGTTAGATTCCACTCCGAAAGAATGTTCTCAGCCTTGGTAAAGCCGCGCGCATCCAGAACCTCGCGAATGTTCCGCGAAATTCTCACTGCATCATAGGGATCGGCAGACCCATCCGCATAGGTATGCCAGGAATAGAAATCAAAAGGTACGCTATGCGTAGCGCAGTAGTCGATAAACCCCTCCCGGTAGGGCCCGGGATCGTACGCCATAGCCTTGGCGTCTCCCCCCACTTTGAGTGCCGGATCGACAGACTTCAAGGCTCGTGCCGTCTTCTCGTACAACGAATAAAACTGCTCGGGCGTGCCGCCCCAAAACAATGCCTCCGGCTCGTTCCAGAATTCCCAATAGCGGATGTTGTAACGGAAGCCATTGGCCCAGCCTTGGTTGTAATGCATGGAAATGTGTTTCACCACGTTGGCGTACTTATCAAAATCCGGAGGTGGGTCGATGCTGGATCCCCAACTGCGCCCAATGCGGTAATAAACCTCTGCGCCACTGGCCTCAATAGCGGCGATCACTTTATCCGACGGGCCGAAACGGTAGCTTGCCGGCTTCTCAGGATCGGCGCTCCAATCGGGGAAAACGATGCTGGCATTGCCTGCCGTTACCACCCCGGCTCGCTGCGCATCGTCAGGAATAAGCCATGTCAGCAAAGGATCCGCCTGATCGAAGTGCGAATCGATTTCCGTGGGTCCCATCAAATCGTGCGTGCGAACCTGGTTGACTCGTAAATCTTTGTATTGCTTCACCAGCGTGGGAAGCCCAGCCATCACCGGACTTGGCGGCCCATTCAATCCTTGAAATGAATGAATTTCGCCTGTCACTTTGCCTGCATCAACGTGAAGAGAGCGAAATCCGTGATTAGCGGCCTCCTGCGAAAACGCACCCGCGCAGAACACAAAAGCTAAGAGAAAACGGTATAGCGACTTCTTCATCGAGAAGACTCCTTCCATTTCAGGAAACCTTTGCCGATTACCTCTACCGTATCCTTCGCCAACTTCAGCCCCGGCAGTTCTTCCCGCGTAAACCACCGGACCTCGGCAGCGTCACTCGCCGCAGCCAAAACTCCCGCAACCCGGCGGCATAGAAAATCAATCAAAACGTAGTGATATTGCACGCGCTGTTCGAGATCATGCAAAACCCGGTCGTAAACGCCGAGAAGTTCGCCCGGCTCGACGATGAGCCCAGTCTCCTCGCGAGCCTCGCGGATGGCCGCTTCCCGGACCAGTTCACCGACTTCGAGCACTCCTCCCGGAATCGACCACTCGTCCTGCAGTGGCGGATGCAGCCGCTTCACCAGCACAACCCGGGCATCCTCGATGATGACGGCTCCCACCCCGACCAGCGGAACCTCTGGAAATTCGCGTCTCACGTGTGCAACGATTCTAAAGCATGCAAACTTATGAATGAGCTGCTAAGAGCAAAACCGGTAAGAGTAAAGATTTGGTCTACTCCGTGTCCTCTGTGTTAACGCCTTTGACTTTTTCTCAACCCCGCGCGTCTCTGTGATTAAATGGTTTTTCCTATGCCCCTTGAAGAATACAAACGAAAACGCAAATTCGAGCAGACGCCTGAGCCTCCGCCTAAACTGGAGTCGAAGAAAGGTCACCGCTTCGTCGTCCAAAAGCACGACGCTACGCGCCTGCACTACGACTTTCGTCTCGAAATGGAAGGCGTCCTGAAATCGTGGGCCGTTCCTAAAGGCCCCTCTCTCGATCCCGCCGACAAGCGTCTGGCCATGCAGGTGGAGGATCATCCGGTTTCCTACTTCGATTTCGAGGGCACCATCCCCGAAGACAATTACGGCGCAGGCACGGTGATGGTCTGGGATGTAGGTACGTGGCAGCCGCTTTCACCCGAGCCGGTCGACGGCAAGTATCTGCCGGGCACCGAAGCCGAGGCCGCCGCCATGTTAGCCAAAGGCGATCTGAAATTCCGTCTTGACGGCAAGAAATTAAAAGGCGACTTCGCCATGATCAAAATGCATGGCCGCCGTCCCGGAAGCAAAGGCAATGAATGGCTGCTGATCAAAAAGCATGACGATCACGAAATCGAAGGCTACGACGTCGACGCATTTGACGGATCCGTCCTAACGAAACGCAGCCTTGATCAAATCGCCACTGACGCTGGATCGTCAGAGTGGACGAGCAGCCGCCCCGCAAGCCGCGGCAGGTTAAAGGCCGCATGGCTCGCGGACGCTGTCGCAAAGCTCGATAAGAAGCGACTGGACGAGAGAAATCCCGCCAAAAAGTCAGTCGTCAAAAAAAAACTAAAGAAATAAATCCAGAAGACGATGGCGACGCCAAAGTAGATCAGAAACAAGCGAAGAATTATCCTGCGTCCCCGGCGTCTCATAAATTAAAAGCTCTTCCTTCCGCAGCCATCAAGCGCCCGATGCCAGCAGAAATCCACCCCATGCTGGCGACTTCCATTGAAAAACCATTCGACGATCCCGACTGGCTCTTTGAAATCAAATGGGACGGCTACCGCGCAGTATCCTTCATCGAAAACGGCAAAGTGCGCCTCGTCTCCCGCAATCAAAACGAGCTGACCGCGCGCTATCCAGAATTGAAAGATCTCCCAAAATTTGTTAAAGCGAAAAACGCCATCCTCGATGGGGAAGTCGTGGCACTCGACGAACAGGGCCGCCCCTCGTTCACCCTCATGCAGCAGCGCACTGGCTTCCGTCCCGGCGGACGTCAGGCCGCTCCCAAGACCGACGTGCCCGTGTTGTATTACGCCTTTGACCTGCTCTATCTCGATGGTTTCGATCTGCGGCGCCTCCCGCTGGTGGAGCGCAAAAAGAAACTAGCCTCTGTTCTGCTTCCCGGTGATTCCGTGCGCTACTCCGATCACTACGAGCGCGAAGGCAACGCGTTGTTTGAAATCGCGCGCGAAAAAGGCTTGGAAGGCATTCTTGCCAAGAAAAAGGCCTGCCCATATCAGGAGCGCCGCAGCAGCGATTGGCTCAAAATCAAAATCCGGCACCGCCTGGAATGCGTAATAGGAGGCTACACTCCACCGGAAGGCAGCCGCGCTCACTTCGGCTCGATCGTGCTCGGTCTTTATGACAAGCAGGGCCGGCTCATCCACACTGGACAGGCCGGGAGCGGATTCAATCAGAAATCCCTGGCAGAGATCTGGAAGCTTCTCAGAGAACGCGAGACCAAACAGAAACCCTTCTACGGCGACGTGGAAGCTCTTCGAAAAGTGAATTGGGTGAAACCCGAACTTGTGGCCGAAATTGAATACGCGGAATGGACCGGAGGAGCCAGCGGCGGCAGCGGTCCCAAGCTTCGCGCCCCGGTATTTTTGGGCCTCCGCGACGACAAAGACCCAAAAGAATGCACATTCGATCAGGAGCGCCCGTCAGAAACTGAAAAATGACACCTGCTATTTAATGTCCTTCATCGGAAGCAGTGTGCCGTAATCCTGCCCGCTCGTCGCAACGGCGCGCGCCTCGATCCCCGCGAATGCGGTTCGCAACTCAGGATACTTCGTCACCAGTGCCTTCATCACCGCAATATTGCTTTGATACGCTTGATTTGTATTGGAAACATCCGCCACCTGATACTTCACAATCAGGTCCAGATCGCTGCCCACCACTTCGGGAAAAAGCGCACTCAGCTTATAAGTGGACGTTCCGGCCGAAAGGTCCGCGGTTTTTGCATCCCCTGGAAAGTCCGCAGGCTGCGCTTTTTGCGATTCGTCGTAAAGCTTGTCAGTGGCAGCCGTGCTCATGAATGGCAGCGGTGAAGCCAGCGCACGAGCTTGCAGATAATAAAGCCACGCATCGTAATTTTGGCCTTTGCTCTTGTAATCGCGCGCTTGCGTCAAGAACCAGTCCTTATCATGACCGCCGCTTTGCGCGGCTGTAATGTAAAGTCCGCCCAGCTTCCAGTCCGAGCCAATCTGCTGCAAAATCAACGAAACGGTGTACGGACCCTTGGACGAACTTGCATCCAGCATGACCACGGCATACTTTCCGGGAGGCAGGTTCCCCAGCGTAAAGATCGCGCTGTCCGCGGTTTGGCCCGTGCTTCCAAACACTCCGCAGAAAAACTCCGCGCGCGGAATGGGCGCGGTCCCATCCGCCTCCAGCAAAAATGGAGGCCGAGCCGTAGCCTTCGATCCGGCCAATGCCGCTTGGTGGGCCTTTACCGCCGATTCAATGCCGCCGAAATCAGAAGCCAAACTGGGGATCGAATTCTGCCGGAGCGAGGCGGCATCTCCGCGGGAAATAAAGTCGAAGTACCGCTGTCCAGTCGCGATCAAGCCAGTGCGCGTAGCCGCATCCATATCGTTCGCGGTCACGCAGTTTTCCGCAGAGCTAACCCCGCTGCACACCAGCAGCAGCGCTACCATACTCAACAGGCAAACGCCGCTACGCACATTGCCGCTTTTTGCTCTCATTCCAATCAGTAACCTCTCTCAGTAACGTTTTCACGCACCAATTTTACGCCCGATGCTTCCCACTAACCGCAACTTATTGCATGCCAAACGGTTTCGCTCCAACCCACGTTCAATCTGCAAGACTGTAAAGTCAATACGTTCTACTGGGTACGGGGATTTCACTCTGCTGTGATCTGGCTGACCCCGCCCGAACACGGTGCTAGAATTGCTGTTATAGGGTTACCGTCCCCAACAAGAGTTAGCAAGTGCAAGGAGCTGATATGAGCATGAGATTACGAGTAACGGGGTTACTGGTAACCGCAGCCTTGGCTTTGCCGGTCGCGGTCCGGGCGGACACGCAAATAACTCACAAGGTCCACAAGGCTAAGAAAGATCAAGTTCCGCCACCACTGCCCTCCGGAACGCGTGGCCCCGTGCCCCAGGTACCCTTAGACTCAATCCCGCCGATCGCGCCCCAGATAAGCTATCAGGACGGGCTTCTGACGATCGTCGCGCCCAACTCCACGCTCGGCGATATTCTACGCGGAGTCCGCAAACACACTTCCGCCGACATTGAAATTCCTCCCACTGCCAGCGAGCGCGTCGTCACGCGCCTCGGCCCAGCTCCGGCGCGAGAAGTAATGGCCGAACTGCTCAACGGATCCCGCTTCAACTACATTCTCCTGGGCTCGCCCGAGAATGCCAATACGCTGGTCAAAGTTGTGCTTGTGGCAAAAACGCCTGAAGCGCCCGCCGCACAAGCTGACGGAACAGCTCCGCCTCAAGCGGCGGCAACCCCCGCCGAGGCCCCTCAAGCGGAAGCTGCGGAAGAGACGACCGACGATAGCGCCGATCAAGCCGCGACCGAAGCCGAACCACAGCAACCCGCAGAACAGCCAGGCGTGAAGACTCCTCAGCAGATGTTGCAGGAAATGCAGCAGCGGCAACTTCAAATGCAACAGCAACAACAGAATGGTAGTCCCGTACCTCCGGGAATGCCGGCTCCACGGCAACCGCAGCCTCCTCAGGAGCAGCAGTAAGAGAGGACCAGCAGTAAGAGAAGATCAGCTGTAAGGGAGCGCAGCGGTAATCGGCAGCCGTTCCGTGGAAGATTATCCGCGCGAGAAGCCTGGAACTATTGCTGATTGCCTGGAACCCGCGACCCCGCTTGCAAAGCGTGCGCTTGGCCGCTCACCACCTGATCTGCGGGAATATTCAAGAGTGTTTGAAGTAGTTTCCAGTCCCGCTCAACATCCCGTTCCGAAACTTTAGGAGGATTCCCACGCCGCAACTCTTCTCGCAGTCTGGCTTCCAGAAGCTCGCGGGCGAATTGGCTGGATGAAAATGAGGAAGATGAAGGTAAGGATGAATCTTTAGGAAAGATGTTCCTCCGCGTTACGCCCGCATCCACCATTTGATCGCCAATTTGAATTCTCAGCACTGGATGCCCCTTGCTATCAAAGCGGGGCGTGCCATTCTCCATCCGCCGCACGAAAGTCCCTTCACTTGGAGCATTCCCCGATGCCGAGGCCTCGGCCTCCTCAATGTGCTTGAGTTCGATCTCATACGAGCGTCGATCTTCGGCTCCGACCGGCGGTTCGAGTTCCCGCCCAGCGTTAAACACAAGCGCCCCCCGCGCCGGATTGAAATGGTCTTGTTCCTCCGTGCCCACGTACACTGCAGCCACGCAGCCGGCAAGAATCGGGTTCACTACCGCGGTCGGAACGATATATTTCTTCGACTTAAAGAACGATTCCACCACGCCGTGCACCGCCGTGCTGCGGGTTTCGCTTCCAGGTATCTGCGGAATCACGAAGCGAGAAAACTCCAGATCCGAATGCCGCGAACTGAATTTCACCATCGTCTTCGCCATCTGTTTAGGCGTGCTCATCCCAATATCGGCGACTACGCCTCGATGCAAGGCTTTCGGGTAATAAAAATTGATGACGTTCTTGGCGAAGTCCGCGCAGTTCGAAGTCATCGTGTTGAAGTGCGTCCGGTTCTCGGACACATTGTAGGCGCGTATAAACGCGAGATCCCGCTTCGGCGAAGTTTCTATCTCGAAAGCGTAGGACGTCCGATCATAAGCAGTCCCCACCACTTCATACCAATTTCCGCTCGGCGTTTCCCCGCCCGCCAAATCCGGAACGACTCCTTCCAGATGTTTCCTGCGGTATTGGTCACGCAAAAAACTGACCATCTTCGGATCCGCAAACAGCGGAATATCGTCCTGCTTTTCCACCGCGTACAAATACGGCATCAATGGAATTGCTACCCAGTCAAAGCCGCCCACTCCGTTGTAGCGGCTAATGACTACACCGGATTCACCCGCGACGCACGGCCGCAACCGCACAGGTGTTTCCGCGCAAACCCCGGATAAATACACCGCGGCGTGTCCCGTCGCCGCGAACCATCCTAGTTTTCCGTAAGGCTCTTCCAGCAGTAGCGTGGCCGAAGCATTCGCCGCAAGCGATGCGAGCAGCAGCATGCATGACAGGCCAATCCAACGCCTCATTCTGGTTCGGCACAACATAGTCTTCCTTGCAGGAAACCCCTCAATAAGAACCCGATTTCACTAGGTTAGTTGCTAACGATGGGATAGAACCAGTTACCGAAGTCAAAACACTACGCGATACTTTCACGAATCTCCGTAACAAACTACAAATGCAGGAGATGTCGGAGCTGTTCAATTGGTGTTAATTCTTGAAATTATTCGCTTGCGCGCAGTCTTTCGACCGCCCAGGCAATGCTCTCCGCAACCGCGCCATCTTCGCTCACCGCCAGTCTCTCAAGCACGGGAATAAACTTCCGGTCGCCGCTGTTTCCCATCGCGATCACCGCATTTCGTCGCATTCCGGCGCGTTTCGCTCTCCGCACTGGAGACTCTCGAAACGTACGATTGAATTCCTCCGCGCTCATTTCCGCCAGCCACTCCAGCGCGGGATTGACTAATTCCATTCGCGGCTGAAACTCCCTCGCATCCGTTGCCGGCGCTTTCCGGTTCCATGGACAGACGTCCTGGCAAATATCGCAGCCAAAAACCTGCCGCCCCATTCCCTCTCGCATCTCCTCGGCGATCGCTCCGCGCTTTTCAATCGTGAGATAAGAGATGCACCGGTTCGAATCGAGTTGATAGGGAGCGATCAACGCATCCGTCGGACAAGCCTCGATACACCTCGTGCAACTTCCGCAGCGATCCGGCGCGGGCAAACTGGCCTTCAACTCCAACGAGGTGAGGATCACGCCCAGGAACAACCACGATCCCATCTGCTGATTGATGATGCAGGTATTCTTTCCTATCCATCCCACTCCCGCGTACTTCGCAACCACGCGCTCCACAATCGGCCCCGTATCCACATAGCATCGCGTGATTGCTTCGTTCGCGCCTGGCGCGCTCTTCACCGCAAGCTCGACCTGGCGCAGTCTACGCATCACCGAATCGTGATAATCCTCACGGCCCCACGCATAGCGCGAAATCCAGCCGC
>PLUJ01000244.1 GCA_003165455.1 Acidobacteriaceae bacterium | reverse complement strand
TGCTGGCCGATACCGGCGAGAGTGCGCAGCGTCACATGGCGAATGGCGCGCATGGCGTCGTCTATCGGAATGTGACCAGCGCGGCTTTGGTGGACTGCGTCCGCAAGGTGGCGCGCGGAGAGACCTGGGTTCAGGACGTCGCGGTCCCGAGCGAGCTGACCGAAAACGACATGGTCGGGTTGCGGGTGCGCGNNTCATCAAGAATTATCTGCGCAATGTGTATGACAAGATAGGCGTGTCGGATCGGCTCGAGCTGGCTCTGTTCACCATCCATCACAGGATCTTGAATGAAGCGGCGGCAGCGACCACGGTGGGAGCGATGCCGCAGGCCCCGGCCGGCGTGATGCCGTAAATAATTTTCCGCGAGTGAAAATATGGCCGGAAGCAAACGCTTCCGGCCATATCGCTTCCTACTTCCTATAGTCTCGATTCGAACGCGCACTGCGCACTGGCCTGCATATTCCAGTTGATATTCGCCACGCCATTGTCGGCGGAACATCCCAGCAGAAAAGGCTGACGGCCCCGCATTAATGACATATCGCCGGCCGCCGCGCAGCCGGACTCGATCGGCCATCGAGCGGCGGCACTCCCCAAGTTATAGTTCCGCAACACAGCAACCTCCCATCACCCCTCGGATTCTAACGCTCTGTTCGCGGAAGACGTTGCTCTGGCCCCGCTCCCTGAGACTTCCTTCCTATTTCCTTCTTGGAGCCATCGATGCAAGAACTCAGGTTTGCTATGTACGTGTGTCTACTGGCTATCAGCTGTACCTTCATCTTGGGCCGGTCAGCCGCAGCCGCTATGGAAACAACTCTGCACGCCTTTACGGATGGCAGCGATGGAGGAAATCCGGATGCCGGACTAATCGCGGACTCGAAAGGCAATCTTTATAGCACCACGTTAGAGGGAGGCGGCTATGGTTACGGCACGGTTTACAAGCTGACTCGCCCCGCTTCCGGTTGGACGCAAACTGTGATCTACAACTTTCAGGGCGGGACCGGCGATGGAGCTTTTCCCTATTACGATCTGGCTTTCGACGCCGCGGGCAATCTCTACGGAACGACAGCGTCAGGCGGGATCGACTGGAACTCGCCGTCACGCGGGTGGGGGACGGTATTTGAGCTGTCGCCTTCCGGCGGCAAGTGGACAGAAAAGGTGATTCACTTCTTCGCGACTAACTATCGACCCTTGTCGGGATTGATCATCAATAAAGCAGGCGACATGTTCGGCGAAACTGGAGGGTCAGCAACGGGAGTTGGCGGATCGATCTTTGGAATGAAGAACGAATCCACGGGCTGGAAGTTTGAAACTCTTTTTAACTTCGATGGCACCGACGGTGGCGTCCCCCTGGCGGGACTTATTTTTGATAATGCCGGAAATCTCTACGGGATGACCGGCAGCGGAGGCGCTGTCTGTTGCGGAACGGTATTTGAACTGCAGCGCGGTGCAAACAATACCTGGACCAACAGCGTACTTTACTCTTTTGGCGGTCTCACCGATGGAGGGTTTCCGAACGCTCCGCTGGTTTCGAACGCATCCGGAAAACTCTACGGAACTACGATGGCTGGAGGCGACCTCTCTTGCGGAAGTGACAATGAGGGCTGTGGCGTCGTCTTCGAGTTGACTCTCTCCAGAGGTATCTGGACGGAAACAGTGCTGCACAGCTTCACCGATTCTCCCGATGGGAACAATCCGCAAGCAGGTATGACTTTCGACAAGGCAGGAAATCTTTTCGGAACAACTACGGTAGGAGGCACGGACGGCTACGGGACGGTTTTCGAGTTGATGCCGCAGTCCGGCGGAGAATGGAAAGAGACGATTCTATACTCATTCACGAATGGCAACGATGGGGCATATCCAGGGGATGCACTGCTGCTTGGTTTAGGAAACGTTTACAGCACAGCGAGCGGCGGTGGGGAATTCGGCTGGGGAACGGTTTTTGAGTTGCCGGGGGCAGGAAAGTAATTTTCTCGAATACAAGAATGTTTTCGACCTGAGTGCTTCTGGGATTCAGGATAAGGACCGTCCTCGGGCGGCCTTTTTTTGTATTGTACGTGGCGCATCGTTCGCGGAAGTAGGGCATCTATTGCTCATGGAATTTCGCACGTTAGGACACTCTGGATTGAAGGTACCGGTGTTGAGCTACGGCACGGGAACGTTTGGCGGCGGAAATGAATTTTTCAAAGCATGGGGCGCGAGCGATGTTGCCGAGGCCACGAAGCTCGTGGATATTTGCCTGGAAGCGGGAGTCAATCTGTTCGATACGGCGGACGTTTATTCGGACGGCCTGTCGGAAACCATACTCGGCAAGGCGATTGCCAAACGCCGCGATGAATGTTTGATCTCGACCAAGACGACGTTCCGCCTGGGCAAAGGGCCGAACGATGTGGGGTCGTCGAGATATCACTTGATTCGAGCCTGCGAGGCCAGCTTGAAAAGGCTGGGCACGGATTATATCGATATCTATCATCTGCACGGATTCGACGCGCTCACTCCGGCGGATGAGGTTTTGAGCACGCTCAACCACTTGGTGGAGAGCGGCAAGGTTCGCTACATCGCGTGCTCGAATTTTTCCGGTTGGCATTTGATGAAATCGCTGAGCGTTTCGGACAGATATGGATGGACCCGGTATGTCGGACATCAGGTGTATTACTCGTTGGTAGGACGAGAGTACGAGTGGGAGTTGATGCCGCTCGCGCAAGATCAGGGTGTGGGAGCGCTGGTGTGGAGTCCGCTGGGTTGGGGACGGCTTACCGGCAAGATTCGGCGCGGGCAGGCGCTGCCGAAAGAAAGCCGTTTGCATACGACGGCGGGACAAGGGCCGCAGATTGAGGATGAATATCTTTATAAAGTCGTCGACGCGCTCGACGAAGTTGCGAAGGAAACCGGAAAGACGGTACCGCAAGTGGCGCTGAACTGGTTGTTGCAGCGGCCAACTGTTTCAACGGTGATCATGGGTGCGCGCAACGAAGAACAGCTGCGGCAGAATCTGGCGGCGGCGGGATGGAATCTTTCCGCCGAGCAAGTCGCCAAGCTGGACAAGGCAAGCGAGGTGCCCGCCGTTTATCCTTATTGGCATCAACGCCAGTTTGCCGAGCGAAATCCACTGCCGGTTCCGCTAGCCGAGAGAACCGGCGGCTAGATTAGTCTTATCAGTGGCGGGCTCCATGCGGTTCATTTTGACTTAGGCTAGGCGGGATAGGTTATTTCCGTGCTACTTTCTCACAGAACCGTTGGGACGAACGCATGGGCCAGCCACCGAACGCCACCTCGACTGTCCGAACTATTAGCGCATTCCAGTTAAAGGTCAGCGCCCGCGGCGCACTGATTCGCGCCTTCTTTGGTTCTACTTTGATGTATTGGGCCGTCGTGCTCTCCGGAGAGCCGACCCGGCTGCGATTCTCGATCGTCACAGCGCCGGCTGTCGGATTGATTGCCTGGGCGATCGTTCGTGTTCGAGCGACGCGTAATCTCCCCACTTCTATCGCCGAGTTGGACCATTGGAGGGCCATCCGTAAGTTTTACTGGCTTGACGTCGGGCTGGAATGGGGACTGATTGGCGTCGCAGTGTTCGCACTAGCGCAAGTCGACCGCTTTGACCTGACACCACAGGCCCTTGGCGTGATCGTTGGCCTTCACTATATCCCGCTGGGAACGATCTTTCGCGCGCAGCAATACTACTGGACGGGCGGCGTCATGGTGGCCGCAGCGACTAGTTCGCTTCTGATCAACCGCGGCCACGTTCGGGATATCGTCGGATGCGCGGCCGTTGGCTTAACACTCTGGGTAACGTGCGTTGCTATCCTCTGCTGGACCTCTTCGGCGGTTGGGGGTGATGCCAAATCGAACGTACGATGAACTCGCTGGCGATATTGTCGAGGATTCGACAGTATCACCTGCCGTGTTTCAGCAGTTTATGACACAGGGGAGCCGGACCATACCGAGAAAGTTTTCGACGTGGTAGTCGTAACGGGTGACGAGCCTGATCTGGCGGCGGAGGGGTGGAATCTTTCCACCGAGTAAGACGCCCAGCTGGACAAGGCAAGCGAGGTGCCGGCCCTTTACCCTTATTGGCATCAACGCCAGTTTACCGAGCGCAATCCGTTGCCGATTCCAGAGAGCCGGCAGGAGTAGTCTCCAGCTTTACTACTGTTCAGCGCGAAGCGTGACTTTTGGTTTTTGAATGCCGCGCAGTGGAGCCTTTTTGGGTTTGCTTTTCGTTCGACGGCTTTTGATCGAATTTATTGCGCTCTAGTTCAAGGCCCTTGCGAATGATTTGAGTATTCAGTTCATGCCAGGCCTTCAAATCCTCCAGGGAGGCGGGGCGGGAACTCGTAGGCCTCTGGAATGACTGGGCGTTGGCGCGACGAAAAGCCTGCTCAATCAGCGGGTATTCGTTGGCGAGGATTCCGTTCAGCGTGGCGTCACCCCAGCGGGTCACATCCAGGCTGCCATCTTCGGTGGGCGAAAACTGAACAGCTAAGTCATCCAGCGGCCGCACTGACACGATGGAGGAATTCGAATCTGAGTTAAGCCGCAGAGCGGCCTGCCGAGCACCGTGCTCGTCAGCCGCCAGGGCCAGGACACAGTCTCCACTGGAGAGGCGCAGAATATAAAGCATGGGATCCCGCTTTCCGGCAATTCATTGGAACGGAATGCCTTCCCAAGGTTCGGCCCAAAATCATTTTCGGCCCAAGATCATTTCGACCCAAATCATGATGATACAAATAACGTTGCGGGGGATAGACAACAACATTACCACGGCAAATTAGTTGCCAATAGTGGAAAGATGGATTACCCGGGAAGCGGTCGGAATTAAGAAAAAAGGAAAGCTGCGGGGAAAAACGAATCGACCGGGATCGCAGACTTTTGCAGCTTACCGAACCGGCCGGAAAACACTCTGTAAGCCCATGAGCGCAGGAAAATGGCGCGCGTGTTGATTACCGGTTCCTCTGACGGCTTTAGCCTTCGGCTATTTGCTAACCGATCTTCTCTGCCACGGATTTTGCCTGAGTGAACAGATAGAGATAATCCGGACCGCCGGATTTCGAATCCGTTCCTGACATGTTGAAGCCGCCGAAGGGATGCGCTCCCACCATGGCTCCGGTGCATTTGCGGTTGATGTAGAGATTGCCCACATGAAAATCGCGCGTGGCGCGATCGATCTTGTCGCGCGACTTGG
>PLUJ01000032.1 GCA_003165455.1 Acidobacteriaceae bacterium | reverse complement strand
GCGGTGAGCCCGGAGCCCGAGCGAAGATCGCACGTCGGCACCCCGCAAGGGAAGCTGCGTAGCAGGTCGAGCAAGGGTCAAACGCGAGCTACTGGCCGAGACGAATGAACCCAACACCACCTCGGAACTCTTAATTTTTGGGGCGCAACACCCTAAACTTCTCCCTGCAGCAGCCTCACGCGGATTATCATGGAACGATGCAGCGCAATACAACGAAACTGCGTTCGATTCGTGTTGCGGTGAGCAAAACGGAATCCCCAAGAGAGAACTCCAGTAACGTCGATACCCTGGCGAGCCTTCGCCGAGGTCTCGCTCAGGCTCGAAGAGGAGAGGGGCAGCCGGTCGACGATGTATTTAATGAACTGGAGCGGGAAGCCTAGGTTGCGGAATTCACACTGACGCTTGCGCCAGCGCACTCGCCGGAATGACCGTTTGGAATGAACTCAGAATGTCGCGAGCATACTCGAGACAACTGGCCTTCTCGGGAATTGGTGACGCGACCCGCTCTGGATATTCGTCATGCGTCCGGCCTTCAAGCAACCTGCCGTGTTTCGCCTTCCTCACTCCGCCCCACTGCTTGAAGAAAAATGGGACACCCGATTCTAGACACTGATCGCGGATCGAGATAACCCACTCCTCTCGCATTAGACGCGCGCCCGGCCCGCTCTCGCCTCCAACAATGGCCCAACTGATTCCGGATAGGTCGAACATCCCTAAATCTTCGAGCAGCGGTTCGATAGATAAGAAGCGAACTCGGGCCGGCGCTTTCTGCAAATCGCCGATTCGAGGCAAGCCATACTCCTGATCCTCAACGCTCACGCCCCACCAGATGTGATCTTGTTCGGCGGCGAACCGCAAGCGTCCGCGCAGCAACTCCCTCAGCCTCGCCGATCTTTTCGTGAGAACTTGGAACGTGTGCCAGTTCGCTTTGACCATGACCCTGCAAACCGCCTCAATGTAGTCGTCGGGCACGCCATCTTGAAAGAGATCGCTCATCGAGTTCACAAACACGAGCTTCGGCGAACGCCAAAGAAGAGGCTCCGTCAGTTTCTCAGGGACCAGGCGCAAGTCGAACCCCTGCTCGTAAGGATGCCCCTTGACCCCGCGAAACCGCTCCGCGAACGTCTCGGCATAGCAGTGCTTGCAGCCGGGACTGATCTTCGTGCAGCCGCGCACCGGGTTCCAGGTTGCGTCGGTCCATTCGATATGTGAGTTCAGGCTCATCGCGTTATTAGTTAAACGCTATTTTTGCAAGGCGGCGCTGCAACGAAAAGTATCCGCTGGAGCCCACCCTCGTTTCAATAGTACCGTACCTTCGCCTTTTGTTCCCCGCATACGCGGAACTGACGGAAGAAATCTACCACATACGACCTGGCATGCTCTACTTGGGTGCAGACTAACATGACCTACCAAACAGAATTTGGCGGCGGGTGGACGCAAAGGAAGCTCGAGGTGCTCAAAAAGTACCTCCAGGCTTACACAAGGGTTTTCGAACGGAGTCGGCGAGCCGGATTCTACAAGATTAGCTACGTCGATGCTTTTGCAGGCACAGGAACTTTGCGGAGACCCGGCCTCGGCGGACTCGCCAAATATTTTCCGGAACTGGAGAACGACGAAAGAGAATTCCGCAAAGGCAGTGTCAGACGGGCCCTCGAGATAGAGCCTCACTTTGACAAGTACGTTTTCATTGAGAAGGACGCTGAAAAATGCGCCGAGCTATCCTCTGTCTCGGCCGAGTACTCAGATCGAAAAGTTCGGGTTTTGAACGAGGACGCAAACAGTGCGCTACTGGACTGGTGTCGAAATCTGGATGCGCGTGGGGAGCGCGCAGTTGTTTTCCTTGATCCGTTTGGCGCCTCGGTGAAGTGGGAGGTGATTGCTGCGCTGGGACAGACGCGCGCGGTTGACCTGTGGGTGCTCTTCCCTTATTTTGCGATAAACAGGATGCTCCCACGTAGCCATCGACCGCCCAAATCATGGGCGGATCGTCTTACGTCGATCTTTGGCACAGACGAATGGGAGAGCTGTTTTTACGCGACAACAGCTTTTAAATCCCTTCTCGATTCACATCGAATCGAGTCCGTCCGAAGGTCTGCGGACCATCGGGACATCATTGACTTCTTCGTGACACGATTGAAACGGGAGTTCGTAGATGTGAGTCGTCCGTTTCCCCTGCATAATTCAAGAGGCTCCCTACTGTTCATACTCTTCTTCGCGGCGGGCAACGCGCAGAGCGCCAGACTCGGACTAAAAATTGCGAACGACATCATCGGTAAGTCTATCGACTCTTAAGCTAGCCGAGGCCTCTATCGCGCTACAGCGGTATATTCCCATGCTTCTTAGGCGGGTTCTTATCCCGCTTATTCTCCAGCATGGCCAGCGCCTGAATCAGTTTCTTGCGCGTCTCCCGCGGTTGGATGATGGCGTCGACAAATCCGCGGTCGGCGGCTACGTAGGGGCTGGCGAAGCGGTCGCGGAATTCTTCAATTTTGCTCTGGCGCAATTCTTGCCGTTCTTGCGGATTCGCTACCGCGTCCAGTTCACGCTTGTAAACAATATCCACCGCGCCTTCCGGGCCCATCACTGCGATCTCGGCCGTCGGCCACGCATAGTTCACGTCGGTACGGATTTGTTTGGAGGCCATTACGCAATACGCCCCGCCGTACGCTTTGCGGGTGATCACAGTGATCTTCGGAACAGTGGCTTCGGCGAAGGCATAGAGCAGCTTGGCGCCGTGCTTGATNNAGCATGGCCGGTTGATTGGCGACAACGCCGATGGAGCGGCCGTCCATTCGCGCAAATCCGACGACGATGTTTTTCGCGAAATGCTCCTGCACTTCGAAAAAGTACGCGTCGTCGACCACCGCGTGAATCACATCTTTGATGTCATACG
>PLUJ01000315.1:3657-4281 GCA_003165455.1 Acidobacteriaceae bacterium | reverse complement strand
TCCCGCCGGCTCTTTTGACTTTTGTTGGCGGGCCAATCGCGCGCGAATTGCTTACGTATGTCTTTTTACGCCGCCAATCTTGTTCACCGTCGGCTGTGTGCCCTACGCGCTCACCACGAACGCCTCTCCATGAAATGCCGGAACCGCGTCGTCGAGAATATCGTCCATGCCGCGATCCATATGGCGCTCGCGGCGCGCTTCCCTGGCCGCAATGGCCCCGCGCATCTCCGTGCGCCGCTGCCGCCGCGACCATTCGATCGCGCGCACGATCCAATCGCACGCCGCCGGTGTAAGCGCAATAAATTCCCCGCTCGCGCTCTCAAGCGTGAAGCAATGCTCGTAATCACCCCGCGACGGGTACGGCCCCAGCGCCGCGACGCGCACTCCATCCTCGATCTCGGTTGTTTGCGCAAGCCATTGCTCCGGCGAGCCGTAAGATTCTGCGGGCAACCACCGCTCGACGTGCCAGCGGTCCTCGGGAAGATATTTCGGGACGCGCCGCAGCTCGACCTTTTCGCGAATGGTATTTCCGTGCGCGTCACGGTCCGTCCACCGCCCGCCGATCCACGCTAGCCGCGACCCGCCCCACACCACGCGAAAATTCGGCTCGCCATAACGGTTCAC
>PLUJ01000315.1:0-3603 GCA_003165455.1 Acidobacteriaceae bacterium | reverse complement strand
GTGTGTCCGTCAACGCCTGCGCAGGAACCACAAATCGCCGCTCTTGCGGAGAAGACGGCTTCCTCGCTGTCGCAATCCAAGCTGAAAACGGTGGCGGTTTTTGCTTTCGTTGGACCTGATGATGCGGAGGTTCTGGGACAAAAGCTCGCGGACGAGTTTCGTGAGGCGCTCGTTAAATCGGCGCACGGCTTTCGAGTCGAAGATCTCTCGCAAGTGCTCCGAATAGTTGGGAAAAATGGTGCTTTATCTGCCAGCATCAACGATCCGGACACCGCAGCATGGTTCCTTCGCGACTCCGAAGTGGACGCTTCGGTCTTAGGCACAGTGTCAAACGAAAACGGCGGCTTGAAGATATCCGTGCAAGCCGTTCGCGTTCGGGATTCTCATCAAATTTCCAACTTCGAGACGTCCATTCCTCTTAGTGATGACTTAAAGACACTCGTCGGCGTGAGGGGAAAGCGCGAGTTTGCGTCCTGGCCCCGAGGCGGCAAAAATGGCTACTCCCCGCCGAGTTGTATCTCGTGTCCGCCCGTTCATTACTTCGGAGGAGCGCTGAATCGCAGGGTTGAAGGCACCGTTATATTGGAAATCACAGTAGATGAAGACGGGCACTCAAAACATATCAGGGTCACCAAAGCATTGCGATACGGATTGACACAGGAAGCGATTTCGACCGTTCAGAAATGGCAGTTCAAACCCTCAACGGACCCCGATGGGAAGCCTGCAGCAGTTAGGACAACTGTCGAAGTGATTTTTCATTTATATTAGCAATTCTCTAAGAGCGTCCTGAAAGTCGGAATCTTCATTTCTGATATTCACTGTTCTTGGCGATCAACTCTCTGCGTCTTTTTCGTTTTGTGGGTTTTGGCCTGAGTGCATCTTCCAAAGTATCTGCCGCATGATGCCCAGCCAGATCACCGCGTCCCGAGCGGGCAAATTGAGCCGGCGAACCAGGCGGCGAATTCGCTCCTCCGCGTCAGCCACCCGCCGCATTTCCAGAAAGCCGCTGGCATGCAACACGTCGAGCAGCTTCATCGTAATTCGTTCGACTTCCCCCGCCGATGCGCCCGGCAACTTCTCCGGCGATCGCGCGGCCTTGCCGTCGCGGACGATTTCGTACAAGCAAACCGCGACAGCCTGCCCCAGGTTCATCGAAATATTTTCTTCGCGCGTGGGGACGCGCATCAGCCAGTGGCAATGGCTCAAATCTTTATTCGACAGCCCAAATTTCTCGGAGCCGAACAATAGGGCCACGCGACTCGTCTTTCCGATGCGCTTGCGTATCAGACTTGCGCCATCTTCCAGGCGCCGCAGCGGATGATGCAGTTGCCGGTGACGCACGGCCGTCGTTCCCACCACCAGCGTGCAATCCGCCACCGCATCGGCCACGCTATCAAATTGCTCGGCTTCCCGCATGACAGCCGAAGCGCCCACGGCAGACCGCGCTTCGCGAAACGCCTTTTCGTAGGGATTCACTACGCGCAGGTGATGAAATCCGAAATTGCTCATGGCGCGAGCGGCCGCGCCAATATTCAGAGGATTACGCACGGACACCAGAACGATCCGCACTCGGTCGAGTTGCGCCGCAGTTGGCAAGCGCGTTCATTCTAAATCAGACGCGGCAGGTTCTCGCAGGAAAGCTTCACTTCTATAGATGAAAGGAATTAGTCGGAGGCGGACGAGGAGGCTGTTTGTCGGCTGTGACTCGCGCTTGTCGCTGCTTTGGCCCGCAGGACCAGCACCGGGCACTCCGCTTCTTTCACAACTTTTTCAGCTACCGAGCCAAACGCGATCTTGCGCCAGCCCGTCATGCCATGCGTAGCGATAATAATCATGTCCACATTCTTGCTCTCGGCAATTCGTATTAATTCCATTCCAACGTCATTCGCTTCACCCAACTGCGTCCGCGCCTCAACATTCTTTTGCGCCAGCGTGGTGGCGAGTTCTTTTAACTGCTGCTCCGCTTTCTCGTTCAGGCTTTGGTCGTACTGCCCTTCCTTGAAGATGGACACGCTCTTCGGCAGATCTGAAATAGCCGGCATTACGTGAACCAGCAAAACCTCCGCGCCGAGGCGCGAAGCCATATTCGCGGCCACGTCTAGCGCAGCACGCGATGGATCACTGAAATCGATTGGAGCAAGAATCAGTTTTGGCGGCAGCATTGTGTACCCTCCCCCTTCGCCGGCCGTGCTGGCGAAGGGAATCGTTGCCGGCCATCCTAACAGATGAGCTTTCTCCCATATTACGCATAGGTTGCACTGAGGTTAATAAGTGGATCGCCTTCCTCCTCGCTTTTTGCTTCTCGAATTCAACATCCAAACGCCGTTCCCTTGCGTACACAAGGCGCAACCGGTTGGATCGACTACTAGTCGATCACTAGACCGAAATCTGCACGCAGAGGACCTCAAAAGGGGGCGTCGAATGAAAAAAATAAAAGAAAGTGTCGAACGAATTGAGCCTGAAAAGATGAAACGTCGCGCCTTCGTTAGCAAAGCCGGATTTTTGGGCTTGGGCGCGGCTGCCGTCACGCTGCTTGCTCAATCTCCATTACGAGCAGGCGAACGCGAAACCCAAGATTCCAGCAAACTAGACAATCTAAGCGGTGACACTGCGCAGGAAATTTTCACAGCAGCCCTTATCGCCGAAGATCTCGCTACCACGTTTTATTATAATGGTTTGATTGGTCCCGTAATCATGGACCCAAATCTAGCCGGCACCGGTGGTACGGCCACTCACATAGCCCCCAACGGGAACCTGGGAAACGTGGATTATCTCCGCGCTGCATTAAGTGAAGAAATCGCGCATGCTGACTTGTTGCGTAGCCTAATCGGAGGCACCAGTCCTTCTGGCGATCCGGTTCAAACGTTTTATNNTTCGATACACTTCAACCTTTCACGAACTTACTGGACGCGCTGGAAAAGGCATTTATCGGCGCGTATCTAAACGCGATCTTGGAATTTTCCGCGATGGCTGCCGACACAAAGTCCGGTCTCGCCTTCCAAACAAACCCGCAGGGTGGACAGTACACTTCGCCTGAACTGGAGTATTACGCTGAAGTCGCGGGTTCCATTCTAGGTATCGAGTCGGAGCATCGCGTTCTCGGTCGTGTTATTTCCAATAGCAATCCGGCCCACCAGTATAAATATGAAATGACCGACGGTTTGTTGTCCGTTTACAATGGCCCGCATTCCGCGGTAGCGGCGCTGACCCCATTCTTGACGGCTAGCAGCGGCAGCACGGCATACTCGTTGCAGACCGCGTTGGCAGGCGCTCCCAGTGTCACGATAACAACGTATGGTGGCCCGCCTCCTCCTCACAGCAATGTTTAACTAAAAAAAGTTCGGGGCGGTTGCTCGTCACGAACGAACCGCCCCTTTGTTTTGTGCCTTGAGACCTACCTCACCAGCNNATTGCCAGGTTACTGATGTACGCGCCGCTGCGTGGCGATTCGTTCCACACCTGAAATCCTGTGACGAAGTAAAAGATGTACGCCGCGAAAATTCCGCCGCTCGCGCCGTAGATCGGGAACACGGTTTGCCCGCCGACGTCGTAAAAATCAACGTCCTGCATCACCGCGCGGGCCCAGTGCGAAAGATCCAGGAA
>PLUJ01000105.1:306-9839 GCA_003165455.1 Acidobacteriaceae bacterium | reverse complement strand
CCCACAACCCGATGGCCACGACCCTTGCCCCGGTAGACTCACGGGAAGTCGTCCGTTGCGATCACTGCCTGTTGGTTCAGTTCCGTACCGTCAACAACAATTGCCGACGCTGCCACTCGTCGCTCGATGAGGAACCTGAACCTGAGCCGGTGGTGATGGTGCCGCCGGTGATGATGCCGATGCCTGGAATGGGCCGCGGTCATCTTAACCTGGCCACATCGATCCGTTCGCTGCGCCTGCGAAGCGGATTGAGCCAGCGCCAACTGGCGGGACGCATGTCCGTGCCGCGGACCTACGTTTCCAAAATCGAAAACGAAAAAGCCACGCCCACGCTGTCATCCTTGGAGCGGCTGGCGCGGGCGCTGGAGGTAAGCGTGCCGGAACTCCTCAGCGGCGGCGAGAAGAGCCGTCAGGACGAAATCGGCGAACTGGTGAAAGATCCGTTCATCGCGGAAATTCTGCCGTTCGTTTCGCAACTGAACGGGATGCAGATGTCNNCCAGCATCCTGACCCAGGTGCGCGATCTGACCATCAGGCCGCGAAGAACGGCGTAGGAAAGAGCAAGAGATCCTTCGGCTGCATAAAACGCAGCCTCAGGATTTCGGCACGCGGCTTGCCCCTTCGGCTTCGCACAGGGTCACTCCGCGTAAACGCCTCAAGTTTTATCCGGGCTAACCAGCCAACTCAATGCCGGGACCGAAATATCGGTCCCGGTTTTTTCTACTGTCAATCGCTGAGCTTCTCGCCCCAGCACGGCTGCTCTTTATTGAGAAAGCTGTCTAACTCCAGAGCTTTTCTAACGGCCTTGAACGTGCCGAAGTCTTTACACCAATCTCCGTTCGGATATTGTCTTGCCACTCGGGCCCAGTCATTGAACGCCATAAGGTCGTCCACGGTGATTTCCCGTGTGCGAACCCGATCCAGTAGTTTTTCAAATTTGCCTTTGGAGGGTCTGAGATTAAGTTTGCCAAACGGCATTTAAGCGCCGCAGATGGAATCGCTGATGATGTTCTTTAGCTCTTCTGCGCGGCCCTCGTCTTTGGTATCACGAAACTCTTCCATGACGCGGCGCAATTCTTTTCCTTGCAGTTTCTTAGGTGCCTGCATGGATTGACCGGTGCCGGCGCTCTTCTGCTGCGACATAGGAAATAGTATATCAGGCTCATTTTGCGCAAAAAAGCGCCTGTTCAATGACAGACAACGGAGTTCGGGACCGAATATCGTTCCCGGCTTTCTTGCAGCAATGCGAACTAGAATGGGCGCCGTTTCGATTCCTCATGTGATGCTGACTTCCGTATACGTTCCATACACCTCTCGCAAGGCCTCCGAAATCTCTCCTACGGTTGCATAAGCCCGCACTGCATCTACGATGTAAGGCATCGTGTTAGCCGGAGAGATGCGTCCGTTTGCGCCCGCCGTCGGTTCTTGGGCCGCCGCCTTCTTCAGTGCCTCAAGAGAACGAAGCACATTCTCGTTGGACCGTCTCGCCCGCAGCGCCTTGAGCTTGGCGGATTGTTGCCGCGCAACGCTTTCGTCGATGTAGAGAATATGCGGTGATTCTTCCTCCACGACAAATTCATTTACTCCAACAATCACTTTTTCCTTGGCTTCGGCGGCGCGCTGATACTGATAAGACGCCTCAGCGATTTCCTTTTGCGGATAGCCGCGCTCGATTGCCTTTACCATCCCGCCCATCGCGTCCAATTTGCCGAAGTAGTCAAAGGCGCCCTTCTCCATTTCGAGCGTCAAAGCCTCTAGGAAGTACGAACCACCCAGCGGGTCGACGGTTTGTGTGACGCCCGACTCATAAGCGATGATCTGTTGCGTTCGTAACGCAATTCGCGCAGCTTCCTCGGTGGGCAACGCAAGCGCTTCGTCGTACGAATCGCAATGCAGCGACTGAGTTCCTCCCAGCACCGCCGCCAGAGCCTGGAGCGCCACCCGAGCGATGTTGTTCATCGGTTGCTGCGCGGGCAGGGAAACGCCCGCGGTTTGAGTGTGGAATCGCATGAGCCACGTCCGCTGGTTCTTCGCACCGAAGCGCTCTCTCATCACCTGAGCCCAGATCTTTCGGGCCGCGCGGTACTTGGCGATTTCTTCAAAAAAATCGTTGTGAGCGTTGAAGAAGAAACTAAGCCGCGGGCCGAAATCGTCCACATCGAGCCCGCGTCGCTTTGCCCATTCCACGTACTCCACACCGTCGTATAGGGTGAACGCGAGTTCCTGCATCGCAGTCGATCCGGCCTCGCGAATGTGATATCCACTGATCGAAATGGTGTTGAACCGTGGCGTGAATTTCGATCCGAATTCGAACGTGTCGATTACCAGTCGCATCGACGGCGCCGGGGGATAGATATATTCCTTTTGCGCAATGTATTCCTTGAGAATGTCGTTCTGAATGGTGCCAGAAATCTTTTTCCAGTCCGCGCCCTGTTTTTCAGCGACCACCAGATACATTGCCCATAGCACCGATGCCGGCGAATTGATGGTCATCGATACGGTGGTCTTTTCCAGATCGATGCCGCCAAACAGTATCTCCATGTCCTCGAGCGAATCAATCGCGACGCCGCACTTGCCCACTTCGCCTTCGCTTGCCGCATGATCGGAGTCATAACCCATCAGCGTGGGGAGATCGAAAGCTACGGATAGTCCACCACCACCATGCTCGAGCAAATATTTGTAACGCTGGTTGGTTTCTTCCGGCGAGGCGAAGCCTGAAAACTGACGCATCGTGAACAGCTTGCCGCGATACCCCGTGGCATGAATGCCGCGCGTGTAGGGCGATTGGCCGGGATAGCCGAGATACTTCTCTTCGCTCCAGTCTTCCGGCAAATCGCCCTTCGTGTACAACCGGCGGATCGGCAAGCCGGAAATAGTCGTGAAACGAGCATGCCCGTTCTCGTCGACATTTACACCCGTGGGTGCGCCAATCGGCCGTTCCGGAGCCTTTTCGATGGTCGGCGCAAGGATTTTCCCGGCCCATTCTTTTTCGGCTGCGGAAGGATGGCGCTTTTCAAAAACGTCGGCGACTGGACTTTCCACAACTTGCGGTTTGGACTGCTTCTTTTCCATACAAACCCCAGTGTTCTGTTGTGATGATAGGGAAGATGCCGCTTGCGAGCAAGGTCGGAGGCCACAAGTCAAACCACCGATTGGTCAGCCCAACCCGGATTTGCACCAGCTGTAATTTAAAGCAGATGGGAATTCTTGCGCCAGTGAGTTCCGCTAATCAGTTCCGGCAATGCCCGAGTGCTCGCGCGAGAGTTCCCACGCTTTTGCATACTTCCACGACACGTAGACGGAGTGGTAGAGATGTAGCAACAGTCCTTCCCGTCCATCGAGAAATCCGCGTCGGAAAAAGTAGTTATAAACGAACGTCGCCAGCGGCCGCAGGACGATGTGGAGGACGCTGAACCGCACCTTGCCATTGCCTTTCGCCACCACCATCTCCGCGCCCAGAGACGAGTAGCGGTTCATATGCTCGATATAGTCGGAGAGCGTCGGATAGGAATGGTGCTCCAGAGCAATCTCACTGCCACCGACAACGTCCAGTCCAAAGTTTCGCTCAGTTCGTCCGTCCACCGTAACCGTTTCATGGACTGCGCGGTCCTCAAAGCGCCCTCGTCCTCGGTGAAACAGTCGAAGCTTCTTATCGGGATAGAAACCGCCGTGCTTTATCCAGCGACCCAGGAAATAGTTCTTCCGCGCAATCCAGCAGCCAGCCACGTTTTCGTAGACTTCGGCTTCCGCGCCAAGCATTCGCTGTATCGCTAAGACTGCAGAACCGTTCAGGCTCTCATCCGCGTCCAAACTCAGAACCCAATCTCCCGTCGCCTTGTCGATGGCCGAGTTTTTCTGAGCTGCGAACCCTCTCCATGGCTCGACGAACACCTTTGCGCCGTAAGATTTTGCAATCTCCACCGTGCGATCGGTCGAGCCCGAATCGACGACAATGATCTCTCCCTTGCCATCGCTGACCAAAGGCTGCACGCTCTCCAGCGTGCGGCCAAGGTTGGCTTCCTCGTTATCGGTAATAACCACAACGGATAGAGTCACGGGAGGAAGAATACAACGTCGGAGCATTAACAGAAACTAGCTTCGACGTATCCCGGTGACTGGATGCGCTTGCAATCGCGACTGATGGGAGTTTGCAGTTACTGGGGCTGCGTTTTGTCCTGAACTTTTTGCGCGCCCTGCTTGGTCTTCTGCGCACTCTTATTGGTGGCTTTCTTCGTATCGTGTCCCGCTTTGTTCGCAGTCTTCTTGGTTGCGCTTCCGGTATCCTTCGCGGCGCTCTTCGTATCCTGACCTGCGTTCTTCATATCTTGTTTTGCAGTTGGTGTGTCCTGTGGGACTGCGAAGGCTGTTCCGGCACCCAAGATGAGGGTTAAAGCCAAAGCAAATTTCTGCAGGTTCATTTGATTTCTCCTAAAATCCGTCACTGTTGAGTCTTCGATTATCCAACACCCAAATCCGCCACTAGGATAGACAAAGTAAGAGGCGCGGTTTGCGGCCGCACCTGGTTAAATTCAACGAGTTGCTACTGCGGTTGTTGTGGAACCGATGCCTGCGGTGCGGGCTGGGCCACCGACGGCAAATCTTTACGCGGAGCGATGTAGGGTACGTTGGGCATCCGCGTAACCTGTCCCCTCGCGGCATCGTCAATGCTGATGCCGTCGTGATCGAGCAGCAGCCCTGTCGCGCGGTCCAGTTCGACTCGTGACTTCTCATAAGCGACCAGAGCATTCACCAAAGTCGATTGGGCTGTGGCCAAGCCGCTTTGATACTGCAAAACCAGAGTAGTGGTGGACGTGCCGAACTGATATTTCTTTTGTTCGGCGTCGAGAGACTCGCGAGCCAGATCCAACGCGGCTCTCGCGGCATCGACGCTCGAGCGATTCTGCTGCACGGTGTACTGCGCGTTGCGAATCTCGATGCCCACCTGGTTCTCGATTTGCTGCAGGCGCACCTGAGCCTGCCGGTATTCCAGCTCCGAGCGAATTTGAACCGCTTGTGCGGCGCGATTCCGCAATGGAATATTAAGTGAGAGGCCGGCCCCTTTGTCGGGCGAGGTCGAATTGACCAGCTGATTAAAAGTTCCATTCAAGCTGGTGGTACCGTTGACCGGAAGTTGTCCCGCGGCCTGATCGGGTCCGGCGCAACCAAAGGCTTGCAAATCTGCTGGCAAGTTCGAGCACAGGTTGGCGGGGTTCTGAACTCCGCCAAGACCTGCACCGCCATAGTAGGCGAAGAGATTGACCGTGGGCAAAAGCGCACTCCGCACCGCTTTGTTGCTCAGTTCCCGGCTATTTAAGTCGATGCGAGATTCAACCAGTTCCGCGCGATGGCGTAACGCATCGTTGATCAGGTCTTCCGTGGGTACCACCGGCTCTTGCGCGGGCACATCCATCGTAGAAGTGGGAATCACTTCCGCGTTAGCCAGAATGGGGTCTTTCAGGGTGCGCGTGAGTGCGTTCTTCATCAGCAGCTGTTCCAACTGCAGATTGGTCTGCGCCGCGGTGACCAGTTGTTGATCCTGAGCGACGGTACTTTGTGCGCGTACGGTTTCGATGGGTGCCAGGCTGCCGATTTCCACTTGTTTCTTGGTGTCGGAAAGTGTCTTTTGCGCAAACGCGATCGATTCGTTCTGTACCCGCGCGTTTTCGTAAGCGTAGACCAGATCCCAATAGATGTTTTCGATCTGATCCACGCTTTCGATGATTTGCAAGCGGAACCCCACGTCAGAAAGTTCGCGATTGTTCCTGGCGATGCGAATGAATCGGGTGTTCGCCGCCAGTCCAAAACCTTGCAGTATCGGCTGGGTCAAGGTGGCCCTGAAGTTGGAGTTCAGCTGCGGACTCAAGCTGCTAAGGAAGCTGTTGCTGGTGGCGCGGCTATTGTTGAAACCGACGGAAAGATTGGTGCCCCATTGAAAAGCCTGATTGTAGGCAACGTTGACCGTACCCGTGTTCTGAGCCAGTTCGGTGCCCGGATCGACGCCTTGGAAAATGCTGGTAGCCAGTTGCTTGTAATGATCTTCCTGCAGGGTTCCAGTAATGACAGGATCGAAGCTGTTAATCAGCGGTCCAAGGCCGAGCGTGGAACTGACCAACCCGTTGGTGCCGGCGCCGATTCCGCCCGCTCCGATACTGGTGCCTCCCGTGGATGCACCCGAGTTTGCCCCGATGCCTCCCACTCCCCCTCCAGGCGTGTTAAGAACGGTTCCCAGCGGGGTTCCTAAGATTGGCGCTCCGGCTTTCGCGCGCAGCAAGTCAGTGTCGGCGATGTTCAGGGTGTACCGTGCGATGGCGATATCCAGATTGTTCTCAAGCGCCAACGCAATCGCATCGTTCAGCGACAGATAGAGTCTCCCATCACGCATGAGCCGGTCGATGAGCGAAGTGTTTCCGAGATCTGGCTCCGCCACATGCCTGGATTTGTACGGTCCAATCGGGTCGGGAAAGTGCGACACCGCTTTCGAATAATTCAGAATCGGCACGGGGCGTGTCTCCGGCGAATTCTGCGGCGTGGGCGCAGCGGGAGCTTCCTGCCCCAAAGCTCTGCGCGTTAGTCCAGCCAGAGTTCCCATCACAATCAACGTTGCGAATAATATTGCAGCGGTAGTGCGCCGAATATGCATGGTTACGCGTGCGAATGGCATCTACTCGTCTCCGTTCACAAAGAACTCCGCCCGTCAGAACGGTGTTCGTACACTATTTTGTTACGCACTTGCGTCAATAAATCCTAATGCTGGCAACTGCCGATGCTTCAGAGCTGCACGCGGACCANNTCGACTCCAAAGTTGATACGTAAACGGCGAGGTCTGGGTTCCTGAAAAATAATCCCCAAAAATGATCCTAAACAATAACCTCTGATTTTCTGTGACAGATTGCAGCAATGGGGAAAGAAACAAAGGTCCTTGGCATCCGATAAGAAGTTGACTAGACGCAACAGTATATCCGATGCAGCACGCTTGTTTCGCCGCGACGGGATATTCGAAACTGATACATTGCTCGTCATAATGGAAAATAACTTTTGAGCGGATACCGGTCCGGCAAACCGTCGCGCCAGCAAATTTCACAGTGAACTACCTTGGATGAAACTTCGCGGCTGGGAGACTCGAAAGATCGCATGCGCAACCTGAAACTAACCCTCTCCTATGATGGCTCGGAGTTCGCCGGCTGGCAGGTGCAGCCGAATCTGCCCACCATCCAAGGCACCCTGGCCTCATGCATTGGACGAATCACCGGTGAAAAGGTATTGCCCCAGGGCTCGGGCCGAACCGACGCCGGGGTGCATGCCCTCGCCCAGATTGTGACATTTGTCACGGAGTCTTCAGTCCCCAGCGAGAATTTTGTGAAGGCATTGAACGATATTCTGCCGGCTTCGATCCGAGTGCTCTCCGTGCAAGAGGCTGCGCCCGATTTCCATGCGCGCCATTCCGCTCGCGGAAAAACTTATCGTTACCGCATTTGTCGCGCGGCAATTTGCCCGCCTTTTTTGGCGCGGTACGTTTGGCACTATCCGTTTCCCTTGGATGAGCAGGCCATGATTCTCTCCGCGCCGTCCGTGGAAGGGGAGCATGACTTCACATCGTTTGCCGCAGTGGATCCCGAGCGGGAATCGGATGGCGCGACGGTTTCAAATGTTCGTAGAATTTTTTCTTCGCAGTGGGAGCGGCAAGCAGATGAGTTGGTGTATACCGTGGAAGGATCGGGATTTCTTCATCACATGGTCAGAAATCTGGTTGGCACTTTTCTTTTAGTGGGCAAGGGCACGTTGCACCCGCAGGATTTTGCTCGCATCATCCATGCCCGTAGCCGCTCGGCCGCCGGAGCGACGGCGCCAGCCAGCGGCCTTTACCTGGTGAATGTGGAATATTGAAAGAAATAAGGCTTCTGCTTACGGAATCTTAAAGTATGGCCACGCATGCGCCACTCGCAGTTCGGAAAATTTCATCGGTGAACCCGGCAACCGGCGAAGTACTGCGCGAACTGGAATGTGCCGGAGAGATCGACGTTCTTGCGGCTGTGTCACGAGCACGGGCTGCACAGAGTGCCTGGAACGATTTGGGCGTGCGAAAACGGATTGCAGTGCTGCGCGATTTTCAGCACAGATTGCATGAAAGAAAATCGGACATTGCGAAGGCCATCACGCGGGAAGCCGGAAAACCGGTAGCCGAAGCGTTCACAACCGAAGTGCTGGTGGTGCTGGATGCGGCGCGATTCCTGATCGACAACGCATTCCGCTTGCTGTGTGACGAACCGCTGCCGCACGGAAACGTCGCGGCCAAGCTCAAGCGCGGACGGTTGGTGCGCGAGCCTTATGGCGTGGTGGGCATTATTTCGCCCTGGAATTATCCTTTTTCGATTCCCGCAACCGAATCGCTTTCCGCGCTGGTAGCCGGAAATGCAGTCGTGCTAAAGCCCTCCGAGTTTTCTTCTCTCGTGGCGCTCGAGCTGCACTCTTTACTGCACCAGGCTGGAGTGCCTTCGGAAATCTTCCAGGTACTTGTTGGCGATGGCGCAACTGGGCAGGCGCTGATTCACTCTTCAATCGACAAACTTGTTTTCACGGGTAGCGTCGCCACCGGCAAACGCATTGCGGCCGCGGCCGCCGAGAAATTGCTGCCGGTCGTGTTGGAACTTGGCGGTAAAGATCCCATGTTGGTGCTGGACGACGCCGATGTAGACGTTGCTTCGAGCGCCGCCGTATGGGGAGCGTTTGTCAACGCGGGACAGACTTGTTTGTCGGTGGAGCGCTGCTATGTTCACCGCAGCTTGTATGAATCGTTCGTAGCCGCGTGCTTGCAGAAGACGAAACGGCTTCGTGTAGCCAACGGAATGAATCCGGAAACCGATGTGGGGCCGATGATTCACCAGCGCCAGTTGCAGGTTGTGGAATCGCACGTGGCGGATGCCATCGCCTGCGGAGCGCGGGTTTTGGCCGGAGGTTCCCGATTGCCCGAGCTCGGCACAAACTTCTACAAGCCAACGGTGATCGCCGATGTTACGCATGAAATGCGCATCATGCGCGAAGAGACGTTCGGCCCGGTATTGCCGATCGCTGCCTTCGACACGGAGGATGAAGCCGTGCGGCTCGCCAACGATTCCGAATTCGGCTTAGCCGCGAGTATCTGGACGCGCAATTCAGAGCGGGGTGAGCGGCTGGCGCGGCGCATCCATGCCGGCACGGTAATGGTCAACGATGTAGTCTCATGTTTCGGCATCAGCGAAGCACCGCACGGCGGCGTAAAGTCCAGCGGCATTGGGCGCGCTCACGGACGCTTTGGCCTGGAAGAGATGGTTCGCCTGAAATACGTGGACTCCGACCTGATGCCAGGAATGAAAAAAGTCTGGTGGTNNGGGGTGGGAACGCGCTTGCGCGGTTTGCTGAGTGCTACTTCCGTGATTTGGCGAAAAAGATTGTGAAAAAACGTTTGATGTTGCAAAACCATTGAAAAGACCATGAATCCCATACAGAGGACGGCTTGAGAAAAAAAGCTCTCGTGTCCTGGAGCAGCGGCAAAGACA
>PLUJ01000105.1:0-225 GCA_003165455.1 Acidobacteriaceae bacterium | reverse complement strand
CACTTCCACTGTGGAAAGTCCCATTGCCCTGGCCCTGCTCCAATCAGGAGTATGAGACTGCAATGAGCGCCGTTTGTAGGGATGCGATTGCCGCAGGAGTTCAAGCGGTCGCCTTTGGCGATCTGTTCCTGGAAGACGTGCGGCAGTACCGCGAAGAACGCATGCGCGGAATCGGGATTGATCCAGTATTTCCCTTGTGGAAATTGGATACCCGCCAACTGATTC
>PLUJ01000119.1 GCA_003165455.1 Acidobacteriaceae bacterium | reverse complement strand
CGAAGTTGCAGAGCCAGTCCACTTCAAATCCAACTTCGATTGTTCAAAAGGCGGCAGTAGCGGCGCTTAAGGGGCCGCAACAGTGTGTTGAACAAATGCGGCGCGAATACATTGAACTGCGCGATCACGTGGTTGAGGGCCTGCGCTCGATTCCGGGCATTACCTGCACTCTGCCGGAGGGCGCGTTTTATGCGTACCCCAACATTTCCGTATTTTTGGGCCGCGGCAATGTGAAATCCGCGTCCGATGTGGCGGGGNNAGATTGCTCCGGGAAGCGCATGTCGCAACCGTTCCTGGCGAAGGATTCGGCACGAGTGATCACATTCGTGTCTCGTATGCGACATCGAAGGCCGATTTGAATCGCGGACTCGATCGCATGCGGAAATTTTTTGCCGCGCTGTAATTCGAAGCCCGCAATCATCTCAGAGACGGCAAGAAGGGGGTGGTCATGCAGACGCAGCAAATCAACCGAGCAAGCGGCAGAATCATAATTGTCTTGTCTGTTATCGCATTGATTTGCGTATTGAGTGGGTACGCGCAGCCGCCCCAGCCGGACGAAGGCACGGCGGCACACATCTTTCAACTTTCTATTTTGGCGTTGTTCCCCACGGTGATCACTTTTCTGGCTACGGCGGACTGGAAACACCCTCGGCGTAGCGCGAAACTCTTGGCATTTCCGATGGCGACTCTGATCCTCGCATTTGTAGCGCTGTATCACCTTGAACACTATCGATAGAAGATCTAAAAACTGTTTCGAATCCCAGCTAGATTTACGATTTGATAACCGGTGCTTGCGGCCAGCTAGTTTGCAGAACCTCCGCTTCAAAATTCATGAGCAATCTGTATCCACTGTTAATGCTTCCTCGTTTTGATCCGCGCCCCTGGGGCACGCACGATTTGTCCCCGATTTATCCAAACCGACAATTTGAAGAGAAGATTGGCGAAGCTTGGCTTACCGGAGACGATTGCAAGATTGCGAATGGACCGCTTGCCGGACAAACACTGGGACAAGTCAGCGAGACGCATGGACGGGCACTTGTTGGTGAGGCGGCACGGGACCCGCATCGATTCCCACTCTTACTCAAGTTTCTCTTTCCGCATGAAAAGCTTTCCGTACAAGTTCATCCGGACGATGAGCAAGCGCTTCGCGTGCAGCAGCCCTGGGGTAAAACAGAGTGCTGGTATGTGGCGCACGCCAAGCCTGGGGCGCAGATCGGGCTGGGCCTGAAAGCTGGTTCGACAGTCGCAGAGTTGGAAAGGGCGATACAGGAAAAGCGCGCCGAGGAATTATTGAACTGGCTCAACGTTTACACCGGCGACATGATCTATGTTTCCGGCGGCACGGTACATACGCTCGGGCCGGGATCGGTGATTGTCGAGACCCAGCAGCAATCGGACACAACATACCGTCTCTACGATTACGGACGGCCTCGACAATTGCATTTGAAAGAAGGCCTGGCCGCCGTCAGGTCGAACGCGGCGTCTGGAAAGGTGTTGCGTGCAGCGCCCACACAGCTTCAAGGAAGCCGGAACCGGCATGCTTCTTTAGTTGCGGCGCCTTACTTCGTCGTGGATATGTTCGAGATGAAAGATCCGCAGGAGTTGAGCACGCGGGACGAGTCGGGAAAATGTTCCGCGCAAATATTGGTTGCGGTGGAAGGATGTGGCGCGGTTGAAAGTCCGGGGGCCGAGCCGGTCACTCTGACCAAGGGGGACGCCGTGGTGATTCCCGCCTCGGTTGAATCTTTTACCGTACGCCCGCAATGGACACTGGAATTCTCGAGGTCGAGAGTTCCGGGAGGGGTATTGCCTTCGCCTCAAGTACGAATGTAATCCGTCGTAACGTAAGCGCGATCTTCCAAGAACGATTTCGGGTTGTATTCTCAAGAACGTGGCTAAGAATTCAAAGTTCTATCCTGTCGTACTCGCCGGTGGCCGGGGCACCCGTTTCTGGCCGTTGAGCCGAAAAAAACGGGCCAAGCAGCTGCTCGCTCTCGATGGCAAGCAGACCATGATTCAGCAGACGGTGGCGCGACTGCTTCCGCTGGCTCCGGCGAGACAATTCTGGATCATCACCAATGACGATCTTCGGCCGGCAATCTTGCGGCAACTTCCGAAATTGCCCAGGCAGCAAACGATTGCCGAACCGGTAGGCCGGAACACTGCTCCTGCGATTGGACTGGCGGCATTTCTTCTGTTGGGCGAGCATCCCGATGCGGTGATCGGCATGTTCCCATCCGACCACATAATCGGCGACGCGAAGAAATACCGGGAAACGCTAAAGCGCGGCGTAGAAATTGCGGGAGCAGGCGAGAACATTGTTGTTCTCGGGGTTCGTCCCAATCGGCCGGAAACCGGCTACGGTTATATCGAGGTGGGCCATGCCTCCGGCGGCCACGCGTTGCGGGTTCGGCGTTTTACGGAGAAACCCAATCCGCAGATGGCGGCGGAATTCGTAGCTGCTGGAACTTTTTATTGGAATAGCGGTATGTTCCTTTGGAGTGCGCGTACTCTGGTGAGCGCGTTGCGTGAGCATCTTCCCCGCACCGCGTCCCTGCTCGAGCAAATCGCCGCGACTCATGGCACGGCCAAGTTCAATGCGACATTCCGCAAACTTTATCCGAAATGCGAAAATATCAGCATCGATTATGCGGTGCTGGAACCGCGTTCGGCCAAGGGGGAACAGGCCGGGAAGATTTTCTGTTTGCCAGCGGATTTTGGCTGGAACGATCTCGGCTCCTGGACTGCGCTGCACGAGCATCACACCGCCAAGAGCAAGACCAGTCCTGGCGAGGGCAACATTATTCAGAGTGAAGCCTTCTTTATCCTCAACTCCAGCGGAAATTATATTCACTCCCCTGGGAAGTTCGTGGCTGCAGTGGGCGTTCACGATTTGGTCGTAGTCGATACGCCGGACGCTTTGCTAATCACCACGCGACAGCAGGCGCAGGATGTGGGTAAAGTGGTGAAGCATCTGGACGGCAAGAAGATGCATAAGCTGGTCTAAGACGGAATCGCCACGTCGAGCCAACAAAACCTAATATTGAAGCCTCAAGAACAAATGCCACAAGAGATAAAGTTCGGAACAGACGGTTGGCGCGGCATCATCGCCGACGATTTCACCTTCGACAATGTACGCAGAGTAGCCGGTGCAATCGCTTCCTACGTGCTGAAATACGAAGACGCATCGCGCGGAGTTTTCGTTGGGTACGACACGCGGTTTGCCTCACAGAGCGCGGCAAATGTCGCTGCGGAAGTCATCGCAGCCGCTGGAATTTCGGTGAAGTTGGCAAACGATTACACTCCCACACCGGCGATTTCTTACGCGGTGAAAAACAATAATGCGGCGGGCGGAGTAATGATTACATCGAGCCACAATCCGTGGAACTGGAATGGCGTGAAGTTCAAGGGAAAGTTCGGCGGGTCGGCAACACCTGCCATCATGAAAAAGATTGAAGAGGAGATGCGGGCCAACGCTATGCCCCAAGGGACGAAGGCGGGAGCCGAGGAGATCGATTTAAAGACTCCTTACGTTGGCGCAATCAGCCGTTTCGCGGATCTCGAATTGATTGGCAAAGCCAAGTTCAAACTCGCGATCGACTCCATGTACGGATCCGGCCGAGGAATTCTGGCTGGAATTTTCCACGAATGCGGGGTTCAGCATATCGCGATTCGTCAGGAACTGAATCCGCTTTTCCCCGGCATCAATCCCGAACCGATCGAACCGCACATTGCCCTGTTGCAGCAAACGGTCATGAACGAGAATTGTGACGCGGGACTCGCGACCGATGGCGATGCCGACCGAATTGGCGCGGTCGCGGAAGATGGCAGCTTCGTGGATTCGCATAAGATTTTCTGTGTGCTTTTAAATTGGCTTCTGGAGCGCAAGAAATGGCCGGGAGATGTGGTGAGAGCGTTCAACACCACCCGTATGCTAGATCGCATCGCCGCCAGGCACGGACGAAAGCTTTACGAAACGCCGATTGGGTTTAAATACACCGCCGATTTGATGATGGAGCACGACATCCTGATCGGGGGAGAAGAGTCCGGAGGGATTGGCTACTCTCGCTTTCTTCCAGAACGCGACGGCTTATTAAATTGCTTGCTGCTGGCCAATGTCATGGCAGAAGAGGGAAAGCCTCTGGGCGAACTGGTCGCAAATCTGCAGCGTGAGTTTGGACCGCATTATTACGGCAGGCGCGATCTGCATATTGCGGAAGACATTAAACAGAACGCGATACGGCGCGCACAAGCGGACGACACGCAAACGATGGGGCGCTATCGCGTGGTGAGGAAAGAAAATCTGGATGGCATAAAATTCTTTCTCGATGCACCGACAAACGAAAACGGAGCGGAAGCCTGGATATTATTCCGCGCTTCAGGAACGGAGCCGCTCTTGCGGGTCTACTCGGAAGCCGCATCGCCGGCATTGGTAAGCGAAATCCTGTCGAGCGCGGAAAGCTTTGTGCAAAATGGCGTCTAGCCACAACCGGCGCCGCATATTAACTCCACATGCCCGCCGACGGATGCGATACTTGTAACTGAATGAGCTTCGCAGAAAGTCCTTCCCCAGCTGCAAAAGACTCGCCGGAGGCGCGCCGCTATAACCGGCTCCAGCGCCGCCTCAGTGTGGCCGATTTCGTGATTGGCGGCGCATTCCTGGTTGCCCTCATGGTTACTGGTTGGTCGGGTTGGTTGCGGGATCTCGCTTTGCGGCGCGGATTCCAGAACTACACCCTGTCGCTTTTCATTTATTTGTTTTTCCTGCTGCTGCTCGGGAAGGCGCTTGGTTTTGGCCTCGATTACTACGGTTTTCGGCTGGAGCGCAAGTTTCAACTTTCCAACCAAAGTGTTCGTTCGTGGTTGTGGGATGAAGCCAAGGGCTTTCTGGTGGGCCTGGTGATGGCTGCGGTGATTGTGGAGTTGCTTTATTTCATGATCCGGGAATCGCCGCAGCATTGGTGGATTATTACGTGGGCAATCTTCATGGGGCTATTTATTTTGCTCGCGCAGCTTGCTCCGGTAGTGCTTTTTCCAATCTTTTACAAATTCGAGCCGCTGGATAACGAAGATTTGCGACGACGGCTGGTGCAACTCGGCGAGCGGGCGGGAACGCGAGTTCGCGGGATCTATCGTTGGAAGCTTTCTGAGAAAAGCAAGAAAGCGAATGCCGCTCTTACCGGTCTGGGCAGCACGCGGCGAATTATTTTGGCCGATACTCTTCTCGATAATTATGCTCCCGAGGAAATCGAAGCGGTGTTGGCGCACGAACTCGGCCATCACGTGCACAAGCACATTCTAAAAAGCATTGTGGTTCAGGCGGGCATTACCTTGTTGGGCTTCTGGATCGCAAATTTTGTACTGCATTACGCGGTCGACCGTCAGATGTTTGAAGAGCTTTCAGACTTCGCCAATCTCCCGCTGCTGGCAATCACCATCACTGTTCTGTCGATTCTTCTGATGCCGGCACTGAATGCCTACTCGCGCTAT
Source organism: Acidobacteriaceae bacterium (assembly GCA_003165455.1). Lineage (GTDB taxonomy): Bacteria > Acidobacteriota > Terriglobia > Terriglobales > Acidobacteriaceae > Sulfotelmatobacter. The sequence continues at coordinate 1,181 of PLUJ01000119.1, read as the reverse complement.
AACGAGCGCCAGGCCGATCGCTATGCTTTCGAGTCGATCGCCAGCGTGGCTCCATTCATTTCTTCCATGAATAAGCTGGCGCAGCAGAATCTGTCGGAGCGTACGCCATCCAGGTGGATCGAGGTATTGTTCCATTCTCACCCTGCCATCTCCCGTCGCGTCGCGGCCGCAGAGGCTTGGGACCGCGCGCAAAGCGCAAGTATATAACGCACGTGATATAGCCAAGGTTCTCGATTCGGAGAGTCAGCGACGGCGCAAGACTTGTTCTACCCGTTGAAGATCTTCCTCTGTGTCGACCCCGACCGAGTCGAACGCAGTCTCTCCCACGTAGATTGAAATTCCATTCTCCAGAAACCTGAGTTGTTCAAGTCGTTCGATTTTTTCCAGCGTAGATTCGGCGTGGTTTACAAAAAACTCGAGCTCTGGCTTGCGATAGGCATAAAGCCCCAGATGCTTGAAGTACTTCGGCTTGTTTCCGTCGCGATCGAAGGGAATACTTGCGCGAGAAAAGTAAAGTGCGCGGCCATCTGTGGCCGTCACCACTTTCACGGCGCTGGGATTGTTACTATCTTCGTCCGTACATAAGGTTTTCAGCGTTCCTACGCCGACGGAAGAATTCTTCATCACATCGAGCAGCGACGCGATCTGCTCGGCTCGAACCAGCGGTTCGTCGCCTTGCACATTGAGATAAACATCGGCCGTAACATGCATCGAGATTTCATGCACGCGTTCGGTACCGCTCCGATGAGAAGACGAAGTAATCTGAGCGTTCCAGCCATGCGCTTCACATACTTTTAAAATTTCTTCCGAGTCGGTGGCAATTATTACGTCTGATAGGGCCCGACATAAGCGAGCGGCCTCGTAGACCCAGCCGACCAGCGGTTTTCCGGCGATCTCAAGCAGCATCTTGCGCGGCAGTCGGGTGGAGGCGAGCCTGGCAGGAATCACGGCGACAGTTTTCATGAGAGACTAGTTTCCAGTTTCCTGAGGAAGCTGGCAAGTAACGAAGTCGCCAAATGAAGCAGATGTCGTGCCGTACGTTTGACGCTTCTTTAGAGCACCTCTTAGAATGAATGCCTGGATGTAACGTGCTACTTCTGTTCGGCATGTTTCAGTGGACTCACGAATTGGCTCGTCCCTCTCGTGAGTCTTACCCAATCGTGGCGGCGTAGCTCAGGTGG
>PLUJ01000167.1 GCA_003165455.1 Acidobacteriaceae bacterium | reverse complement strand
ATCGGTTACTTCTTTGGCGCAGTTGGGGCAGTAGAAGGAGCCGGGTTCCGGCTCGGGTGGAGGATTCTGAGGGCGTGTTGCCATGAAGAGGAAAACTGTAGCATAGAGTCGTGATTGAAGGCTGGGATTTCCCGTGGGCGGTACAGGAAAACCAGGGGAACCACAAAGGACACGAAGTATCACGAAGNNCTTCGTGGACCTTCGTGCCCTTGGTGGTGAATGCTCTTCTATCCGCCGACCAAAAACCTAAGCAACCACCAAGGACACGAAGTATCACGAAGGCTTTGTTCGCAGCATTTGTGACGGGTATTCTCGATTGACGTCATTAATTTTTATAGGAGTGGAAGATAGCGCGATGGTCGAAAAATCATTGACTCCCGACGAGAAGCTACAACAGGAATTCAACCGCTGGGCCGAGGCTGGTGAAGGGCCGAAGATGGAGCAGCATCATCTGGACATTACAGCGAAGACGATTCGCCGTATGAATCTGCGTCCGGGCGAGCGCGTGCTTGACCTGGGCTGCGGCTCGGGGTGGGCGACGCGGCTGCTGGCGCGGCTGGTGGGTGAGGGGCCGGATGGTTTCGGGCAGGTGGTTGGAGTGGATGTTTCGGATGAAATGGTGCGTAAGGCGCGGGCGGCGTCGAAAGATTTTGAGAATGTACTTTATGTGTGGGGGTCGGCGGAGAAGATTCCTTGGGAGGAGAATTTTTTCGACAAGGTTTTGTCGGTGGAGTCGTTTTATTACTATGCCGATCAGGATCGCGCGCTGATGGAGCTCTTTCGCGTTATGGCGCCGCGGGGAAGGTTATTCACCCTGATCAACCTATATAAAGACAATGTGTACTCGTTGCAATGGGTGGATAAGTTGAAGGTTCCGGTGCATGTGCGCTCTGAGGCGGAATATGTTGAGTTGTTGAAGAAGCATGCGTTCGAGAATGTGGAGGCGTGCAGGATTCCAGATGACACTCCGACGCCAGATGATTACAAGACGAAGTCATTTCATAGTCTGGAAGACCTGCGGGCGTTCAAGCGTGAGGGCGCGTTGTTGCTAATGGGGTCGAAGCCGGATCTGCGCACGCCGGGGCCGGGGTACACGATTTATTAAAGTGGGCGGATCCCCCAGCGGCTAAAGCCGGTCTCATATTTGTGCTCTCCATCGCAGCGGTGAACCGCTGCGCCACCCAAAATCAAAATCGAAATCAAAATCAAATCAGGAGCGAGGTGGAAGCCTGGCGCTCAGATTTCGCTGTCGTCATCGTCGTCTTTATCGTGGTTGCCTAAGTCCTTTGCGGGGCTAAGAGCGCGGCCATCGGAGGCGTGGCGGATTTCGATGCGGCCGTTTACGTTTTCGAGTTTGATGCGTGGGCCGCCGCTGCCGAGTTCTCCGCGTAAATCGTGTCCGACGAAGTTGTGATGGTTTACGTGCAGACCGAAGTCATTCTCGATTCCTCCGGAGACCGTGCTGGCGTTGATTTGCGCCTTGGAATCCGAGGGAATGGTCAACTCGATGGAGCCGTTCACGGAGTCGAGTTTAATCGAGGAAGCGGGGAGTTGATCGAACTTCGCCTCCAGATGGCCGTTGACGGTAGAAAGTTCGGCTTGGCCGGCAAGATTATTGGCTTCCAGGCGGCCATTGATGCAGGAGGCGTGAACGTCGCCCTTGGCGCCGGTGATGTCCAGTGAGCCGTTGATCAGCTTGATCTCGTCGAGGCGGGCGTTGCGCGGGACGGTGAGGGTGTATTCGACGCCAGCCGGATTGTTGCGCGATCCCCAGTTGAAGGTGTGATCGTGGTCGGGATACTTGGTGCGGATCGAGAGATGGTCGGGGCGGGAGTCGATGTCGATGCGGGCTTCGTCCAGCCGTTCTTTGGTGCCGGCATATTTTACGGCGTCGACTTTGACTTCATTCTGATCCCAGGTGGAGATATGAACTGCACCGTTGATGTTGTCGAGCTCCACGCGGCCGTTGGGGCTAAGAGCGTAGGTTTGGTGGAATTCCTCGGTTACATCGCCCTGGTGGTCGGAAGCGTGAGCTGCCAGAGTGATAGTCAAGAATGCGCAGGTGGCGAGAATAAGTCCTGAACGAAGGTGGAACTGGCGTGGACGATTCATGGGATTATCTCCGGTTCAATCGAATTGGACGCGACAGGAAGCAAATGGTTAGTGGAAAGCTGGGTAGGCACGGTTTTTTTATGAGAGCACTTGATTCCNNTTGATTCCACCTTCTAGAGAGGATACGTGGGTGAGGGGAAGTCGGTTCCATATTGTTGATCCGGACTGTGGTTCGGAGCTCGAGAATCGCGAGTCAAGCTCCTGCGCAAGATTTTGATAGGCACGAAATTGGACATCATACGATGCTATAATTAGTGCCGAGAGCTTCTTCTTTATGAGAACGGCACTTTTATGAGAACAACACTTGCGCTCGATGACGACCTCGTACGAATTGCACAGGAATTCACGGGAGTAGCGGAAAAAACGATGTTAGTTCGTGAGGCGCTGAAAGCCCTTATTGAGCGGGAAAGCTCCCGCAGGCTGGCGTTGTTGGGAGGTACGATGCCGAAAATGAAGGGCGTCGCGCGGCGGAGGGAAGCAACGGATTGATTCTCGCGGATACGTCTGTTTGGATCGATCATTTTCGGTCGGGAAACAGAGAATTGCGTAAGCTTCTCGACCAAGGGCAGATTCTCATTCATCCGTTTATCGTTGCGGAGCTTGCGCTTGGTACATTGCGGGACCGCGCGAGCACGCTCGCGCTACTGGATCTTTTACCAAAAGTGCGGGTGGCACAGATCAGTGAGGTG
>PLUJ01000337.1 GCA_003165455.1 Acidobacteriaceae bacterium | reverse complement strand
GGGCGGGAGCGCCCGCGCCACATGAGCACGGCCGAGGGTTGACGGAGATTCGCCGGATCATTTCCGGTACATCGATCTCTGCGGGCGCGAAGAAAACCAGCATCGCCATTTTTGAGGCCTTGGGTGCTGCGGAAGCGAAGATTCACAATACTTCGATCGAAGCGGTGCATTTCCATGAGGTGGGCGCAGTGGATGCGATGGTCGATATTATTTGTGCGGCGGTTGGCGCTGAGGCCCTTGCAGTGGATGCGATCATTTGCTCTCCACTGAACGTGGGTGGAGGAACGGTGAAGTGCGCGCACGGCACGATTCCGGTTCCGGCGCCTGCGACTGTTGAATTATTGCAGAATGCGCCGGTGTATTCCTCCGAGGTCCAGGTTGAGTTGGTGACACCGACGGGCGCAGCGATTGTAAAGACGCTCGCTTCCCGCTTTGGCTCATATCCGCGGATGACGATCGAAAAGTCTGGTTATGGGGCAGGGTCCAGAGATTTTTCGGGGCATCCAAATGTGGCGCGGCTCACGATTGGGGAAATGGCAACACCGACCATCGTCGTGAATTACGAGTCCGATACAGTCGCCGTGTTGGAAGCGAATCTGGACGATCTGAATCCGCAAGTTTTCGGATACGTAATGGATCGGCTATTCGAAGAGGGAGCACTGGATGCTTTCGGCGTTCCAGTACAGATGAAAAAGAATCGTCCCGGCACCCTGCTTACAGTCTTGTGCAAGCCAGGCGATGCGAACAAGCTGACGCAACTCATGTTTGCGGAGACGAGCACGTTGGGAATACGGCGGCGCGATGAGTCTCGCCAGACGCTCACGCGACGTTGGGAGACCGTACAGACGACGTGGGGAGCAGTGCGAGTCAAGATTGCGAGTATGAACGGGGCGATTACGAATTACGCACCGGAGTACGAGGACTGCCGCAAAATTGCCGCGCTCCACAAGGTTCCGCTAAAGGCGGTGATGCAAGAAGCGGCTTCGGCATATCTGCATTCCGGTGAGCGGCCGAGGGAAGAACAATCTCGAGCACAGCAAACACAGAGGGTCACGGGGTAAGCTTCCTCCACCCCGACTTTCATCCAGACATGAGCAAGAAGTTTTACATTANNGCGACACGATTGCGCGGCGGCAACGACTGCTGGGCGCAGAAACATTTTTCTTGACCGGGACGGACGAGCATGGGCAGAAAATTGAGCGGGCTGCGCAGGCCGCCGGAAAAACTCCGCAGCAATACGCCGACGAAATTTCGGCGGAGTTTCGCCAACTGTGGAAGCGGATGGGGATCTCGAACGACGATTTCATCCGCACCACCGAAGAGCGTCACAAAAAGCGAGTGCAGGAACTATTCCGCAAGCTTCGTGATAATGGCTTCATCTACAAAGGAACTTACACTGGACAATATTGCGTGTCTGATGAGCTCTACGTAGATGGTGCACAGCCTGGCGATCCGTGCCCCACCTGTGGGCGTATCACCGAGACGGTGCATGAGGAAAATTACTTCTTCAAGCTCTCAGCCTTTCAGGAGAAGCTGCTGGCGCTGTATGCGAATCCGGAATTCATTCGTCCAGAAGCGAGACGGAATGAAGTCATTTCGTTCGTAAAGTCAGGGCTGCGCGACCTTTCGATCAGCCGCTCGACATTTACGTGGGGCATTCCCGTACCGGACGATCCGAAGCATGTGATTTACGTTTGGCTCGACGCGCTGGCGAACTACATTACGGCGATTGGGTACGGATCTTCACACGCGGGAGCGCAAGAAGCGTTCAGGAAGTTTTGGCCTGCGGATGTGCAGATGATTGGCAAAGAAATCGTCCGCTTCCACTGCGTTTATTGGCCGGCATTTCTGATGGCCGCAGGCCTCGACATGCCGAAAGCGATCGTCGCGCACGGATGGCTGCTATTTGAAGAAAGTAAGATGTCGAAGTCACGCGGCAACATCGTTCGGACGGAGACCATCCTCGATGTTCTGGGTGCGGATGCCCTGCGATATTTTCTCCTGCGCGAGGTTGTATTCGGCCAGGACGGGTCGTTTTCTTTCGACGCCTTGGTGCAGCGGTATAACTCCGATCTGGCGAATGGATTGGGAAATCTGGCCAGCCGCACCCTGACGATGATTAATCGGTACTTCAAGGGTGAGGTGCCATATCCCTCCCACGGTTCGAAAACCAAGGGGGATGATGCTATTGCCGAGGCGGCCACAAAGACAATCCGCGAATTCGGAAGCTTATTCGAACAGTTCCAGTTTTCTCGGGCGCTGGAAGCCGCATGGGCGCTGATTGCGGCGGTCGATAAATATATCGTCGAGAATGAGCCGTGGGCGCTGGGCGAAAAACAGGATGAAGACAGCCGTTCACGTCTAGCGACCGTGCTTTATACCGCAGCCGAGGCATTGCGGATTGCGACCGCACTTGCCTATCCCGTAATGCCTGAAGCAACGGCAAAGATCTGGTTGCAGCTTGGTCTGGGCGACATCAAGAAATTGCCTTTGAGTGAGTTGGCATGGGGCCAACTGCCTTTGGCGACGAAGCTGGGCGAAATACAGCCGGTATTTCCGCGGGCGGACAAGAGCGCGATTGAAAGGATGCAAAAGATGGAAGAGGAACAAAGAGGGCCACTGACGGTTGAATTACCGGCGGCAGTCGCTGCGGACACAAAGACACAAGGCTCGACTGCCACGACCAAAGACTCGACCACGATCTCGACCATCGCTTCCGCCGCTAGTGAAAAGATTTCGATCGATGATTTCGCCAAGGTTGAGTTGCGTGTAGGTCTTGTGAAGCTGGCCGAGAGGGTACCGAAATCGGACAAACTTCTTCGCCTGGAAGTCGATATTGGGACGGAGGTGCGTCAGGTTCTCGCCGGAATCGCCGAAGCGTATGCGCCGGAGACTTTAGTGGGGCGCAAAGTGGTGATCGTAGCGAATCTGGCTCCGCGAAAGATGCGCGGATTGGAATCGAATGGGATGATTGTGGCGGCATCACTCGATGGCGAGAAGCCGGTCCTGGCGGGCTTCCTGGAGGATGTGCCAGTAGGGGCGCGGTTGAAATAGCTTGCCGAGTGGCCGATGCCATGTTCGTTGACTCTCATGCCCATCTCGAGGGTGAGCGGTTCGATGCTGATCGCGAACTGGTGATCGCCCGAGCTCGCGAGGCCGGCGTCTCCGCCATCGTTGCCATTGGTAACGGTGATGGGCCCGCGCAGGTGGATTGCGGCATTCGGCTGGCGGAGCAGTATGAATTTATGTATGCGACTTTGGGCATACACCCCCATGAAGCTCGACTCGCGGATGAAGCCGCCTATCGAAGCATGGAACAACTGGCGAGGCATCCGAAGGTAATCGCTTGGGGCGAAATCGGGCTGGACTACTTTTACGACCATTCGCCGCGCGCTGTGCAACAAGCTGTATTCCGGCGGCAAATGGAATTGGCGGCGGTAGCGAAACTGCCTATCGTGATTCATTGTCGGCCCTCCGATGGCAGTGACAATGCCTGGGAAGACTGTTTTGCCCTGATGGAAGATCATTGGGTATCGACGGGATTGGGCGGCATTCTGCACTGCTTCACGGGAACCTGGCCTCAAGCGAAACGGGCGCTCGAAATCGGATTCATGATTTCATTCGCAGGCAATCTGACTTTCCCGAAAGCGCAGCAAATTCGGGATGCAGCCGTTGAAGTTCCACTTGACCGTATATTGATCGAAACCGACTCGCCTTTCCTGGCTCCGGTTCCCCACCGCGGCAAAAGGAACGAACCGGCGTTTGTGAAGGAAACCGCATCGAAGCTGGGCGAATTGCGCGGTTTGTCTGCGGAAGAGATCGGACTACGGACGACCCGGAATTTCTACAATTTTTTCAAACTGACTGAAACCGCTGAAGGCAAAGTTTCAGCGCCATAGTTTCCTCCACCGAAAGTTCTTCTGGTAACCTCAAGAGTAAGATTCCATTCTTTCAGAAAGAATTGAAATTCGATGCCCGATAACAGTTTTGACATAGTAAGCAAAATCGATCTTCAGGAAGTTTCCAATGCCATTCAGCAGGCCTTGAAGGAGATCCATACCCGGTTCGACCTTAAAGACTCGAAGTCAAATATCGAACTGGAGAAGGACTCGATCGTCCTGCATTCCGCGGACGAATACAAACTGAAGGCTGTGAACGACGTTCTCCAGCAAAAACTGGTCAAACGAGGCGTGTCCGTGAAGGGCCTGACTTATGGCCCGGTAGAATCCGCCGCGGGAGGAACCGCGAAGCGCAAAGTCACAATGCAACAAGGGATTGTCATCGAGAAGGCGAGAGAGATTGTGAAGTTGGTGAAGGATTCCAAGAAGAAGGCGCAAGCCTCCATCCAAGGGGATCTGGTACGGATCAGTAGCAAAGATCGCGATACGCTGCAAGAAGTGATTGCAGCTTTGAGGCAACACGATTTCGGGATCGATTTGCAATTTACAAACTATCGAACGAACTAGCCAGCCATCGGAACTCACATTGAGCGCATCGTCCACCATTAACGGAAAAGAAATCTTCGATCTGCTGCACGACGATCTGACTGCGCTTGAGGGCGAGTTCGGCCAGGACACGGTTGCGGGAGTACAAGCGATCACCGAGATTGGCGAATACTTGCGGAATGGAGGGGGTAAGCGAATTCGGCCGGCACTTCTTTTCCTGTCGTCCAAGTTATTCGACTATCGGGGACGTGGCGCGGTACGACTGGGTGCCGTTGTCGAAATCATCCACACTGCAACTTTGGTGCACGATGACATCATCGATGAGGCCAAGACCCGGCGAGGGCGGCCCGCCGCGAATACGCAGTGGGGCAATTCCAAATGCGTTCTGGCCGGGGACTGGCTATACATGCAGGCGTTCAAAGTTGCGGTGCAGGAGCGCAACTTTCGCATCCTGGATACGCTGATCGAACTGACGCAGCAAATGGTTGAGGGCGAACTGCTTCAGATGGAAAAGCTTGGTCAACTGATCACACTGAGCGAGCACTTTGATCTGATTTATCGCAAGACAGCTTGCCTGTTTTCAGTCTGCATGCGAATGGGAGCGATTCTGGGAGGAGCTTCCACGTCACAGGAAGATGCTTTGGCTAAGTATGGTCACGACCTGGGCATGGCCTTCCAGATCGTGGACGACGTTCTTGACCTTACTGCTTCGGAAGATGTTCTGGGCAAGCCGGTGGCCAGCGACCTTCGTGAAGGCAAAGTCACGATGGCGGTGATTCATGCGCTGGAACGCTGCACGCCCGAGGAACGGTCGATGATTGAAGACATTTTGAGAAACCGGACATTTAACGGCGTCACGCACGCGCAGATTATGGAAATCCTGCAACGCTACGGAGCGCTTGACGCTGCCAGCAATTGTGCTTCAAAATACGCCGAGTCGGCACAGAAAGCTCTCTCCATATTCCCTGACTCCGAGGTCAAGCGCGCGCTATTATGGGCACCGGAGTTTGTGGTGGCGCGAGAAAAATAGCTGCTTCGCCGTCGCATCTGAATCTCCTGTTTCAATCCTGAAGCTTTCTACATTTCGGGCAACCTATGATTGTGGATATGGCTCTAACTCTTACCATTCTCAGTAGGAAGACCAATCCGTTCGCACGTCGTGTAGCGTATCGAATTGGGTGAATTATCCAGGTCCTCTGTAAACTCAAAAGGAGATTCCAATGAAAAAGTTGATGGTATGTCTGCTGGCAGTGACTTTCGCGATGAGCCTGACCGCTTTCGCGCAACAAGACAACATGGGGCAAGGGCAAATGTCACAGGGCGACTCCGGTGCTAAAGCTCCCCTGATGACGCTAAAGGGTACGGTTAAGATGGAAGGCGATAAAACCGTTTTTGTGAATGACAAGGATGGGAAGTCTTGGGATGTGATGAATCCCGACAAACTTCAGGGGCATGATGGGCACCACGTGCAACTCAGCGCACATGTGTACGCAGACAAGAATTCGATCCACGTCATGAGCGTAAAGATGCTCAAGAGTGGAGACAAGATGGGCGGCTCGATGAGCCAGTAGTTTAACCTTACTGGGATCGAAGGCGGCCGAAAGCGGCCGCCTTTTTGATTTTATGGAAGCCTTTGCATAATCAGTTGTATATTTGAGACCTTTGCCAGATCTCTTCATCCAACAAACTCCATGGATCTTGTTTCCTTGATGGCGCGGCATGGGTATGTAATCACCTTCGCTCTTTTGTTGGCGGAGGCGTTGGGACTACCCTTCCCGGCGGCAATCGCACTGGTCGCGGCAGGAGCTTCGGTCGCGGCGCATGCGTTGTGGGGTCCCTACGTGCTTGCAGTCGCGGTAACAGCCTTGCTTCTCGGTGACAGCGCNNGGAGTTTTGGCTCGGCCGGTACATGGGCTGGGGACTTCTGGGGTTCTTGTGCCGGGTATCAATCAATCCTGAAACGTGCATTCTGCGCTCTGCCGAGTCGTTTTATAAGCGAGGGAAGATCACGGTCGTAATCGCCAAATTCATTCCAGGCGTAAATACGATGTGCGCGCCGCTCGCAGGCAGCATGAAGATGCGGTTTTCGCAATTTTTGCAACTCGACCTTGCGGGTGCCGCACTCTATTCACTCACCTATCTTTTGTTGGGTTATGTCTCGCGTGATTTTCTGGCAGCCGTTTTGCGCGGCTTTCATGCCGCCGGAAGAGCCATGGAAGCGGTCGTGGTCGCTGCGTTTGTGGTGTATGCCGTCTACCGACTGTTGCAGTACCGGAAAAATAAGACGTACAGCGTTGTTCCCCGGATCCAAGTGCAGGAACTGGCACGGCTTCTCGCTTCTGAAGATGCGGACAAAGTAAAGATCGTTGACGTACGGAGTCATGGCTACTACGACGCAGGCGCGGCGCGGNNGACCAGCGCCCGGGTGGCGCACTTGCTGCGAGAAAAAGGTTTCAACACGTTCGTGATCGTAGGAGGATTAACCGCCTGGCGCAAGGCGGGAGAACCAGTAGAAGTAGTTCCCGCAAACGATCTAATAAAGCTGCCCACGTTCAATTAGTTGTGCCGGGTTTTATATTTGTCGTCGATGGTTTTAATTCATGGCTTCCAATACTGAGATCGAAATTAAGTTCAGAGTAGATAATCTGCGCGGGATGACACGCAAGCTACGAATGGCGGGGTTCCATGTGGAGACAAAGCGCACACACGAGATGAATACTTTGTACGATTTGCCCGGAGAAACTCTTCGCAATCGGAAAGAACTGTTGCGCCTGCGGAATTATGGAAAAGAATGGAAGTTGACGCACAAGAGTAAGAGCAAGGCGGCAAGCCACAGCAGCCGTGAAGAGTTGGAGACCTCGGTAAGCGATGGAAAGAAAATGGATCTGATCCTGCGGGCCCTGGGATACGCTCCGTCATTCCGTTACGAAAAGTTTCGTGCGGAGTGGACGGATGGCAAAGGTCAAGTAGTGGTCGATCAAACCCCAATCGGGGATTTCTGCGAGATTGAGGGGCCTTCTCGTTGGATTGATAAGACGGCCAAAAAGCTCGGCGTCGATAAAGCGAATTACATCACTACAAACTACGCTGGATTATTTTCCGAGTGGAGAACGGAAACGAAAAGCAATGCGGAGGAGATGACGTTCAAAGCGATCAGTCGCGCCAAGCAAAAGCGCCGGTAAGCTTACGCTGCGGTCTTTTCCAGCTTACAAACTACGCCCCGTGACACTTCTTGAATTTCTTGCCGGAGCCGCACGGACAAGGGTCGTTGCGGCCCACCTTTTCCTGTCCGCGCACAACCTGCTGCACAGGCTGCACCTCACCGCCCCCAGCCATGCGAGCTTGTTCAAGTTCCCGTCGCTTGCGGCGCATGAAGGCTTCTTCCAAGTCATCCGCCGAGGTTGCGACCAGTCGCGGCGGATGATGGCCGTTGCCGCCATTCCCGGAGCGCGACGGAACTCCCGTGTCAGGACCGTGACTGTCCGGACCACTCGCGTCTGGGCCGCCAACACCCTGATCCGGCGGGCGCTCGATGATCTGCATAAGATACAGATAACGCGCGGTGTCTTCCTGGAAGCGCTGCAGCATAGCTTCGAACATCTCGAACGATTCTTTCTTGTACTCGACTAACGGATCATGCTGGCCATAGCCACGCAGGCCGATCCCTTCCTTCAGGTGATCCATGCTCAGCAAATGATCTTTCCATTGGGAATCGAGCACGCTGAGCATGATCATGCGCTCGTGATGGCGCATGGCATCGGCGCCGATTAATTTTTCTTTGGCGTCGTAGCGCTCTCTCAGCTTCTCGAAAATCGCGTCGCCCAGTTCCTGGCGATTTATGGTTTCCGGCTTTACGCCTTCCGCGATAAAATCGACTCCGAAGCGAGTGAAGATCGCGTCCTTCAAAGCTTTGATGTTCCAATCATCGCCGTGCGCCTTCGGCGGGCAGTACTCATCCATCAGAGCGCCAAGAATGGCCGAAACATAATCTTCGAGGATCAGATTCTTCTGATCCATCCCCTCAAGCAGGCGGCGGCGCAATCCATACACAGCCTCACGCTGCTTGTTCATCACGTCGTCGTATTCAAGCAGATGTTTGCGGGATTCGAAGTGCTGACCCTCGATGGCCTTCTGCGCAGTTTCGATTTTGCGGCTAATGAGTTTCGATTCGATCGGAATGCCCTCTTCCATGCCGAGACGCTCCAGCAACTTCGACACCCACTCCTTGGCGAAGATGCGCATGAGGTCGTCTTCCAGCGCCAGATAGAAACGCGAGGAGCCAGGATCGCCCTGGCGGCCTGCGCGTCCGCGAAGCTGGTTGTCGATTCGGCGGGACTCGTGACGCTCGGTGCCGAGAATGTGAAGGCCCCCCGCTGCGATAACCTCGTCATGCTCTTGATCCGTCTGAGCTTTGTAGCGAGTCAAAGTCTCGGCCCACTTGTCCGTCGGCACAGTGTATTCGTTACCGTTGTAGTAAAAGATTGAGGTGATCCCATCTTCCTGGGGACCCTCAATCTTGCCCTCAGCCACCCGCAGTTGCTGCGCCATTCCTTTCTTCACCAACTCTTGCTTGGCCATGAACTCGGGATTACCGCCTAGCAAAATATCGGTTCCGCGGCCAGCCATGTTCGTGGCAATCGTCACCATTCCCTTGCGGCCTGCTTGAGCAACAAACTCGGCCTCGCGCTCGTGGAATTTGGCGTTCAAAACCACGTGTTGCTTTAATCCCTTCTTCTTCAACAACTCCGAAAGGCGTTCGGATTTTTCAATGGAAGTGGTTCCGACCAGCACCGGCTGGCCGTTATCGTGAAGTTTTTGAATTTCGTCCGCGACCGCGAAATATTTTTCTTTTTCGGTGCGGAAGACCACATCCGGATTCTCCAGTCGCCGCATCTGCTTGTTCGTGGGAATTACGATGACGTCAAGCTTGTAGATATTGTCGAACTCGGCCGCTTCGGTCTCGGCCGTGCCAGTCATACCTGAAAGCTTCTTGAACATGCGGAAGTAATTCTGGAAGGTGATGGTCGCCAGTGTTTGATTCTCCCGCTCAATCTTCACGCCTTCTTTGGCTTCGATCGCCTGATGCAAACCGTCTGACCAGCGGCGCCCCGGCATCATACGTCCGGTGAACTCGTCGACAATGATTACTTCACCCTCTTTGACCACATACTCGACATCGCGGCGGTATAGGGCATGGGCCTTGATGGCGGTCTCGACATGATGTTTTAGAGGCCAATTCTCAGGGTCGGCGATGTTGCCGATGCCTAATAGCTGTTCAACCTTCACCCAGCCTTCATCGGTAACGGTAATGTTGCGGTGCTTTTCGTCGACTACGTAATCTCCGGTCAGTTGCGATGGCTCTCCCGGAGCGACGTCCAGTTCCTCACCTTTTTCCAGCTTCGGAATGATGCGATTGACCCGGTAATACTTGTCGGTAGACTCTTCGCTAGCGCCTGAAATGATGAGCGGGGTGCGGGCTTCATCGATCAGGATGGAATCGACTTCATCGACAATGGCAAAGTTGTGACCGCGCTGCACGCAATCTTTCAGATCGAATTTCATGTTGTCGCGCAGATAGTCGAACCCGAACTCGTTATTGGTGCCGTAGGTAACGTCAGCGGCGTAAGCGGCACGGCGTTGTTCGTCGTCAAGATCGTGCACGATCACGCCGACGGTTAAGCCGAGAAAGCGATAAAGCTTCCCCATCCATTCGGAGTCGCGTTTGGCCAGATAATCGTTGACCGTTACAACATGAACACCGCGTCCACTTAAAGCATTGAGGTACACCGGAAGGGTGGCGACCAGGGTCTTGCCTTCTCCGGTCTTCATTTCGGAAATCATGCCCTTGTGCTGCACCATGCCGCCGACCAATTGCACATCAAAGTGGCGCATGTTCAGCACGCGGCGTCCGGCCTCGCGAACCACAGCGAAGGCATCCACGAGAGCTTCGTCCAAGATTTCCTGCAGCGCTTCATACTGCTCTTTCTCGAACTCTTTAGCCTGATCGACATCAGCGTGATCGACATCCGGGCCAGCTTCCTCAACGATCTCCGGGCTGGGGTTCTTGACCAGCCGGCCGAGCCGCTCCTGAATCTTCTGCCGAAATTCATCGGTCTTTGCGCGCAACTCCTCGTCGCTGAGTTTCCGCATCTCAGGTTCGAGCGCGTTGATTTCCGCAACCTTGGGCATCAAGCTCTTGACCATGCGCTCGTTCTTGGTCCCAAAGACCTTGCCAATCAAAGTATTTATCAAGCTGTGAAATCCTTCGGAGGGCGGGAACTGCCCTAGGGTATCCCTTTCAGCCTAGCATAATTAGATGCGTCCAACGGCTGTTAGAACGTAAGAGTTGGGAACGCCCGGCGGCAAATATGTTTTTCGTGTATAGTCCCACGAACCAACCTACTTTACATGCCTACCTTTTACGACCGGTTTCTGGAATGCGAGTCGCGATGGCCCGAAAATATTGCGCTTGAACTCCAGCGCCACGATCAAATTGAAAGTTGCACCTACGCAGAATTGCGACGGATGGCCGAGTCAGTTGGCTTCTGGATCGGCGAAACCGGATTCGAGAGAGGTTCTCGCCTGGCGATCGTTGCGGACAATCATCCCAGGTGGGTTGCCGCGTATCTTGGAATTATCGCCGCAGGCTGCATCGTTGTGCCGCTCGACACGGCACTGCACGCCGACCAGCTTACGACACTCCTGAGAGATAGCGGGACCTCCGTCCTTTTCTGCGATGGAAAGCACGCCGAACTCGCCAGCAAGGCGGTCGTGGAGCTGAAAATCGGAATGGTTCTCATGGATCCCGAACGCCAAAGCCAGGGTCCGAACTTCGACACACGGCGGTGGATGGCCAATCTGCCCGCAATCTTCAAAACTGGGCCGGGAAATTTTCATGCTGCACCGTCCAATCCGGATGACACGGCTTCCCTGCTGTACACGTCGGGGACGACTGCCGATCCCAAGGGCGTCATGCTGACCCAAGCCAATTTTCAGGGTGAAGTGGAAGCGGTATTCAACTGGGTCGACCTGGGACCATCCGATGCTCTGCTGGGAGTGCTACCCATGTTTCACGTATTGGCGCAAATGGCAAATCTCTTGCTCCCACTCGTGAAGGGATCACGAGTCGTCTATCTGGAGACTCTCAACACCGGCGAGTTGTTGCGCGCTCTGCAGGAGCGAAATATAACGGCATTCGCTGTGGTTCCACAGTTTTTCAATTTGATCCACGCTCGACTTTTTCAGGAAATTGAAAAAAGAGGTCCAGTAACCGAACGAGTGTTTCAACTGTTGGTGCGGATCAACCGCGCCCTGCGCAAGATCGGCATAAACGCAGGCCGCATATTGTTTGCGAAGATTCACGCGACGCTAGGCCTGAAGATGCGCTACCTGGTCACTGGAGGATCGCGCTTCGACCCCTTGATCGCCGCGGATTTCCACGATCTTGGCGTTGACGTGTTGCAGGCTTACGGGCTAACCGAAACCACCGCGGCAGTGTTCGCTAATTCGCCGGGAGACAACGTCATTGGATCGGTTGGAAAGGCAATGAAGGGAGTAGAAGCTAAGATCGTCGATCCTCAGTCACCGGAGGATGGCGGACCCGCGAGCGGTGAAGTTGTGCTGCGCGGTGCGGTTGTAATGAAGGGCTATTGGAATCGCCCCGACGCGACGGTAGCTGTATTGCGCGATGGATGGTTCTATACAGGCGATCTAGGTTATTTCGATTCGGACAACAATTTGTTTCTAACCGGCCGCAAGAAAGAAATTATCGTTCTCAGTAATGGAAAGAATGTCTATCCGGAAGAGGTTGAAGCGAATTATCTGAAATCGCCTTACATTAAAGAAATGGCGGTCATTGGAATTGAAGGAAAGGCTGGCGAGGGTGGGGATCGCCTGCATGCGGTAGTCGTTCCTGACTTTGACGCGTTGCGGCGAAAAAAGATCGTGAATGCGAAAGAAGCGATCCGATTCGACATTGAGAGTCTTTCGCAGCAGATCGCGTCCACCAAACGCGTTGGCAGTTACGAGATTTGGCAGGAAGATCTGCCGCGCACCACTACAAGAAAGATCAAACGTTTCGAGGTGGAAAAGCGGGTACGGGCGAATCAGGGCCGGAAGGCGTCGGATGATTCTGAGTTGCCCGTTGAAAAACCACTCAGTCCGGAAGAAATCGCATGGCTCGATCAGCCGAAGGTGCAGCGAGCGCTAACGCTTTTACGCGAGGCTTCTCCCCTAGCGCCTGCGAACCTACGGCCAACTCACAATTTGGAACTTGATTTAGGGTTCGACTCCATGCAGCGGGTTGAGTTGCTGAGCCGCCTGGAAGACGAACTCGGCGGAAACGTGGAGGAGTCACAACTCGCGGGAATCTATACGGTCCGTGACCTTGTGGATGCAGTTGTACAGAGTGCCGCGAGCGGCGCGGGCGCTCCGGGAACCCGCCCTGTATTCGCCGGATGGAAGGCGATTCTTGCGGAGGAACCTGATCCTTCCGCCGTTCTTTCCCTGGCACGGCCGCAGCCGTTGAGTAATGCGTTCTGGTACACGTTGTCACGGTTAGTGCAAGTCATGGCCCACGACCGCTTCCGTCTGAGTGTGGAAGGCCTGGAGAAGCTGCCGAAAACCGGACCTTATATTCTTTCTTCCAACCACCAGAGCTATCTCGATCCCCTTATTCTTGCGAGCGTTCTGCCGCCAGACGTTTTCGATAAAGTGTTTGCCGTGGGTACCAGTGAAATTTTTGGCGAAGGTCTCATGCTGCGTCTGGCGCGTTCGCTGCGGGTTGTGGTGGTGGACCCTGATGCGAATCTGATCCCCGCCATGCGTGCCGGTGCGTTTGGTCTGCGGCAGGGACGCCCTCTGATTCTTTATCCGGAAGGCGAACGCTCCATCGACGGTACGCCGAAGACTTTCAAGAAAGGCGCAGCAATATTATCGATCCATTTGCAGGCGCCGATTGTGCCCATCGCGATCGAAGGCTTCTACAAAGCATGGCCTCGGAACAGATCGTTTCAGGGATTCACGCCTTTAAGGATGGCCTTCGGCGATCCGATAATGCCCCCGCCAGAGAGCGACGCGTCAGAGGCTGCCTACGAGAAATTGACTGCGGATTTGAAGACGCGAGTGGTGGCGATGTGGGAAGAGTTGCGGAAACAATAGCGGCAATCCGCCTGCTGGACGTCATTTTGCTCTCGGATGCGTCTGATCGTAAACCTGCAAAACGTGCTTTATCGATAGTTGCGTGTACCGCTGGGTGGTGGCGAGGCGCTCGTGGCCTAGTAACTCCTGTATCGCGCGCAGATCGGCACCTTCTTCCAGCATGTGCGTTCCAAAAGCGTGGCGCAGAGTATGAGGATGCACGTCAGGAGATAATCCCTTCGCTACGGCAATTTTCTTAATGATACGGCCTACGCTGCGCGTGGTCAGACGTCCGCCACGGCGATTGATGAGCAGTGCGGTTGAACTCTTACCGCCCAGACATTTGAGGCGTTCCGGTAAATAAGTCGAATGCGCACCCTTCACCGCATGGCCAAAAGGCACGTAGCGCTCTTTCTTTCCTTTGCCGCGGATGAGAATGACTTCCGCACTCGAACGAATATCCTCCAGATTAATCCCGGTCAGCTCCGAATTGCGGATGCCGCATCCATAGAGCAATTCCAGCATGAGCCGGTCGCGTTCGGGAAATGCGGCCACTTCCGGCATTTCGCCATCGATCACGAAATTCATTTCTTCAATTGTGGGGACACGAGGAAGTTTTTTCGAAAGCTTAGGCGTAGCCACTAGCTTCGCCGTGTTCTGCTCGACCACTCCCTCTCGCGCCAGCCACCGATAGAGAGAACGGACCGCCGCAAGTGATCGCGCCACGGAGGTTTTACTCAGTCCCCTATCGTAAAGCTTCGAGAGAAATCCTCGGATCGCAATGTGATCGATCTGCTTCCATGCCCGCGAACCCGCGTAGGCTGCAAAGAGCGTGAGATCGCCCGAATACGCTTTAATCGTGTGAGGTGAGGCATTACGCTCCTCCAAATGATGCAGGAAGTCGGAGACGGCAAGGGCAGCGACCGTGTGCGGCTGTGTCCTCATCCAGATTTTGCACTCATCTAGATTTCGTCCTCACCTTTGTTTGTCTTCATCTGGCCTTAGCCCTCGGGTGATGATTCTGATATGCCGTCCTGAGCCGATCAAGCGCCAAATGCGTATATACCTGGGTCGTCGAAATATCGGCATGTCCAAGAATGGTTTGAACAGTGCGAAGATCGGCGCCATTTTCCACCATGTGGGTGGCGCAGCTATGCCGCAGCATGTGCGGGCTGGCGTTGCGCCCCGCGCCGGCTGAGGCTGCTCGAACCATTTGCCAGACCCGCTGCCGCGTGAGCATGCGCGCCCCGCGTCCGAGAAAAAGCAGGGGCGTAGTCTTTCCGCCCTTCAAGCTCGCAACCAGCACCGACCGGAAGGTTTTCATGTACTCGGTCAACGCCTCCTGCGCCGAACGTCCGAGCGGCACGATTCGTTCCTTGTCGCCTTTGCCGCGGACCAAGACGTATCCGAGCTCGAGCTTCAGATCTTCGAGCTTCACAGCAATGATTTCAGAAACGCGCAGGGCGCCGGCGTAGAGCACCTCAAGCATCGCCCGATCTCGCGCGACCAGGGCTTCGGCCATTCTGCGATTGCCCGGCGAGGCTCGATGCGAGCCGCGCAGGAGGGCCTCCATCTC
>PLUJ01000081.1:222-3693 GCA_003165455.1 Acidobacteriaceae bacterium | reverse complement strand
CACGTGATGTCGATCTACATGCAGTACGCGCCTTACAAGCTGAAAGGTGGTTGGGATCAAAATGGAGATGCCCAGCGCAAAGCGCTCGGCCAAACCGTAGTGCAGACGCTCGCACAATACGCTCCCAATCTGCCCGAGATGATCCTGACTCACCAGATCATCACGCCGCTGGACTTGGAAGAAATCTACGGATTAACCGGCGGACAAATCTTCCACGGCGACCTTGCCCTCGATCAGTTCTTCACCATGCGTCCGCTGCTGGACTGGGCCCGCTACAAGACGCCGATTACGAATTTGTATTTGTGCGGCAGCGGCACGCATCCCGGCGCAGGGTTGACCGGAGGCTCGGGAGCGAATGCCGCAAGAGAAATATTGAAGGACCTGAAGAAGTAGCGTCGGCGGCCCGCCGGCTGTAGGCTTGAAATGAACAACTTCTTGGTGCAATTCCAATGAAGAAGAAATCAGGCAAACACGCTCCGGCCAGAAAACCCAAGGTCGGCACGAACGAGGTGGACGAATATCTTGCGAGGGTCTCCGAACCCGCCCGCACCACCTTGAAGACAGTTCGCGCGGCCATTCGGTCCGTCGCGCCACCCGAAGCGATCGAGGGCATCAGTTACGGCATCCCGACGTTCAAATACAAAGGAATGCTCGCGGCTTACGCCGCGTTCTCGGATCATTGCAGCCTCTTCCCTGGCGCGGGGCCGACCGTAGAGTTCAAGAACGAACTCAAGAACTTCCAAACCTCGAAAGGCACCATCCGCTTCGCGCCGGACAAACCAATACCGGTCACACTCCTGAAAAAGCTGGTGCAGGCGCGGATCGCAGAGAACGAACGCAAGAAAGGCCGCTGACCGCGCTTCCTCCCAGCCCATGAAGAACTCCGCCATTCTGCTGGTTAGTTGCCCTGACGCCAAGGGTGAAGTCGCCACCATCGCCGACTTTGTCTATCGCCACGGCGGCAACATCCTGCACGCCGATGAACACGCCGACGAAGAATCCGGACTCTTCCTGATGCGTGTCGAGTTCGATCCCAAAGATTTCGACCTCGATCTCACGGATAAACATCTCACCGACTTCAGCAAACATTTCTCGCCCATCGCCGACAAATTTCGCATGAACTGGCGGCTGGCGCAGTCCTCGCACCGTCCGCGAATGATTATTCTGGTTTCAAAATACGATCACTGTCTCGTCGATCTCCTCTATCGGCATCAAAGCGGCGAACTCTCTTGTGACATCCCCCTGATCATTTCGAACCATCCCGATAACCAGCCCATCGCCGACTTCTACAAGATCCCTTACGTTGTCGTCTCCACCACAAGAGACAACAAGCGCGAGTCCGAAGCGCAAATTCACTCGCTGATCCAAGTCCACCAGGCCGATTTCCTGGTCCTCGCCCGCTACATGCAGGTTCTCTCGAACGATTTCGTCAATCGTTATCCGCAGCGCATCATCAATATCCATCACTCTTTTTTGCCTGCCTTCATCGGCGCCCGTCCCTATCACCAAGCGTTCACTCGCGGCGTGAAGTTGATTGGCGCAACCAGCCACTATGTCACCGAAGTCCTCGACGATGGCCCCATCATCGAGCAGGATGTGGTCCGTGTCTCCCATCGGGATACGGTCGAAGATCTCATCCGCAAAGGCCGCGACCTGGAAAAAGTCGTTCTCTCACGCGCGGTTCGCTGGCATGTGGAAAACCGCGTCCTCCTTTACGGCAACAAAACTGTGGTGTTCTAAATTGTGGTGTTCTAAATCCTTCACGCACCCTGAAGTTCATGGTCCTTCGGCATCCGTAAACCCCGATAAATAGTGTCGCTCCGCTAGTAACTTGTGCGAGGTGTGACTATGGTTTTTACTGGAAAAGCATTGGCGAAGTTCCTTCGATGAGGGAAACATACGCCTGCGGGAGCGTTTCTTGGCCGAGGATCTTAAATTTGAGTTAGCAATCCTGGCAACCGTCCAGGGTTTTTATCAGAAGCTGCTGCGGGACTTGCTCGGCGGCGAGGTTCCCCTTCCGAGCGGGCTCGATGAGCTTGCGCTTCGCCATATCGACCGCGACCTCCCGGAAACTCTCTCCCGAATGTATCGCTGGCTGCATGTGCTGGATATGGCCATCACCCCTGCCATGCTGAGGCATGCGCTCACCCCGGACACGGATTCGGAAGTCGCCGAGGCCCTGCTCCGTTACTTTGTGCGCCGCCGCGAGCCCAGCGAGATCAACCGCGACAAAACCGATCTGATTTCAACTTTTCTCTATCGTCATCCCCGCGTCGCCGGACAATGGCAGCAGCAGGGTTATGGACTGGATGGATCGCTGCCGCTTTCGCCTTTTGAAATCGCACTCATCGAAATTCTTGCCGATACTGACGTGCCAACGCTTCCGGAAGAACACGTGCAACTGCTTCGGAACTTCGATCCGCTGCGCGAAGAGATCGCCCACTATCGCGATTTCAATTCGCTCATCGACTCCGGAATCGTTTCGCGGGTACGCGAACTGAAGCGCTGGCTGGATTCTTCCTTCTATCATCCCGGCGTGCTGGCCACGGTCGCCGCCCACAATGCCGCGTTCGGCGCGCGCTTTGACCAACTTTTCACCAAAGCCCTAGCAGAGATCAAACAATTCGCTCAGGCCCTGGACGAAATGGGAGGCAGCATTCTCAGCACAGTGGACGGCGTGGAAGTCACCGTCGACCACGTAGCTGCGATCGAGCAGAAGGAAATGCTCCAGGCCGACTACGGCAGCGCGCTGGAAAAATTTCGGCGCGTATCGAAATTAAAAAAGGAACTGGATCGACGCCCGCCCATTCGCAAGTCGTTGCTGGCGCCCGCCGCCGGCCGCAGCACACCGGCGTCCGGAGGGGCTGCCGCTAAACCTGCGCGAGTCGCCGCGGCGAAAGCCCCCGCTCCCGCTCAGGCATTTCAGCCGCCAGCCATCACGGCGCAACAGATTTCCGTGGAAGAAGGCAAGCTGCGCCGCGTCGAGGAGTCGATCCGAGTCTTCGTCCGGGTCGCCGATCCCAAATACCGCCAGATTGTGCCGATGCGTTTCTTCAACCTGACGCTGACCACGCCCGAAGCCGAAGCCTACAATGCCGGCTTCCTTGAAGAGAAGAGCCTCCGCGCCGATGTCGCCCGCACCTTGATTCGCCTGGTTTCCTGCGTGGCCCGAGTCAATACCGAACTCGAAGAACTCAAACGCAGCCAGAGCATGTCCTCGCTGTGGAAGCTCCACGCGGACTCTCTGGTAGTCCTGCTCGACGTCGCCAGCACTACTACGGAAGACGCGGAAAACGTTGCCAAGATGGCCGAAAACAGCGACGCAGTCGCTTCCGCCAAAGCCATCCGCGAAACCATGCAGAAGCTGCGCGTCCGCTCCGATCTCGCTGTGAAGGCCTTGGCGCACCCGGGGAGCTAGACGTTCCACAGTTGCCGCATCCCATACGACGGTCATCCCGAGCGAAGCGAGGG
>PLUJ01000081.1:0-134 GCA_003165455.1 Acidobacteriaceae bacterium | reverse complement strand
GTCAAGACCACGAAAGTAGGCAGTGGAGCAGTTTCCGGTTTGCCTTTTATTCAACCGCAGCGCTGGGGCTCGTGGTGAAGGCTTTCCCCCACGCGAAAAGCTAAACCGCGGGCGGCATGGTTACCAGCTTTTGT
>PLUJ01000057.1 GCA_003165455.1 Acidobacteriaceae bacterium | reverse complement strand
CCAAGGATTTAACGGCGACCGCTCAGTGGTCATGCCTGCTTCCCATGGCGACCGTGAGCAATAATGCGCCCACCCAGGGATTGGCAACGGCTATTAGCGCGGGCACGGTTTTGATCAGCGCATCTTCGGGGACGGTTTCGAACAGCACGCAGCTGAACATCACGGGAGCGACGGTGTCTTCTCTGGCGGTAACGCCGGTGACGACTACGATTGGATTTGGAAATCAGCAGCAGTTCACCGCAACCGCTACGTTCAGCGATATGTCCACGCAGGATGTGACGAGCCTGACGAACTGGACCCTCTCCCCTGCGGGACCATTCATCAGCGCATTCAGCGGACTCGCAATCGGAAACAGCGTGGGAACGTTCGATGTGAGCGCTTCGTTCGGGGGACAATCGACCGCATTTCTGACGACGCCGCCCGCCCTGACGGTGGATTTATCGAGTCTGGTTTCTGTATCCATTGTGCCTGGGAATGCCTCGATTGCGGATTCCACGCAGATTGCGTTTTCTGCGATTGGAGCTTTTAACGACGGCAGCACGCGCGACGTGAGCGGCCTGGCGACGGACTGGACATCTTCCAATGGTGCAGTAGCTGCGAACTACGGTTCCACTCCTGGCGTGTTTAAAGGTGATTCTGCGGGCCCAACCACTGTAACGGCTTCCGTGGGAACGTTCACACCATCCACGATGCTCACCGTGACGGATGCAACGCTGCAATCGATTGCGGTGACTCCTGCTACTGCTTCGCTGGCCGCAGGCACAAAGGTGAGCTACGATGCGGTCGGTAAGTTCAGTGACGGCAGCACTCAGGATCTCTCGAGCCAGTTGACTTGGAGTACAGTGGGCGGCACTGGAGCGGCAACGGTAGACTCGAAAGGAATTGTTACGGGTTCCGCTGCCGGATCGGTGACAGTGAATGCCACGAGTTCTTCGAAACTCGGGTCGATTGCAGGGTCGGCTTTGGCTACGGTTACGGCGGCAACGCTGCAGTCGATCACGGTCACTCCATCGACAGGATTTATAACGCCTGGAGGAAATCTCGCGTTCGCCGCGGTGGGCGCCTTCAGCGACGGCTCAACCCAAGATGTCAGCACGTTGGCCGCGTGGACGTCGTCCAACTCGAAAGTGGCAGGGAGTACCACGGAAGTGGCCACGATCTCCTCGAACGTGGCGACTGGGCAGGGCGTTGGACAAACTACCATTACGGCGAAGTGGATGGGGATCAGCGGAACGGCGGATCTAATGGTCGTCTCACCGACACAAGTTTCGCTGGCGGTGACTCCAACGACAATTCAATTCGCGGCTGGGAGTTCGGCGCAATTGCAGGCAACGGGAACTTTCGTCGATGGCAGTACGCAGGATTTCACGACAATGGTGAATTGGTCGTCGTCCAATGCGGCGGATGCGACGGTTGGGTATCAGAGTGGAGTTGTCTCGGGGTTGGCGGCTGGAACATCGACAATCACGGCAACTCTGGGATCGGTAACCAGCACGGCCGCGGTGACCGTGCAATGAATCGCCAGTGATGGGCACAGTAGGAGGGACAAAGATGCTGCAAGCCGTCCAATGCCCGTATTAAGTGGAGGGCGACGAGTTTCATGTGATGACGCCGAGAGCGGACGGGCACTGGTTTCTATGCCCGCATTGCGCGCATGTCGTGATTCCCGATCAACCTGCTTACCAGTGCAGTTGCGCAAAGTGCGTCCAGCTTGCGCGGCCACTCTGTTGCCGCTCGAACTAGGTTCGGTGGAATAGGCTTGGAGGGATGTCGAATTAAGTTCATTTCCACAGATTGCGCTGATTGAGCGCGAATTTCATGTGTCCGTAACATAAGTGTCATCTTTCAGAAACAGGGTTCCACGATACTCGCTGCAACCAAAGCTGGCGTGTTTTCGCACAAGCCAAGCCTAGGGGATGGCCAACGTTGTTGAGCTAGTCTTTCGAGATAGCAACGCCGGCCAGTGTGAGTCACGAAAGTTAACTTCGATGGAGAATGCAGAGAAAAGTACTGGCGAATGCGAAACTTCGAAGTCTGACGTGCGGAAGGATCGATTCGCTCGCGCTATTTCCGGGCCATCCAACGATTCAGTGTCTGTGAATAGCGATGGAGCGGCGACGCCACGCGACGTTTTGATCGCGCTGACGTACGGGTTGGACTTGTTAAGAAATGGGGCGATGCTGGTGGCTTGCGAAGGGCGGCCGCAGTTGGCCAACCGTGCCGCGCTCGCGATTCTCGAAAAAAAAGACGGGCTTTCGTTGTCGCGCACGGGATTGGTAGCCGATCGGGCGTCGGATACGCGGCTGCTGCAAATGCTGCTGCAGGAGGCGATCACCGCGCCAGACCTGGGAGAGCCAAAGGGATCGCCGATCACGCTACCGCGAAAGGCGGCGCACAGCGCTCTGATCGTTCGCGTGGTTCCCGGGCCCGGGCTGGAATGCTGGCCGGGCACCGACAGCCGGGCCGCACTGGTGACACTCTATGACCAGGACATGGGACTGGATGTGGACGAATCCGTCCTTTGCAAGCTCTATGGTCTCACGCGTGGAGAAGCGGCGCTGGCCGCGCATTTGTTAAAGGGAAAATCGATTGAAGAAGCGGCGGCGGGACTGTTCATCAGT
This sequence comes from Acidobacteriaceae bacterium, assembly GCA_003165455.1. Taxonomy (GTDB): domain Bacteria; phylum Acidobacteriota; class Terriglobia; order Terriglobales; family Acidobacteriaceae; genus Sulfotelmatobacter. The sequence goes on along the minus strand of PLUJ01000057.1, from coordinate 102 downwards.
CCACATACCGCGCGCACCCACCTGAAACGCATTTTCATGAAGACCGAAACCCACCGGCAAACCGAACTGGTGGTGCGCATATTTTCTTCCGTGTTGTAGGAA
>PLUJ01000336.1 GCA_003165455.1 Acidobacteriaceae bacterium | reverse complement strand
TAATTTTCGTTGCGATGATTGCTCCTTCGCCGCTTGAGCCCTCACTCTCATCCCGCAGCCGCGGTAGCTTGCCCATGCACTCGCGCCCGCCCCTCCCGGTTCGATTCCGCAAACGGGGCCTTTAGAATTTCCTGAATCAGCCTGTGCGGATCAAGAATCAACGCAACCACTCCATTGCCCAGAATCGTGGCCCCCGAGATCACCTGCACATGCCGGTAAAAGCGCCCCAGGTTCTTAATCACCGTCTGGTGGTCCCCGAGCACTTCATCCACAACCAGCCCGTATCGTCCATCCTCGGTCTCGGTGATCATGACCTGTTCTCGTTCCGGCGCTTCGGTGTGAATCTTGAAGTACTCTCGAATGCGAATGTAGGGAATCAGTTCTCCGCGCACCGCAACTACATGCTTGCCGTTCGCCTTCTCAATGTCAGCGCGCGTCAGCTCGATGCACTCCAGCGTGCTCGCCAGCGGCAGCACAAAATGCGCTTGTCCAACCCGCACCAGCAGCCCATCGATGATGGCGAGCGTCAGCGGCAAGCGCAGCGTGATCGTCGTCCCCACCCCAGCCTTGCTGGCCACGTCAATCGTTCCGCGCAAAGCATCCACGCTCCGCCGCACCACATCCATGCCAACTCCGCGGCCGGAGACATCCGTAATCTGCCGCGCCGTGGAAAAGCCCGCCGCGAAGATGAATGAGAAGATTTCACTCTCGGTCAGCGGTGCGTCCGCCGCCACCAGGCCTTTTTCGATGGCGCGCTCGCGCACCGCCTGAGCATTGATGCCCGCGCCGTCATCCGCCACTCCGATCAGCACGCTCGCGCCCGAATAACGCGCGGAGAGCCGGATACTCGCCGCCGGCCGTTTCCCCGCCGCGCCGCGCGCTTCCGCCCGCTCGATGCCGTGGTCCATGCTATTGCGGATCAAATGCATCAGCGGATCGTTCAACTTATCGATCACGCTCTTGTCCAGCTCGGTATCCGCGCCTTCAATCGTAAGATCCACTTCTTTGTGCAGATCGCGCGACAAGTCATGCACCAGCCTGCGAAACCGTTCGAACGTATTGCGTAGCGGCAGCATCCGGATGCTGATCGAACTCTCGCGAAGCAATGAAGTCAGGCGTTCCATCTCTTCCGACACCGCCGCCATTTGCGAGTCTTCGCGCTCCGTCGCAATCTGTCCCAGCCGCGCCTGTACGGTCACCAGTTCGCCCACCAGGTTCACGAACTGATCCAGTTTGGCGGCGGGAACGCGTATGCTCGACGCATTGTCCGGAGTGTCCGTGGCACGCCGCCCCCAAGCGGGAAACTTTGGGCTGGCCGCGCCTTCCGCGTCTGCAATAGGCGCTTCGTTCTTCTCCGCCGACGCCTCCGTCCCCGGCTCGATCTTCAAATCGCAACTGTCCGCCACGAAGATGAAGACATCCGCTATCGCTTCCCGCGTTGCTGAAGTGATCAGAACTCCGTCCCATGCCACATAGCAGCGCTCCGGATCGAGTTCGGCAATCGGTGGGATCGAAGCCAGGCTGGCCGTGAGCTGCAACCTGCCCAGTTGCCTGAGTTCGCGCAACAGCAGCAGCGGATTGGCCCCGGTGCGCATCAGGTCCGGACCCGGCGCAAAATGCACCTGCNNGATCCGCTCCGGCCGGCTCGGCCGGCCCAATCACAGGTATCGGTACGGGCGCCGCTTCGGGTGGCTGACTCTTGCCCTTGCCCGTCAACCGTTGCAATTGCTCGAGAATCCCCGCTGAAACCTCGCCGTCGGCGGCCGCACCACCTGACGCTTCATCAAGCATCGCCTTGATTTGATCCAGAGCGGCCAGCGCCAAGTTAATCAGTTTGTCGCTGACTTCGAGCTTTCCATTGCGAACTTCATCGAACGCGCTTTCAAGGTTATGCGTGAATGCCGCAAGCTGATCGAACCCGAACATCGCACCCGATCCTTTTACGGTATGAAGCGCGCGAAACGCCCGGCCCACCAGTTCCTGGTCGCTGCGATGTTCATTTAATTCCAGAAGCGCGCTCTCGAGCTCCACCAGAATGTCTCGAGCTTCTTCCAGAAACGTTTGCTTAAATTTGTCGATCATTATTTCTCGGTCATTATTNNTCATTATTTCTCGGTCATTATTTCTCGGTCATTATTTCTCGGTCATCTATCAGCGATCATCTTTCTCGATCATTTGCGGGTCATTTATCTCGATGGCCATCGATCGATCAGTCGGGGTTCTCGATCTTGGTAGGGGACTGAGACTCATTTCGACCGGGCTACTGCACGGCATCAGGCCCTGGAAACTTTTCGAACCCGACATCCTTGCTGGTCAGCATCAGAGATTCCGGCACTTGTCCCGCAAGCACAAAACGTCTCCCGGAACCCTTGGCCTCTCGCTGTGCCGCCCACAACAACTGCAACGCGGTAATGTCCAGATCGGTGGCGTTTTGCAAATCGAGCCGAATCTCCTTCCCCGACGCCAGCGCTTCGGTTAGCAGATTCTTAAATTCCGCCGCGCAGCCGATGTTCATCTCGCCTTCGAGCCTTAGAATCCAAACCGTTTCGCCCTGTTCAAACCTTGCTGGCATGCCTCTCCCTTCGACTCCGCTATTCCGCGTTGCCGCACCTCTCCTCGAACATCTCCATCGATGCTTGATTGGCCCGCTACGGGTGTGCCCGAAAAGACTGCACACTAGAACCCCGCACGGCCCCCAATTCGAAACCGAGGATTCGCAACTATGTGCGTCATCGGCGTGGGCGTATCGAACTTTAATTTCGCGGGGAGACTTCCCAAAAAGACTATCGCCGTGGAGGGTAAGCGTGAGTTCGCTTCGCCCCAATCCCACGGCGATCAAAAGCAGCGGAATACTAAACGCCGAATCGCGTTCTCAGAAATGGAACCCGAGCTCCGCCGTAACCGTGCGCGGTGTCACGTAGTGGGTTCCGCTAAATGTCGAAAGGAAGTTATACAAAGCGTATTCGTTCGCCAAGTTGATTACCGTCACCTGAGCGCTCCATTTGTATTTGTCGCCACGGAACAAATTGTCATGTCCCACCGACAAATCAAAAAGGTTCCTCGACGCCACCCTGGGAGCATTGTGATCGTCGTTCTCCGTATTCGGAGCGGGCACCTTGATCAACGAGGAACGGAACTGCGACGCCGGGCAATTGTAAGGCAGAGGACTCGTAGGCGTTGCGCGCACTCCGTCGCAACTGAATCCCGCTTCAAACTCCTGATCCGCCGAAAGAGGCACTCCGCCGACATTCGCCGCAACCATGCTCACGTTCGGAACTCCGCCAATCATCACCGACCCTACGCAATCGTTATAAGGCACATTTGCTCCGTAGCATGGCGTCGCGCCCGCGACAAACCCAGTGTCGTATCGCCAATTAAATCCAACCCACGGGCCTCGCTTCCACGGCTGATATTGCAAATGCGTCGTCTGGTTGAATTTTTCGTCGTGATCGATGCGGAACGGAAGTCCCGCGGCGGTGGCGACAGTTGCGCCCGCGCCTCCCACCTGAGGCTGGAAAAATCTTGCCGCTACACTCGAGAAGACTACCAGCGCCGAAAACCCGTGCACGTCCGGCACGCTCAGCCGGCCCGCATAGCCGGGAATTTTAGAGTTATGCCACTCGATCGGAAAAGTGATGGGAGTGTTGCCCAGCACACTGAAGTCATATGCATTATGCGTATACTTCGTGATCCACTCGCCCGAGAACACAAGATATTTTCCGAAAGCCTGTTCCAGCCCCGCATGGAATTCGTTACGAAATCCTGGATTCAGCGCTCCCTTCGCCCCCGGAGTGCACAACAAAAGTGGAGACAAAACCCCACTGTCGCACCCTATGCTCGAAAGCACCAAATTTTCATTAAACGGAGTTTCCAGAGTTCGCGCATAGGAAATTCGAAGAATCGTGTTCGTCTTCTTGATGTTGTACGCGATCCCAGGCCGAGGTTCGATCTGTCGCGCAACCGTCAATCCGTTATAAAGATCGCCGCGTATCCCGAGATTAAAAGACCACTTTCCTTTCGTAATAACGTCCTGAACATAAAGTCCCAGCTCCTTAATGTCCGTATGCCCATTGAAAACGTAGTAGCTGCCGCCACGAGTCAAATCGTAAGGCAGCAGCGCCGCATTGAAATGAGGGTAAAGCGGTGTCCCCGGCGCGTTCACATTGCTGGCGGTGTTCGGCTGGTAGATGCCGCCGCACTGGGAAGGATTGGTAATCCCCGCGGCTGGTGCGGCCACATACTGACCCTGATCGGCAGAGAAGCTGATGCACGGCGCATTGTAGGCTGGATCGACAATCCCCAAAGTATCGTTCTCGTTCAGAAACGTCTGCTGATAAGTCACTCCGGCCTTGATGTTATGAACGCCCTTCACATACGAAACATCGGACCGGATCCCCGCATTGGTCAAAGTTCGGTCCTGCCCCACCGACTGCCTCTGCAGACTCGGTGGCCCCAAATCCGCGAAGGGATCGTTACTGGGATAGTAGTTATAGCCATCCCGGCGCACGAAGGTTCCCAGCGTAAAGATCGCATTCGAATTCAATACGTGCGTCCATGCAGGGGCGATGTTAAACGTTCCGATCTTAGACCGTTGGTCTGCCGGTCCCACGACCACACCATTCGGCGCAATTCCGCCGTAATTATTCACGTCCTGCGCATCCACCCCATTCAATCCATTCCAGGGTGTCGCATTTTCAGCGTCGTAGGAGTTTGGTGTCTGGAACCAGCTTCGGCTGTAACCAAGATTAATGTGAATCGAGTTCGCACCATTGAGCTGATAGTCCACCCGGTCGAAGAGGTTTTCTTCATTTCCCTTGTCGTGCATAACGGTGAATTCCGGCGGATCCAGGAATCGCCCTGTATTCATGCCGTCCACGGAAATAAAATTTCCCCAGCTCTTCCCGCCGTACGCCAGGTCCGCCGTAACGTTCGACGTGCCGAACGTTCCATACGAAGTCGTGATACTGCCCGTGGGCGCAGTCACGCCCTGCCCGGAGCGAGTGGTAACGTCAATCACAACGCTGGTCTTATCTCCAAACTCCGCCGGAGGCGCTCCCGAAATCACCTCCATGCTCTGAATCGAATTCACCGGAATCTGGTTGGAGAAAATTTTGCTTGTCTGGTCGCTCACCGGCTGCCCGTCAATCGAAAATGAATTCTCCGCGTGATCGCCAAGCCCGTGAATCTGCCCGTTCGAGTCCGATGCCACTCCCGGGGTTGATTGCGCCACCAGCGAGCTTGCGCCCGAAGTCGCACTTTCTAACGGAACTTTCTCGAAAGAATTTCTATCGATGTCCGAGTGAAACGTGGAATCGTTTTCCACCAAATCGCCGCCCGCCTCCACCGTCACGCTGGTGGACGCGCCCGATACTTGAAGAGGGACGTTGAGCACCACCGGCACGGTGGACCGCACATCCACATCCTGAGCGATTGACGAAAAACCCTCCGCCTTCACCGTCATGTGATACGGATTGAATGGAACGTTCGGAAGACTGAACTTCCCCGCATCATCGGTCGTCGTCGTCCTGTCAAAATGGCTCACCGGATTATGGATTTCAACCGTCGCGTTCGGCACAACCGCCCCCGTTGGATCGACCATAGTTCCTGTAATCGACCCGGAATTCCCCGAGGACTGCGCGTGAACATTCATCCCCGCGGTTAGCAGAAACAAAATTACAAACGCTGTAGCTGACTTCCTATAAACACCTTGCATGAGTCCTCCATATGATCTTGTCAATAAGATCCTGAGAGATGGATCCAGAGCGATGAGACCAAGAGAAGGGTCCACGGCAAACCCACCGCAACCCATATCGAATCATTCGATCTCTAGACGCAAGGAGGCGGACGTACGGATAGGGCAAAAGCTGCAAGGCGTTGCTTGGAATCGTTCGTTTTCGTGCGGAGTAAAACTGTACGGTAGATAACCGGCTTCGGCGCAACCGCCGCAATTACCGGCGACGCGGAGTGCGCAGCCATGCAAACCTGGCACGCAGCCGACTCATCCTGGCTCGAATGATGGTGCGCCGCAAATGCCACCGCCGACCAGAGCGTCAGCAGTACCGAGAGCCATGCGACTTTTTTCAAGATGGATTGCACGTTCAGTTTGTCGTTACAAAATTATAGCCAACTCCAGCGTCTAGGGGAAAAGACTTAGGTCGGTTGGATGCAGAACGTCTCCCAAAGGAGCACTCAATTTCCTAAAAATCCGTGCTTCGCTGGCAGCTATACAGAGATGCATCCCGGCATTCGCAGCAGAGTGTGATCACGAACCAGCGCTTATCTATACCAGAGTTCCGCAAACGTAAGGATGCCAGCAATTCTCGAAAACGCATCTAAAATAACGTTGCCGGCTCCGGGCCCGCTGCGCAGCGGTTAGAACAGAGGATCCACAATCAAATTGGCGCTATCGTGAGCGCCAAGTGGCTCGGTACCTGTAGCCGTGCGCGGGCGATTATCCGGAGTTTGGCTGTATACATATCTATGACCTTCCTGCGCCGTGTGATGCTCTCTCGCAGCCGCAAGTATTGCGCCCTTGGCACCATTCAAGCGTCCATCGCATTGCTGGTGCTGTTTTCAGTGACGCATCCGGCCTTCGCGGCGTCTCCTGACCTTGACACCGTGCTGACTGGCTCGCGCCAACGCATTGAGAAACTGGACTACCGCGTGTCCGGGCGGCTTACGCGGGTGGAAGGCGATGGCAAGCGCACGAGCTACAAGTTTGTCGGCAAGGCTCACTGGTTTCCCGATGGTCTGCGCGTGCTGTGCGAGATTTCGGGGCCCGGCTCAGAGAAGACGAGCGTCCTTCTGCATATGACCGCGGGTGGACACGTGACCATCGAGGCGGTGCTTCCTGGCGAGAAGGCCGCCAGCGTGTTGCCATTCGAACGTTGGAACGACCCCCTGGCGGGAACAGACTTCTCCTACGAAGACATGCTAGAGAGCCAGTTCTTCTGGAAGCATCAGGAACTGCTGGCACCGGAGAAATACGGCGCACGGGATTGCTTTGTCCTTAAGAGCGTGCCCGCATCTCAGGACCGCTCTCACAATGATTCTGTAACATCGTGGATTGATCGCGGCATTTTGTACCCTGTCCATGTGGTGAAGACTCTTCATGGGACGGGACAGCAGAAGGAATTTATTTACTATGGGCTGCGGCAGGTTGGCGGCGCTTGGTCCGCGTCGCAAGTGGAGGCAACGCTGCAGGGCAAGCCCGGCTCCTCGATTCTTGCAATCGAATTTGGCTCAGGAAAGGCAAATCTTGCACGCAAGGACTTTGAGATCGGCCAGTCCGGCGCGCCAGAAGAGAAAGCGAAATAAGTCGCATCGCTTCATTAGGCTCTGCGGGGCCCTGCGCTGTCCCTGCAGCACGAGTATCCACGGTGCTCGCCGTTTAGAGAACCTACTTTTCAGACGTCGCCCGAGCCCCATATAAGCCAAAAGGCCACCAATTCCAGTCACCTGCAAGTTGCAACAGGGCTGGCCCGACGACTATCCGCACCACTGTAGCGTCTATGAGCACCGCCCCGGCGAGCGTGAAGCCGAGCATTTGAACGACCAGAAAGCTCCCCAGGGTGAATGCGGTAAAGACGGCAATCATAATTGCCGCCGCGCTCGTGATGAGACCTGCGGTCCGCGCTAGACCCTCGATTACCGCCGATCTCTCACCCAGACCGCGCCGCCGTTCTTCGAGAACTCGGGCCACCAGGAAGACCTCGTAGTCCATGCTCAATCCAAAGACGATGGCAAACGACAGAATCGGCACGATCGGGTATACGCTGCCGGTCGGTCCTTCAAGCCCAAAAAGTTTGCTGCCGTGACCGTCCTGAAAAACGACGACTAACGCCCCGAAGGAAGCACCAACGGAGAGCAGATTAAGCAGAATTGCTTTGACCGCCGCAAATAAAGAACGTAACCCGATCAGGAGCGCCAGCAAGCTCCCCAATACGACGCCCAGGACCACCCTCGGCAACCGCTCCCTTACTACCAAGTCATAATCTGCCTCGAGTGCGGGAGCGCCGCCGACGCGCAGCACCGCGCCGGGCACGCCGGTTATCGCCGCAACATCGGAGGAGCGCACGTCTCGTACCCACTGGACCTGTTTATTGGGCGAAAGAGAGGCGGTGGGCAGCAACTCGATCAAGGTAGCCTGGCCATCGTTGCGTAGAAAACTCTTACGGATTGGCTCTGGCAAATCGTTGACGGCATCCCCCGTGTCAGACATTCCCGTTAGCGTCGGAAGTGATAAGACCTCCTCCGCTCTAGGATCGCTCTGGAAGCGTTTCGTCAAGCGGCTAACGGCGAGCCAGCCGGTTGGCGAGAGTGCCGTGGACTGCGGTGGCAACTGGAGAATCACACGGAGACCCTGCACTATACCCGACCGCCCCATACCCTGAAGAGTATGCAGGGCTTGCACCGACTCCGCTGCGGCCGGTAGGGAATGATGGTCAGGAATGCCGGGAGAGATTCTCCGCGCCTGGAATGCAAGGATCAGTAGTGGAATACCGGCGACCAGCAATGCGGTCCAGGGCCAGCGGGTTACGATGCTGCCCCACCGCACCCATCGCTCGCTCGCCGCGCATAGGTCCCGCGTTTCGAATCGTCTGTCTGGAAGACGCACTCTTGCGGCATCGATGCGATGCCCTAGCAGACCAAGCGCCCAGGGCAGAATGAATGTACACAACATGACGCTCAAAGCGGTCACCAGCAGGCCAGCGATCCCGATCGAGCGCAGTTCGCTGATCGGCACAATCAGCAGCGCCGAAAATCCAATTGCCACGGTCGTAGCCGAGATAACCAGCGTCCGCCCCGCTTGTCTGGCGGCAATATCGGCGGCCGGACCGGGCTCATACCCTTCGGCCAATGCTTCGCGAAACCGGCTCACCATCAGCAATGCATAATCGATGCCCAGCCCTAGTCCCAGCATGGTTGCCAGATTCTGCACCAGAATCGACAGCTGCAGATAATGCGCAAGTAGCGCCGCCGCACCCAACGTCATCGAGATGGAGAGCAGGCCAACTCCCAGCGGCAATAGCGCGGCCACAAGACTGCCGAAAGCCAGCAACAGCAGCACCAGAGTGACCGGCATCGCTCGTTCTTCGGCATGGGTGACGTCATCGGCACTCACCTTGCGAAGATCGAAGTTCAGTGGCGCTTCCCCCGTAATCTCCAGTTTGATATTGGGGTATTGCGCCCTAAGCTGACCTTCCATCCAGTCTGCTTTTGCCCTCAGTTTGGGAACCAGCGCCTCCACACTTTCATCGTGCGGATCCAGCCCGACGATGATCAAGGCCCCGCCATTCTTCCCAGTGAACAAAGGATCTGGCCAATCCAGACTCGAGAGCGCACCCGATACTCCTGGCACACTACGCAATGAACTGGTTAAGAAGCCCAATGCATCTGCGCCTTTTGCCGAATCAGCATCGGGAATGCCGCTGATCACCAGAACCAGGCGATGGGCGTACGGAGACTGGAAACGCTGCGCCAGTTCCCGGTCAACTTGTTCAGATTCTCCGCCCTTGATATGAACCGCTGTCTCCAGGTGACGTTCGACTTTGTAAGAAAACGGCAGCAGCGCGAGCGCCATAACAAACCCGGACATCGCCAACCAGAATCGGCGGCGAGCCGAATCATGGCCGGTCTTTAACCTTGGCGATACCATCAAGATCCATGTCCTTTCCTGATTCCTCTGCGAGCAGTGAACCGACTTCGGGGATCAAGTACACCCATGATATAGCGTCAAAGTGGATACTCATTGGGCCCCGGCCTTGAACTAGTTACCGGATAGGGATGCGGAACTGCCGGTCCTGTGGGGATCTGTCCCAGCCTAAGGCTGATTTCCACTCTCGAGTCTGCCTCGCATGGAGAGGCAGGCTTCGTATCCGTTGGGCAAGAGCAGAAATTCCCGCGAAAGGCATTAAAGGAAAATGGCAACAGCAACCAGAGAAAGGCTGGCGTCAAAAGCCACTTCTGTAAGTTCAACAGAATCTGTTTACAATAAGGCAGTTGTAGTTGCTCAGGGCCCGTAGCTCAGCGGTTAGAGCAGTGGACTCATAATCCATTGGTCCAAGGTTCAAATCCTTGCGGGCCCACCACTCATTCCCTTGGGTGCAAGCAATCGCTGTCGGCAACCGCCGCCAATCCCTGAACCTTATTCTGAAATATTTGCAAGATGGGGGCCCCGGGCGGAGTCGAACCGCCGACCAACNNGCTGCTCTATCCATCTGAGCTACGGGGCCGGTACGCGCGCAATCACGCCGTGCAGAACCTAATTATCGCACGCGGCTCGCGCCGTTCCTGCCCAAAACCGCGCTCCCTCGGCACTCCCTGGTTTGCCGGATTCCCCTTGCGATGGGACAATAGGGGAATGCACAAATCCGGAATACACAAATCAATGACAATCGCGGTAAATACATTAGCCGCCGGCACATTGCTCCTGGGTCAGGCCCTGGCGCAACAGACTCCGGCAGCGACAACTCAAACGGCGCCCGCCTCGCAAACCGCGCCTTCTTCCGGCGCCCCTGCAAAAACCCCGGCCACCAAGCGTCCCAGCACTGCCGCAAAGAGTGCGACCGCTCTCACCCTCAAGACGCAAAAGGAAAAATTCAGTTACTCGCTGGGCATGAAGATGGGCGAGAACCTTCACAAGCAATCCGTCCCGGTCGACCCAGCCATCATGGCCCGCGGCCTCAGAGACGCCCTCTCCGGTGGCAAAACTCTTCTAACCGACGACCAAGCCCAGGCGGCGATCATGGAAGTTCAAAACGATATGCGCCAGAAACAACAGGCAAAAATGCAAGTGGAAGGTGCCGCGAACAAAAAAGAAGGAGAAGCTTTTCTTGCGGGGAACAAAGGAAAAGAAAGCATCGTCACCCTGCCCAGCGGTTTGGAGTACAAGATTCTCAAGCAGGGTACCGGCCCCAAACCCACCGCCAACGATACCGTCGTCTGCAACTATAAAGGAACGCTGATCAATGGCACGGAATTCGACAGCTCCTACAAGCGCGGCCAGCCAGCCACTTTCCCCGTCAGTGGCGTTATCAAAGGATGGACCGAAGCGCTTCAGCTGATGCCCGTAGGATCGAAATGGCAGCTCTTCATTCCCTCCGATCTTGCCTACGGCGATCGCGGCGCCGGCCCCGATATCGGCCCTGACTCCACTCTGATCTTCGAAGTCGAACTCATGTCCATCGAAGACAAGAGCAAGGAAAAAGCTCCCGACAAGAAGTAAACCTCCCCGGTTTTGAAAACGCGAAGCCGCTGATCGTGGCTTCGCTCTTTCTTTTTCATCCTTCCAGGAATCACCGCTCTTCGAGGTCATTCGCCCGTCGAAGTTATCGAAAGGATAACCACCTTGAGCCATCGCACCTTCGATCATTGACAGGTTTATAACCCGATAGTAGCTTTGGCTCAATCAGAGGACTAGATCAACTTGCTTTGGGAGGCCCGTATGTTGTGCAGAATGTTCTGCGCCGCAATATTAGTGTGCGCCACAGTATCCGTTGCGGGGGCTCAGGATCCAACCAGAGTTGAACCCAGGCATTACAAACTGCAGTTTGAAAATGATCGCGTGCAGGTCGTCAATGTTCACTACGGTCCCCACGAAAAGTCCGAAATGCACGACCACCCCGGCGGCGTCGTAGTCGTAGTCACCGGAGGCCATCTCCGTTTCACCGACCAGAACGGCAAAGTCACCGATGTCTACTCAAAGGCGGGCGAGTCTCGCTGGTTTCCACCCTTCAAGCATAAAGTTGAAAATCTTGGCGACGAACCTTACAACGCGGTTTACATCGGCATTAAGAATAAACAGATGAACTCCCGCACCGCGCCGCCGGAAGGTTTGCCGCTCACAGCCGATGATTTCGCAAATGTTCTTATGGCCTACGCAGCGGCAACTGCGAAACCGTGAGGTCGAAATCCATTCCCGCTTTCTGGGGAATCGTATTCCCTTCGCCATCCTCCTTTATAATCAACCTGTAGTCGCAACTCCTGATTGAAGGAAGTGTATGGCGCATCTCGTGAATTGCGTGAAATTGAAAAGGGAACTGCCAGGTCTGGACGAGCCTCCTTTCGATAACGACCTTGGCCGCAAAATTTATGACAACGTCTCTCAGGAGGCCTGGCGGATGTGGACCGAGCATTGCAAAATGCTGCTCAATGAATATCGCCTGAACCCAGCCCGCCGTGAAGATCAGGAAGTCATTGTGAAACAGTTGGAACAATTCTTTTTCGGCGAAGGCTCCGCCGTCCCCAAGGAATTCGTGCCGCCGGTGCAAGGGTAAAAATTCAGAATCTGAGAGTTAGGAACACCAAATTCCTCGTCCGGCCGCGCCAGTTGGCCTCATCCCTTTACCAAATTGAAATGTTCTGTTCACACTGAACCGCTAAGTCTTTCCTTCTCAGCGTTATCGCTTTAGTTACTTCTGCCTCGATATTGATGCACCTTTCATCACCTCGTAACATCTCTCCGCTACAACTGAATTGTGGATCTGCCCGTGTACAACACGCTGATCCTTTCCGATCTGCACCTCGGTGCGGAGACGAGTCACGCGCGCGAAGCCACGCACGTCCTAAAGAATACTTCCTTCCATCGCCTCATCCTTCTCGGCGACATCTTCGCCGATCTTAATTTCGCCCGGCTCACCAAAGATCACTGGAAATTTCTTTCCTGCATCCGCAAGCTCTCAAATCCTAAGCGCAACATCGAAGTCGTTTGGGTCGAAGGCAATCATGACCACGGCCTCACCAACATCATGTCGCACCTCGTCGGCGTGCGCGTCTACCAGCGTTACATCTGGAATTATGCTGGACTTCGCCATATTGCAATCCACGGCCACCAGTTCGACGGCTTTCAGGTAAATAACGTTCGCCTCAGCAAGTTCGGCACTGCCCTCTATCTCAAACTGCAAAAACTCGATTTCAAAAGCAAGCCGGTTGCGCGGCTCATCGATCGGATGAACACACGCTGGCTCCGCATGTCTTCCAAAGTTTCCGCCGGAGCGCTGCAGTACGCTCAACAACGCCAGGCTCAGCGCATCTTCTGCGGCCATACCCATGAAGCCATCCACGTCTCACAAGACGGAGTCGATTATTACAACGCCGGTGGTTGGGTCGATTCCCGCATGACCTATCTCACTATCGATCAAGAAGGAGTCCGCATCCATGAATATGACCAACGAATTGACCATCGTGATTCCAGCGAAGAACGAGGCGACCCTGATTCCTCGTTTGCTGACTTCTCTGACGAACCAGGATTACTCGAAGATGTCGAGTACGAAAATATTGGTAGCTGACGCCAACTCCATCGATGGCACTCCGGAAATTGTTTTAAGCTTTCGCGATCGCCTGAACGTCAACGTCATCCGTGGCGGAATGCCTTCCATCGGTCGCAATCTGGGAGCAGCCCAGGCCGACAGCACATACGTTCTCTTTCTCGATGCCGACATCGAACTCGCGCATCCTTCCGTCATTCGCCGCGCCGTGGAACTCGCTCAGCGCAAGCAACTGCATTGCGTCACCACAAACATCCTTTGTCGGGAAGGCAATTGGATCGACAAAATGTTTTACTTGAGCAACGATCTCTTTCAATATCTCTCCCGTCTGCACCATCCCTTCGCCACCGGAATGTTCATGCTGTTCGACGTAAGCCAATTTCGCAAGCTCCGCGGATTCCACGAGCAAGTGGCCTTTGCCGAGGATTACCTGCTCAGCCAGCAAGTGGAACGCAAGCGCTTTGGCATCGTCCGTGGCGGCGTCTACACCACCAACCGCCGATTCAAAAAAATGGGACATCTACGAGTGGGCTGGCTCTTCCTGAAAACTGCGATGAACTATTGGAACGAAAATTATTTCCTGCGCGATCATAAATATTGGCAGACTTAGAGTACCGCCCGGCACCCGAGCGTACGTCCCAGTAATTTTTGTCATTCCGACACCCGAGCGTAGCGAGGAAGGAGGAATCTGCTGTCTTTCTTCAAACGCAACGCCAGAACAAGAACGTCCCTCCATCGCACTAACGCCTTGTCATGCCGGAATGCTCGCTGCTCGCACTTTCTAGCAAATTTACGCTGCTCCGATCCGATTCTTGCTCAGATTTTTCCCCATGGGAAAGGCCGAGCATGTTTCATGCTCGGCCTAAAGTTTCAGAAAAATACATCGCGCCCTGCAACCCGGCATTCTATCCGCCAGCCGCGGTAATTCCCAAGTACGTATTCACAGTCTGCACCGGCATGCTCATACTGGAGGCGATCTGACTGACGGTTTGACCATCGTTATAAAGTTGATGCACCTGTTGCGAATCGCTAAGCCTCACCGTATCGGCTGTATTGTTTGTAGTTGGTTGTGAATTGCGCGCAGCGGCCGAAGTCGAGGACGAATTGGCTGCAGCTGCCGCCACCGTTGAGAGAGAACTGGAAATGGAAAGACTCATAACGCTCCTTTTCCTCCCACCTATGCAAGATCGGCAATTTTTGCGGGTACATGAGTTAGCTCACTCTAATTCCGCCAAAAAGTCACTGTTCCAGTCCAGCAAAAAATCGCCCCAAGGCCTCGCCTCTCTCTTGCACGCAACATTAATCTGTTAGAAAGTTCCCTGCGCAGCGACTACCTTAAATGTGCACGGGATTGAACTCATTTCGGGTAAACCGGTGACCGAGGACTTTCTAACCCAGGACTCTCTCTACGAGCAGGTTGCGGAAACCTACGGTCCACCCCTNNTTTCGATCAACGCTGTTCGCTGCGGACCTGGGTCTATCGCGTGGCTCACAACGTCGCCACCGGCCATGTAGTTCGTCAAAGCCGCCTCCGGAACAGGCTGGTGAGCATCGAGACAATCGAAGCCACGCCCGGAAACGATCACACCGAACACGCAGCCAGCCAGGCCCAGGCGCTCGAACGTCTCTCCACGCTCATTCAACAGCTCAAACCGCTCGACCGTCAGATCATCGTTTCCTATCTTGAGGGGATGGACGCCGGCTCGATCGGTGAGATCACCGGCTTATCGCCCGCAAACATCGCTATGAAAGTTCACCGGATCAAAAACATTCTCAAGCGCCGGTTTGGCGAACCCCGAACTGGCGAAGGAGGGCTCCATGCAAAATGATTTTCCTCAACTTGAGCCGCGCGAAAATGATGCGCAAAACATTTGGAAAA
>PLUJ01000216.1 GCA_003165455.1 Acidobacteriaceae bacterium | reverse complement strand
GCTGCGAATGCAACAGGCCAGCCTTGGCTAGTCGCTGCAGAATCTTGGCCAAGGCCTCGGGCGGGATGCCGAAGGAATCGGCAACGTCCTTCGCGCTGGCGCTGCGTGTTCCCTCATCAGCGTGGTCGGCCAAGTGCTTCATGGCCATCAGCGCGTAGTCCGCTTTTTTGGTTAACTTGAGCATCCTGATTCCAAAACTGCTGCTTCCGAAACGACCGGTTCCGACTGCTGGCCCGGACTCCTGAAGCACCTGAACCCCGACTCACTCTAACGGACTTAATTCCGACCTTTTCCGTCGTAATTCATTCTACGTCCATAACCCAAGATTACGCAAGCCCTAGCAGCTAGACGCGCGAAGGGGCACTGAGTGGTAACTATCAGTGATTGAATGGCTTAGCTCTTGGCGATGATTTTGGTCGGAATTCCCATAGGCCCGGGATGCGACATAGGCCAATTACCCTGGACTGGCAAGAAATTCACGGCCATGTAACGCCGAAGGACTTGACAAGTCGCGAAGGGGGGATAAAATACCGGGAAATTCGCGCGAATCGATCCCTCCGCATTCCATGAGGGCGACGCTTCCGGATTTATGAGCTCAAAGCCGTCCTCGCAGCCGCCTGACCCGAAAAACCAAGCTTGCAAGCATCCGCGCGTGCAAATTGTGAGCCGGGATGAAGATTCTGAGTTTGTGGAATGTCAGGAGTGCCGCGAGATTTTCGAATCCAGCGAATTGCGCGACATGAGCATCGAGGAGAGCGTGGACGGCGATTCGCAAGAGCCGTAAAACGAATCTCTCCGTCACCATGGTAACCCCGGCATCCGTTTCGTTGTTGTTGCGGGTAAATCGGCCCTGCTAGTCTGAACTCCGTGGCGTGCATTCGCGCGCCAAATTCCATGTCTAAAGTTGCGTTGGTTGTCGACGATTCGATGCTGATCCGTTATACCGTGTGCCGCTCTCTGGAAGAGCGCGGATTCATCGTGGAATCCGCGACCAATGGCCTGGAGGCACTCCAGATTCTCGAGCGGGTTATTCCCGATGTGATGGTAACTGACATGCAGATGCCAAAAATGTCAGGCAGCGAGCTGATTACGGAGTTGAAAAAGAATCCAAGAACCGCCGGCATCCCAATCATTATCGTTGCGGGGCGCGCGAGTGGATTCGACGAGAAAGAGAAGCGCGCGAACTTCGCGATCTATAAAGATATCGATATTCAAAGTCAGCTTGAAAAAGCCATCGACGCGGTTATGGGAAAGAGCCAGGGGCAAGTCGCCGGACAATAGCCCAGTCCTAAATTTCTTCCGAGAGTCGCCCCCTCCGAGAATCTTCCTCGTGTCTTCAATGTTAACTAGCGCAGTACCAAGTTCGCTTCAGCGGAAAAGTCCATCGCAGCAAAATCATTGGCAAGGAATTTAGGGTAAGCTGCAGCCGCGATCATTGCCGCATTGTCCGTGGAAAGAGAGCGCGAGGGGAAGAACACCGGAATACCTTCCTGTGCGCCGGCCTGTTCGAAGGTGCTCCGCAACTCGCTGTTGGCGGCCACGCCACCGGTGACGAACAACGTCGCCGCTTCATACGCGCGGGCAGCCACCAGCGTTTTACCAATCAGATCTTCGACCACCGCTCGCTGAAACGAAGCAATTAGATCAAGCGCTTGCCGATCGCAGTTGGCGAGATAGTCTTCGAGCGTCGGCTTCGGTATTGCTGTCAGAGCCCGACGGCGTCTTTCAATCGAATCTCGCAGGCTGTGGACTTCCACATAGCGAAGCACCGCGGTTTTGATTCCGCTGAAAGAAAAGTCGAAATGGGGACGATCAGAATCTGCTCTCCGAGCTTGCAGCTCTTCTTTATCTTTATCGTAAGTTTTATCTTTAGCCAGATCTTGACCGAGCTTTTCTTTCTCTTTACCGGAATGTTCTCTCTCTTTACGATGGTCGCGGCGGTCGCGATGCTTGATCTGCGCGGGCAGAAATTTCACGGCGTGCGGATCGCCATGCGGAGCAAGCCGGTCGATGACCGGCCCCCCCGGGTAACCGAGTCCAAGCAGCTTGGCTACTTTGTCGAAAGCTTCGCCGGCGGCGTCGTCGCGCGTGTGGCCGATATTTTCGTAGGTCCAGAGATTGCCGCGCCGCTGGGCAAGATAAAGATGCGTGTGGCCGCCTGAGACCACCAGAGCAAGCACGGGAAATTGCAAATCATGATTGCCTTTCTGCCGCTCTTCGAGCAACACGGCATGAATGTGGCCTTCCAGATGGTTGACGGCAATCAATGGCTTATCCAACGCGTAGGACAAAGCTTTGGCATAACTGATGCCGACGAGCAGAGCACCTGCCAGCCCAGGGCCTCGAGTGACGGCAATTGCGTCGACGGATTTATAAGTTTGATTGGCTTCGGACAGGGCTTGCCTGACGACGGGCACGATGGCTCGCAAATGCTCGCGGGATGCAAGCTCTGGAACCACTCCGCCGTAGGGCTGATGGGTCGCAATCTGCGAAGCGACTACGTTTGAAATGAGTTGCTCGCCCGAGCGAACTACCGCCGCGGCGGTTTCGTCGCAGGAGCTTTCGATGCCAAGGATGTAGATGCCGGGCATGGGACCATCATAGTGCGAATCTGAATACGCGGCACTGTCTGATTTGACTCACAACCAGCCCTTGGTCCGGGCGATCCTCGAGGCTTCTACCCGGTTGCTGGCGCCCATTTTACTGATGGCCTCCGAGAGATAATTTCGTACCGTGCCTTCGGAGAGACTGAGTTCGGTGGCGATGTCCGCGCTTTGCATGCCTTCGCCCGCGAGACGTAGGACCTGGCGTTCGCGATCCGTCAAAGGATCCATTTCGGCCCACGCTTCAAGCGCAAGGTCGGGATGAATCACGCGCAATCCCTGCTGGACGCGGCGCACGGCTTCGGCGAGTTCTTCGGCGCGCATGTCTTTTAAGAGATAACCCAAAGCCCCGGCTTCCATGGCGCGGCGCAAATATCCGGCGCGCGCGAAGGTCGTAAGGATGATGACCCGCGTAGCGGAGCGGCGGCGCTTAAGTTCGGCGGCCGCATCCAGACCAGTCATAAGCGGCATTTCGATATCAGTAATCAGGACGTCAGGCTTGTGCGCGAAAACGGCATCGACGGCCTCTTTGCCATTGTGGACCTGCGCTATGACCGCGATGTCCCCTTCAATGTCGAGTAGCGCGGCGAGGGCTCCAAGCACCATGCCCTGATCTTCGGCGAGAACCACGCGGATTTTTTTCTGGCTTTCCTTTACCGGCGAGGCAGGATTCAATGGTCGCAACCCTCGATTTCGGAACGCACCTGCTTGAGTGGAAGAGTGATGGTGAGTCGGGTTCCAGCCTGCGTATCGCGGCTCAGTGTGCCACCGAGCATTTCTACACGCTCGCGCATGCCGCGCAGGCCGTTCCCTTCCTCTTCAAATCCACCGCGTCCATCATCTTCAATCCGAAGACAGCAGGATCCATTCTGTTGCGCGAGATTCAAACTGCAGGTGCGCGCCTGAGCGTGGCGCACGACGTTTGTAACGGCTTCCCGCACGGCCATGGATAGGACGCTTTCATGCAAGGGCGAGAGAGAAATTTTGGCCGCCTGGGATTTCACATGAATTCCCGCAGTCTCCAGGGTTGAGCGGGCTTGGGAAATTTCCGCGGTTAACCCCTGCGAGCGATAGCCGCGGATCGCGTCCCGAACCTCCGATAGCGCCTGGCGCGAGATCTGCTCTACCTCGCGAATCTCGTTGCCGGCGCGTTGCGGATCGCGCTCCATCAATTTTCCCGCGAGCTCTGATTTCAAGATAATCACCGAAAGCGTATGCCCCAGCACATCGTGCAGATCGCGCGCGATGCGCTCACGCTCGGCCACCTTGGCGAGGTGCTCGATCTCTTCGTGCGCCATGCGCAACTTGGCCAGTGCACGGTTGCGCTGGGCAAAATAAATATTGCTTCCGCCGACAACTACCGACAATCCTCCGGCGTAGAACAGAAACCAGCCGGAAAGGTGAAAAATTTGCGTCTCGATCGCGGCGAGGGCCACAATGCCGGCCAACGATGCAATGGCCTGTCGCTCGGTTTTCAAGCAAAAGGGGATGAAGGCGGCGGCGAAGATAAAGAACGTGGAAGCGCCAGGGTTGATGGGTGCGAATACTACGCCCAGGGTCAGCATGCCCGCGACGTGCAAAAGAGGGCGGGTGCGATCCAGCCAGAACAATCCAAAATACAGGAACAGAAATATTACGGTGGCGAGCCCCGTCAAGAGCCATGTTTTCCAACTAGCGTGGTTCAGGACAGGATCGATGAAAAAGAAACCGAGATAGGCGAGCCACACGTAGGCGGCCCATCCCTGCGCCCGGTCTCGCAAGGACAAACTCATCTGTCGCCTGAAAGCGAAGCCGTCCGCATCCGCCGCGAGTGCGGGGAGCACATCCTGTTCGGATCTCTCGGTCCGTTCGATCGTTTTCAAATCGTCCACTCGATGTTTCTCCACTTCCAGGGCTTGACTTCACGGCGTCTTGCACGGTGCTCTAACGCCTGGGTCTATTGTCTACCCTCAGGTCAATGCCGGGCCGCTGGCAACGGATATTTGCAACCAGCCATAACAAGACGGCTGCCGGAATCAAGAGGCTCAGCCAGCCTGCACCGCCGCAGATGGCGAGGATACCCAGCAGAACCAGTATGGCGGTGCAGCACAGCGCTTCATGGGATTTCGTTTTCATATTCGCTTCTCCAAGCATTGGTGCGCAGGCTTTCACTTGCTAACCGTAAAGCTTGCCTTTATCCCGTTGAAACCCAATACGCGCCACACCCAGGCAGATCAATGTGAACACGATGAGAACTTCCCAGTGAGAAGCCGCGGATTCGTGCGTGCCGGCTCCTACCACGCTCAACGCCAACTGCGACAAATGATAGGGCGGAAGAACGAGTGCGATCTCCCTCATCAGTTTCGGAAGAGACATATATGGGAGCCAGAGGCCGCTGCAGAATGACATTGGTAGATAGATCAAATTGATGGCACTGGGCGCCGAGTTGGGTCCAACGAAGTAGCCAATGGCCAATCCCAACGCAGAGAAAGGCACCGATCCGGCAATGAGTGTTGCCAGCAACTTCGCCACTTCCAGCAGAGGCATTCGCACGCCGCCGAAAAAGAAACCAAGAATAAGCAGGAGCGTCACCACGATGGTGCCGAAGATCATGCTCTGGATAATCTTGGCGATGAAGTAAGCGAAGGGCGGCATGGGACTGGCGCGCTTGACTTGCAGCCATCCCAGGCCTCGGTCGGAGGCCAGGCCTGAGGCGGTTCCGAACAAGGACGCGCCCATCACGCCGAAAGGTTCCATAGGTCGCGATCATGTAAGTTGGAACTTGCGTGCCGCCGATCGCCTCCTTGGCATACACCACCAATCCGAATAGCACGTAGAACATGACAGGGAAGCTGATTACCGAAAGGGTATAAACCCGGAGCCGGAAATTTTTCAGGAATTCGTATTTTGCTTCCTTCCAAAAGATCGTGAGCGTTTCATTTGCAGAGCGTCCAAACTTCGTGTCGTTCGCCAAGGCCGATAACGTTGCTACGGAAGTAGTCATGGTGTGTTCCTCCCCTGTTCTCTTGTGCGCGCTCTAACGCGCGAAAAATTAACTATCTAGTTTGAATCGCTGCGGTTATTGGTATGTTCTTGAGTGAGCGACAGGAATGCTTCTTCCAGGCCCGCACTCGAAACCTCCAGCCCCGAAAGCAAAGGGTCTCGAACGAGCAAGGCTCGCACCACGGGTTCCGCTTCGACGGCGTGAATCTCGACCCGCTCGCGATTTTGCTTTGCGCTGCTGACGCCGGGGAGACTGAGTAAGGTTTCGAGGCTTAGGCCAGTAATGCAGCGGATCAGCTTTCCGCTCGTTTGCGCTTTTATTTCCGATGGAGTTCCCTCGGCGACGATTTCTCCTTGGTTAATCACCGCGACGCGGTCGGCCAGAGCGTCTGCCTCTTCCAGATAGTGGGTGGTGAGCAGGACGGTTTTGCCTGCGTCCACCAGGCGACGAATCTCGTCCCAAAGGCTGCGTCGGGATTCGACATCGAGCCCCACCGTGGGCTCGTCCAGAAACAATAGATCGGGATTACCGCAGATGGCCAAGGCAAACAAAACGCGCTGGCGCTGACCACCCGAAAGGTCGCCAAATTTGCGATCGGCAAGATTTTCCAGTCCGGCTGAGGCCAGGATTTCTTGCATCTTTAGCGGCCTCAAGTAATAGCTCGAGAACAAGTCAATGTGCTCACGGACGCGTAGGGTTTCCGGCACGCGTCCAACCTGCAGCATGGCGCCGGTGCGCATTCGGTTCGCGGGATTGGTGGGATCGCCGCCAAACACCCGCGCTTTGCCGGAATCGGTCTGCAGGAGGCCCAGCAGCAGCTTTACCGCCGTCGTCTTCCCCGCGCCGTTGGGACCAAGCAGCGCAACCACCTGACCCGCGCGCACCGTGAAATTCACATTTCTTAGCGCACGGACTGCACCGTAGCTCATGCTTACTGCCGTGAGACTGGCCACAATCGGGCCAGTTATTGCGTGCCCCTCAGTTTTTGCCTGTTCCAGGGTTGCGATCATTTTGCGTCTCCACGGTTGCGTTTGCCGGGATCCATCTGGCCCGGTGTTTGCATCATGGCGGAGACGCAGGAGCGGCACCAGTGTTCTTCATCACTGAAATGGAATGACAATTGTCATAGCGATGAGACTTGTAAGACTCGAGAAATACGCAATTCACCACCTTCTCCGCCCCTCCCAAAAACCAGGATTTTGCAAATTTTCGTTTTGCTTGTTACGAAAAACGAACAAATTCAAGTTCCTCCGCTTGACGGGACTTCTCAGAGTGACGGCCCAAGAGAATCCCGTAATGCGATATTCGCCAGTAAAGACGTGGCGATAAACGTGTTCGGAATTCGTAACAAGGCAGAAATCTGGAATATTCCCGCAAAAATATGACAGCCGTCCCCGCTCCCTGCTATGATGTCGGGCAATTAGGCGACCCAGTTCCAGGGAGGATCCAAGATGCTACCGGCCGGCAAAAGTCTTCGCACCCTGCGCGAAAGACTGGGATTAACGATGCGCGACATCGAAATGTCCAGTGCACGGATGGCTGAAAAATACCGCAACGAGGAATTTTCAATTCCTCCCAGCCGCTTGTCCGATATCGAAACCAAAGGCGTGCTGCCAAACATCTTTCGGCTTTACACGCTTTCTGTGATCTATCGCCGCGACTTTCGAGAACTGCTGTCCTGGTACGGCATCGACCTGAATAATATGGCGGCGGATCTCGGCATGATCGCTCCGCCAAAATCCCACATGTCGGAAGCTCTGTCCGGGCTCGCTTCCGTGCAGGTTCCCATCCGTCTCGATCCCGCATTCAGTGAACAGCGCACGGCGAACCTGGGCCGTATGGTGGAGCAATGGGGCTTGGTTCCACTCTCTTACCTGGCGCAATTCGCGCACAGCGACTTTACTTATGGCTACATCGGCACGCAGGATTTCACTATGTATCCCATACTTCCGCCCGGAAGTTTCGTGCAGGTGGACGAAGAGAAGAACAAGGTTCTCGAAGGCGCGTGGCGGTCAGAGTACGAACGTCCGATTTACTTTGTGGAAACGCGAGAGGGGCATACCTGCTGCTGGTGCAGCATGCGTAAAGACGATCTGATTCTGCAACCGCACCCGCTTTCACCGGTTCAGATTCGAGTGCTACGCCATCCGCAAGAGGCTGAAATTATTGGCCAGGTCGTCGGCGTGGCAATGAAGCTGACGGAGTGGCAGGCTGTCGGTTCTTCTCCAGGCTCGAAAGCGCAACCAACACTGAATTAAGGTGATGTGCCGCAACCGTGTCGTCGGGCGAGGGCAATAGCTGGGTGAATTGTTCTTTCAATCCCTCGACATAAACTGCCGCAGGCGCGCCGTCGGAAGCGGTCGACTCGTGCAGGTCTTGTTCCAACTCTGAAATTGGCGCACGCAGTACGCTCGACAACACCTCGGTATGCGCTGTTTTTAGGGCGCGTTCCGACGATTCCTCTCCGTGAACGAGCTTCAGGCCCCAGTGCTGGTAACCACCCTCCCGCTTTCGCAAGGATCCCAGATAAGCCAACTTTGCCAGCAGCCCGGAAATCGCCGCCAGCGTGGTTTCCCGAAGATCCTGCAGTGCGGATTTCAAAGTCATTTTCCGCCGAAATCTTGTTACGAATTCCGAACAAACTAAGGGGCTTAGGTGATGTTGCCGTCCAGCTTGGATCATGAAAATATCACGGTTCGATTTTCAAACACAAGGAGAAAATAACCGTGAAACGCACTCTCTTGATCGTCGCAGCAGCCCTGATGTTCCTCAATACCGTAGTAGTTCCAACGGTCGCGCACGCCGATGGCCAAGCGGGTGCCAATTGTTCTGGGCAGACGGCGTGCAAGCCGTAATCGTTACAAAAAACGAACAAGAATCTGAAAATATTGCCTGCCGCAGCCAGCCGCGATATAGTGGCTGGCTGCGGTTATGCTCCAGCCTCACTCATTTTTGTGGCACTATTTCTCGATAGCGCCCGATGTTCTTCTCGCGCTCCTCGCGCTGCTGATGTGGCAGCGCGAACTGCAGAAGAAGTTTCCCGCCTTTTTTTGTTACGCAATTTTTGAATCTCTGGGGGGAGCAGTTCTTTACTGCATCGATGTAAGCCCCAAGCTCTCGGCGACGACTTATTGGCGGAGCTATCTTCTTTTCCTGCTGATCGAGATGGTTGTAAAGTTCCTCGTCATCGGTGAAGTTTTCACTCACCTTTTGCGCCGATATCCCTCAATGGGCAGAGTAGGCAAGGTGCTTACAAGCGGAGTCGGAATCTCTCTGACATTCACAGCCACGCTTATCGCAGCATTCGCGAGTCAGACTCCTTTCTGGCTAATTTCCGCAACCCGTATCTTATCGAGAAGTGTGAGCGTCGTTCAGTGCGGATTAATCATATTTCTTTTCGTGTTCGCGGCCTATTTTCACCTCTCTTGGGAACGCACTGCTTTCGGCCTAACGTTGGGCTTTGCCGTCCTTGCCTCTGTTCACCTTGCATATTGGGCTTTGACGGTTGATTGGCTGCTCGGGAAAAAAAGCTACCTTCTCGACTTTCTAGGTATGCCTGCCTATCAGGCCTGCGTTCTCATCTGGTTTTACTTCCTCCTTGTACCCGAGAAACACGTCGTTACGTCTGCGGTTCCGTTGCCTGAGCACAATCTCGAGCTATGGAACCGGGAACTGGAGCGTTTACTTCAGCAATGAATCTGGCAATTGTTCTCGTCATCGCCGCTACGGTCGCGCTGGGCATTGTTCTGCGCCTTACCATATCGAGAAGTTTGCAGACGCGGAGAGTCTCGAGCCTCTCGGCTTTCATCCNNATCCGTCCTATCGATCTCGAAGCATTTCGCAATCTGATTAATCCCGCCGAGGACGAATACCTTCGACGCCGTTTACCGGCGGCAGACTTTCGGGCAGTCCGCCGATTGCGTTTGCGCGCCATGGCGGCCTACGTTCAGGTCGCAGGACGCAACGCCGCGGTGCTTGCGCGAGTGGGAGAAGCCGCACTCGCCAGCGGAGACCCCCATCTCTCGAGTGCGGCGGAACAACTGGTGAATCGCGCGCTTACGCTTCGCCGCAACACTACGGTGGCCACGGCGCGCATCTACGTCGCATGGGCATGGCCTGGCTCCGAGTTTGCGGCGGTTCGAGTCGTCGAGCGTTACGAGCAGCTCAGCGGGTCGGCCATGTTGTTGGGGCGCTTGCAGAATCCCGCAACCGCAGTCCGCTTGTAGTTCGCGGTTAAGTTGTGACGGTATCCCAGGCACGCAACTTGAGCCCATGCAAAGATTGCCCGGCGTCGCCCTGGCGAATGACAACATTGAGTTTACTCGGCCATTACCCTTAACCATTCTCACCTTGTTTCCGGCCTATCTTCTGGTGTAAAAACCAGCGGGACCTTCATTCGCGAAAAAAGTCCGGATAGCCGGTTCAGAACTGGTGCTGCTTCTCCACAATCAACGTTGAGGTAATCCTTCGGCCCTTCGAAGCGCCGGAGGCAAGGGAGCCTTATGCTTTCTATCCGCACGCCCCGCATCGGCTTGTTGCGCACAGTCATGGCGCGCAGCCGGCAGTTCTTCTCCGTCGCGATGCTTATGTTGCCGCTTTCCAGCATGGCGTTCGGCCAAGGTGGATCCGCCACCGGGGATCTGCACATCACCGTGAAAGATCCGAAGGGTAGCCTGGTTGCGAACGCAACAGTGACAGTAAACGACCTTGCGAAAGGGCTGGCTCGAAGCGCCACCAACGATGGACAGGGAAGCTTCAGCGCTCGCCAGCTGCCTCCAGCCAATTACACCGTGACCGTGGAGGCGCCAGGTTTTGCGAAGACGCAGATCAACGGCGTAAGCATTACCGTGGGCGGGCAAGAAGAGCTCCCTGTGTTGCTTGCATTGGCGAGCGAGAAGCAAGTGGTCGAAGTAAGTTCGCAGGCGGATCTGGTGGAAACCTCCCGCACCTCAACGACAGACACCATCGGTGAGCGCCGCATCGACAATTTGCCAATCAATGGCCGCAATTACATCAATTTCACGCTTACCGATTCCCAGGTAGTGCGCGACAATGCGCCCAACCTTCCCGCGGCGCCTACCTCCGGACTCGACATCAGCGGACAGCGCGGCCGGTCGAATCTGGTAAACGTGGACGGCGCCGATGCCACGGACAATACGACCAACGGTGTTCGTTCCACCGTATCGCAAGAGGCCGTGCAGGAATTTCAGATCATCACGAACAACTATTCCCCGGAGTATGGACGAGCCTCCGGCGGCGTGGTAAATATCATCACCCGCTCGGGATCGAACGATTTTCACGGCGATGTTTTCGGCTTCCTGCGCAACCGCAATTTTCAGGCAGTAAACCCCTTCAGCACGGTGCCGAACCCCGCCTATACGCGAGTGCAGGCGGGGGCTGCGTTTGGCGGGCCGATCAAGAAAGATAAAACGTATTACTTCTTCTCCTACGAGGTCACGAGGCGCCATGAGACTGGCTTTTCCAGTATCGGCCCGGCCAATGACCTCTCCTATTATGGATTGCAGGATTTTGATACTGGGACGATCGCGGGCGGTGCGGTTCCGTTGCCTTTCGGCACAATCGCAGTGACTCCGCAGCAGGCGGCATTCTTGAGCGGCTTAAGCCCAACCGCAGTCGGCGCCATCGGTCTCACCAATCTCGAAAATTACGTGGTAGTCGCCGGCGGCTCTTCAGGACAAGCTCTGCAAGGGGCGTGGCCGACAGGTTTGGCGCTGGGTACAAGTGGTGGCTTGCTCTCAAGCTGGTCTGGCTTTCCGACAAGCTGCACGCCAATGGCATGCGCCGCGCCGGCCAGCTTCGGTCCCAGCCATGTTCCCGCCTCATT
>PLUJ01000256.1:1664-18039 GCA_003165455.1 Acidobacteriaceae bacterium | reverse complement strand
CGATGCGAAAATGTTTTTCGATCACTATTACGTTCCTGCGAACATGGTGGTCGCGGTCGTCGGCGACGTAAAAGCTGCCGAAGCCATGCCGATTCTGGAAAAATACTTTAGCCGTCTTCCGGCCAGCCAGAAACCGGATGAGACCACCACGACGGAGCCTCCGCAAAATTCTGAACGCCGGGTTGAACTGAAAGAACAATCGCAGCCACTTTATCTCGAGGGTTATCACCGTCCGGATTACAGAAGTACGGATGACGCGGTGTATGACGCCATTACCGATTTGATGTCCGAAGGCCGCACCTCCCGCCTTTACCGATCCCTGGTGAGAGATAAGAAGATTGCTTCATTCTCCGCTGGCTTTAGCGGGCTGCCTGGAACAAAGTATCCGCACTTGTTTGCGTTCTACGCTTTCCCGCTGCCCGGTCACACGCCACAAGAAATGGCCGACGCGATTCACGTGGAAATTGAGCGGCTTAAGAAAGAAGACATCAGTGACGACGAACTGAAGATGATCAAGACTCGCGCTAAAGCTAACCTGATCCGGGGTCTTGCCGATAATGAAGGGCTGGCAACTCAGCTTGCCACATATCAAACCCGCTATGGCGATTGGCGCGAAGTGTTTCGCTCGGTAGATCGTATCGATAAAGTCACTAAAGAAGACATCCGCCGGGTGGCGAACGAGACCTTCAATGATACAAACCGCACTGTCGGCGTCATTGAGACCGCAACGAGCGTTGGCCCTGGCCATGGAGCGAACTCCGGCGGCAAATCGTCGGGCGAGCCAGACTCCTCAAGCGAAAACAAATCCGATCAGGGAGGTGCGCGATGAGTTCTAAAATATGTAGCGCAATCAAATTGACGCACATAGCTTCCCTCTTGATTCTTTCGTTTATCGCGATATCCGGTGCGGTCCCTGCGCGCGCACAGGACACAAGCTACAAAGAGATTCCTACGCCGCCATTGCCTGCATTCCATCCGGAGCAGCCCAAACGCATTCAACTCTCGAATGGTATGGTGATTTTCCTGCAAGAAGATCATGAGCTTCCGTTGATCGATGTGACCGCGCGCATTCGCGGCGGATCGAGCAACGAGCCAGCCAACAAAGTCGGATTGGTTGATCTCTTTGGAGAGGTCTGGCGCACTGGAGGCACCAAGACGCAAACCGGAGATCAGTTGGACGATTTGCTGGAGGTACGCGCCGCCAAAGTTGAAACCGGCGGTGGTCCCGATTCAACCGGCATCAGCTTGTCGTGCCTCAAGGGTGATTTCGATGACGTCTTCAAAGTCTTCCACGACCTGCTGCTCAACCCTGAGTTCCGTGCCGACAAGCTGGATATTGCGCAGAAGCAAGCAGAGGATAGCATTTCGCGCCGCAATGACCAGATCGGCGGTATCGCCGCGCGTGAGTCGGCCAAACTCGCTTATGGGGCCAACAATCCTTACGCCCGTGAGCCCGAGTATTCCACGATTGCGGCGATTGGGAGACAGGATTTAATCGACTGGCATAAAACGTATGTTCATCCAAATAACATGATTCTGGGCGTCAGCGGGGACTTCGATGCCGCGGCCATGGAGAAAAAGCTCCGCGCGGCATTCGAATCCTGGGCTAAAGGTCCAGAACTGCGAAAAGATGAAATTAAATTTCAGCCTGCTAAAGCCGGCTATTACTTAATTTCTAAAGAGGACGTGAATCAAAGCAGTATCCGGATGGTCGCGCTCGGGACTACGCGTAGCAATCCTGATTACTACGCTATCTCTGTTTTCAACGAAGCGTTTGGTGGGGGATTTTCATCTCGGCTATTCAACGACATCCGCACGAAGCGCGGACTCGCCTATAACGTTGGCGGTGGCATCGGGACAAATTTTGGCCATCCAGGGATAATGCAATTCGTGGCGGGTACCAAGAGCCAAAGCACCATTGAAACCGTGCGGGCTCTCGATGAAAACATCGCGAACGTCGCCACCAATCCAATCACTGACGACGAAATCAAGCAAGCCAAAGACGCTATTCTCAACGCGTTTGTGTTTCGGCTCGATTCTCCCGACAAGGTTCTCGCAGAGCGCATGACTTATGAATTCTACGGGTACCCTGCCGATTGGCTCGATAAGTATCCAGCAGAAATTCAGAAAGTAACCGCTGCCGACGTCAATCGTGTCGCGAGTAAGTATCTGCACCGTGATCAACTTGCCGTACTCGTGGTCGGCAACACGAAAGAATTCGATAAGCCTCTCTCCTCGCTCGGCACAGTGAGGACGATCGATATCGCGATCCCGCCTCCGCCTGGCGTGATAGGCGACGAGAGCGATAAGCCCACTGCTTCCAATGGAGAAGGTAAGGCTTTGGCGGCAAAAGTGGTGGCAGCCATGGGCGGCGAAGCGAAACTTGCAGCAATTCAGTCAGTGAAGACAAATATCACCCTTACACAGAAAACGCCGCAGGGCGATCTTCCCATGCAGATGGAAAGTTTAATCCTTTACCCGGATCATCTGCACGCCGTGATGCAGACGCCCAATGGCGCGATCACGATCGTTGTCACACCGGCTGCGGCCTTCATGGAGCTTCCCAATGGCCAAACTCAGCCTTGGCCGGATAATAGAAGAGCTGAATCTGTCGACCAAATCAAGCGCGATCCCATTTTCATCGCGGGACACGCCAGCGATTCAAATGTCTATTTCCATGCGGCAGGAACCGAAAAAGTGGGCGCCGTTGATGCCCGCATCGTCGATGTGAATGCCGATGGGGCGGCCATTCGCTGGTTTATCGATCCGGAGACCGGACATATTTTGAAAGAGAACTACAGAACTATCGGGCAGCACGGACCTGTACAGGGCGAAACAGACATGGACGATTGGAGGACGATCAACGGCATTACTCTTCCGATGGTGCGTCACAATAAACAAGACGGACAGGATTCGAGCACTGCCGAGTACACCGCCGTAGAATTCAACCCTTAATTGACCCGAAGCTGTTCGCTAAACCCAGCGAAACATCTCCGGCGCAACCCTAGACCTGGCTCAACGATTTAAAAATCGACGCACTTCGTCGCAGCAAAATGTACTTTTCCTTTGTCCCGTTCGTACAACTCCATTTATTCTAATTCGGCTTCCTTCCCTTGCGTGCGAGTGTTGCAAGAGGGAAATATCACTTTGCAATATGTTTGCCGAATGCGCTCATGAAAATCTTCAAACGATGGAAAGGCCGGACCCTGTTGTTCCTGGCGGTGGTGGGACCAGGCATCATCACTGCCAACGTGGACAACGACGCCGGCGGCATCCTGACCTATTCCCAGGCTGGAGCGCAATACGGATTTCTCCTGCTATGGACCATGATTCCGATCACTCTTGCCTTGATCGTGGTGCAGGAGATGAGCGCGCGAATGGGAGCGGTAACGGGCAAGGGCTTGAGCGACTTGATACGCGAGGAATTCGGCCTACGTATAACGTTTCTGATGATGCTGGGTATTCTGATCATCAATTTTGGCAACGTGGTCACGGAATTTATCGGCATTGCCACGAGCCTGGAACTCTTTGGGCTGTCTCGTTATATTACAGTCCCGGTTTGTGCCGTGATCGTTTGGCTCATTGTGGTAAAGGGACAATACAAGACTGTGGAGAAGGTGTTCCTGGCTGCCTCCTTCTTCTATATCACTTATCTCTTTGCCGGCGCCTTCGCGCATCCGCTCTGGAAAGACGCGGCCTATGCAACTTTTAAGCCTCCCGCCCTACATGCGTTTCGTGATCAGGCATACCTCTTCATGGTAATTGGCGTGGTCGGAACCACGATTGCGCCATGGATGCAGTTCTACCTTCAATCTTCCGTTGTAGAAAAGGGGGTTACAAAGCGCGGACTTCGAGCATCCCGGTGGGACGTGATCACGGGTTGTATTTTTACCGATGTGGTGGCGTGGTTCATAATTGTCGCCTGTGCCGCAACGCTGTTTGTGCACGGCTTTCGCGATATCAAGTATGCGGCGGATGCAGCGCAAGCTTTGAAGCCCCTGGCGGGGCAGTATGCCTACATCCTGTTTGCCGTAGGATTATTTAATGCGTCGTTATTCGCCGCATCGATTCTTCCTCTTTCCACGGCCTATACGGTATGTGAAGGGATGGGATTTGAGTCCGGAGTGGACAAGAAGTTCAGCGAAGCTCCGGTTTTTTATTGGCTCTACACGCTGTTAATCGCCGCTGGCGCGGTTCTTGTGCTTCTGATTCCGGGAGAACAACTTATAAGCATCGTGTTGTGGTCCCAGGTGCTGAATGGGGTCGTTCTGCCATTTGTATTGATCTTCATGCTCCTGCTGATCAACAAAAAAGAATTGATGGGCGAGTATGTAAACTCGCGGCTCTTTAATTCAATCGCATGGGCGACTACGGTGCTTGTGGTGGGACTTTCTGTAGCGTTGGCATTGGCTTATGTCACAGGCAAGACGGGCTAGAATTTTCGCGGCCTTTACTGAGAAGCTTTTGCTACCGCGATCCGTGAAGCTTCTACAGTAATTGGCCGTTGGATCTCCATTTCGATCGAGGTTCCAACTTCCAGTTTCACTTCACTCCCGTGCTTCAGCAATGCCCACGCAACACCGGCAGCCGCGCCGGCTCCCGCTCCGACGCGCGCTCCGTTCAGTCCACCTGTGGCTAAACCACCGGCTGTAGCGCCCGCCACAGTTCCTCCAGCGCCACCTTTGGCTGCGTCTTCCACTCTCTTGCCTGCGTCGCTATCCTCCCGAATCGTTCCTTCGGAGTCTTTCACCGACTTGTCTTCCGCGCCGGGCGTGTTCTCGACAGATCCCGGTAGCATCACCGTATAGCCGTTGGGATAGATTATCGATGTAAAGCGCATTAGGATTTCCGCGCGCCCTTTAAGTCGCTGGGCACGTTCGACATGGGAAATTGTGCCTTGAATGTATGCACCTGCAGGAATAACGATGCGATTATCGACTACATAGGGGAATGCTGTTTCAGCGTAGACGGCATCCCCTTCGCGCGCATTCTTAGTGGAAATCGCTTGTTTCAATGACAATGGGATCTTGGTGCCAGCGGGGATCGTGAACGTGTTGGGAGTTGATTCCGGAGCCGTCTTCGAAGCAACCAGGACGGGTGTCCTTTCTGCGGCACGACTCTTCACGGGAGCCGTCGACGCCGTCTCGTCCGCTTGGGCGAACAACATTCCTGAAAACAAGAACAACGTGCACAGCGCGCGCATCGCATACCTCCGATAAGTTGTGACAACGGCTCCGTATGAGATGGAACAGTGGCTATTAGGCAGAGAATATCATGCCAATAAATCGGGCAAGGATGCAGGGGCACTCCCGTGACGTTTGGTGAAGGGAACCGAATTAATAGATCAGATATTTCTTTCGTACCAGTTCAAATTTTTCCAGATCTTCCTGCCAATCCTGCGCAATTCGCCGGGGATCGCGTCCTGCCAGTAGCGCATCATAGGCCGCTTGATTTACAAGCAATTCTGCCATTTTATCGATTTTGAAATCCGCCGGGTACAACTTTCTGAGCGCGGTGGCCACTTCGATCCCCAACTCAGGGGCATCTAGCGCGTTCCGATCAGTCACTAGAACATTTACTCCTTCGCAATTCTTGCCGTCATAGACGCTCGCGCTGGGCGTAAAGCTTACCGGCACAAATCTCACGCCTTCGATAGCGCGGGCATTCAGGTAAGCAGCCAGTTCCCTGCTCTTGATCCACGGAGCTCCGACTAACTCGAAAGGAGTGTCCGTCCCACGTCCAACGGAGACATTTGTGCCTTCAATCAGAGCGACTCCCGGATAAAGCGCCGCGGCCGTAACGCTGCGCAGGTTTGGCGACGGATTGATCCATGCAAGTCCGGTGGAATCGAACCAATCCCCACGTTGCCACCCTTGCATCGGAACAACGGTCAGCTTGGCTTTGAGGTTGCGCTCCGAGTTAAACATTTTTGCCAGTTCGCCCATGGTCATTCCATGCCGCACCGGCAGAGTCCAATAATTCGTAAAACTTTCCCGCTGGCCGTCGGACACCGGACCTTGCACGAAAGCGCCGGTGATTGGATTCGGACGATCGAGCACAATCACTTCAATTCCGGATTTCGCCGCGGCTTCGAGAAAATATCCCAGCGTGGTTTCGTAGGTATAAAAGCGGGCTCCAGCATCCTGTATATCAAAAACCACCACATCCAACTGTTTCATCACCTCTATAGGAGGGTGGCGCGCCGCCTCGGTAGCGCCATACACGCTGTACACCGGAATTCCCGTAACTACATCTTTCGAGTTGCCGACCGTGGTGGTATCGAGCATCCCTGTGACGCCATGCTCAGGGCTAAAGATCGCGTCCAGTGAAACTCCGGGAGCGTGGGCGAGGACGTCGATGGTTCTCTTGCCCTCACTATCCAATCCAGTTTGGTTCGTCACCAGGCCGATTCGTTTCTTGCGAGCGGGGACCTGAAGAATATCGAATCCGTTGCTTTGGAGCACATCGATTCCGGTACTGACCTTGCCGTTGCGAGCGCCCATGTGGCGCGCGGCAGTCTGAGCCTCGTTGTAGCCAGTAATACTTTGCCCGCGCAGCGCATCTTTTTCACTTGGCGTAAGCGGCAATGCCGCCGCTACGGCGGTCGCCACTTTGGAGCGCAACGCGATTGCATTTCCCTTTCCGCGGGGATGCACAGCGTTAGTCAATAGGATGATATAGGTCTGCGTCGTCGGGTCGATCCACATTGACGTTCCCGTAAATCCTGTGTGACCGTACGATCCAACGGGCAATAAATCGCCGCGATTTGAGGAAAACGGTGAATCGATATCCCAGCCAAATCCGCGCAGTACGGGAGCATTCGGCGGCTGCTCCGGTTGCGTCATCTTCTCGACAGCCAGTGGAGAGAGGATGCCATCGCCTCCCGCGAGAAGTGCTTGCGCGAATTTCGCCAGGTCGTCCGCAGTTCCGAACAATCCCGCATGGCCCGCAACCCCCTCCATGCGGCGCGCGGTAGGGTCGTGCACAATGCCGCGCAGCATGTGGTTTTTTTCATCGTACTGGGTGGGAGCGATCTTCGCCCGCCAAACCGCTGGGGGCAGAAACCGAGTGTGGGTCATCTTGAGCGGCGCAAAAATATGCTGCTCACAATATCCATCCAGCGGCTGACCGGAAACCCGTTCGATCAACGCCCCAAGAACGATGAAATTGATGTCGCTGTAGGAGAATTTCGATCCCGGAGGATTCTGCGGCGCGAGGGAGAACGACATCTTGTATCCCGTATCCTTGCCAGCCCATGGTGCTTTCAAGTCAAGATCGGGCGGAAGTCCGGAATAGTGCGTGAGCAACTGACGCACGGTGATGTCTTCTTTCCCATCTGCGGCAAACTCCGGCACATACTTCGCAATTGGATCATTGAGTCGCAACTTGCCCTTTTCTACTAATTGCATGACTTNNACTGCGGTCGAAGTGCAGATCACCTTGGTCAGTGACGCTAAATCAAAAATCGTATCTAGCGTCATGGCTTCGCGTTGCGGCTCGATCGAGCGCCAACCATAAGCCTTCCGGTAGACAACATGCCCGTTGTGACCTATCACCAACACGGCTCCCGGGATATCTGCCCGATGAATCTCTTCCACAACAACCGCATCGACATTCGGCAAATGCAGGGTACCTGAGGGGGGAGCGGAGTTCGCCGATTGCGCGTCTAATACAAAAGTATTGGCCAGGAGCAAAGTCAGGTTAACGATGAAGCAGAGTATTCTGGCTCGCAGGCGCTTACTGCACCTTGGCAAGTAAATAGAGGCGCAGTGTGTCGTCTGCGGANNGAATTCATTTCCAGAATGCTCTGACTCTACACAATTGAGGCGGCGATACTCAACAAACTGAAGTAAGCAAATGGTTCTTTCATGGTGGAAGTGGGTTTGGTTTACTGTCTTCGCGTTGCTCTGCTATAAACTCGGCAGGCTCTCTTACGGTGCCTAATCTTTGATCAACGGTGAAATTCCATCTTTAGGCTGTGATTTCGAGCGTCAGGAGGAAGTATTTGGCGCCGCATTCGCAATTTTGCGAAACGCAATCTCGGATCAAGCCTTTCCTGCGGCTTCCATTGCGGTCACGCATCGAAGCAGGGTTGTGGCGCTGAAGGGTTTCGGACATTTCACGTACGAAGCGGATTCACCAATCGTAAACGGTTCGGTCCTTTTCGATCTGGCCTCGCTAACCAAGGTCGTAGCGACCACGAGTATGGCAATGCTACTGTACCAGCGTGGTCTTCTCGATCTAGACGCGCCCGTCGCATCCCTTGTTCCTGAGTTCGTTTTGCAGCCCGCGAGGGATTCCCGCCGCAAAGGGGTGACATTCCATACTCTTCTGGCACATTCTTCGGGGTTGCCGGCGTATGGAAAACTATTTATGCACAATCGGACCCGCGATGAATTGTTGCATTCCGCTCTCACCATGCCGCTTGTCGCGGATCCCGGCTCGCACGCAGAGTATAGCGATATCGGATTCATCATTCTCGGAATGGCTCTGGAGCGACTAGCCGCCGAATCGCTCGATTCTTTTTGCCAGCGAGAGATTTTTGCCTCATTGGGCTTGATTGACACAGGATTCAATCCCCCAAGAGCGATCCGCGAACGGATTGCGCCGTCCGCGGATGATCGCACTTTCAGGCAAAGAGTGATTCAAGGTGAAGTGCAGGATGAAAATGCAAGCGTGATGGGCGGGGTCGCAGGGCATGCAGGACTTTTCTCCACGGCCGTCGACCTGGCCCAGTTCGCGGAAATGATGCTTAGGGGAGGAGCGCCAATTTTTCGCGAACAGACCGTCTGCCGATTTAGTTGCCGGGAAACCGCGCCTTCAGGCACTTCGCGCGCCTTGGGATGGGATACCCCAGCCGAACCCTCGCAGTCAGGAAAATATTTCAGCAGTTCGTCCTTTGGGCATCTGGGTTATACAGGAACGTCGCTTTGGATCGACCCCACCCGGCAAATGTCCGTCACACTGCTAACGAATCGCACTTGGCCGGATTGTTCGAACCATGCGATCAAGGAGATTCGGCCGAGATTCCACAACGCTGTGGTCGAAGGCCTTCAGGCGCAGCGATGGGAAAAGTAACGCGCAAGTCCGATTTCGACTTGCATCGCCTTACCACCGAACGGCCAAATCCCGCTTCGCAGGACCTGGATGGCAAGTCTTCGCTGGAACTTGCGCGCATTATCAACGAGCAAGATGCCACGGTCGCAACTGCTGTAAATCGGCAACTGCCGCAAATCGCGAAGGTGATCGACTTGGTAGCGGCCGCGCTGCGTAACGGTGGACGCCTCATTTATATTGGGGCGGGGACCAGCGGTAGGATCGCAGCCCTCGATGCCTCCGAATGTGCTCCGACGTTTAATACTGACCGAGTACAGTTCATTATCGCGGGAGGTTCCCACGCGCTCGCTAACGATTCCGAGATCAGCGAGGACGATGCGAAGCAGGGTCGAGAGGCAATGTCACGCCGCAGAGTGACCCGGAGTGATGTGGTGATTGGTATCGCCGCCAGCGGCCGAACTCGGTTTACACTAGCGGCGCTAAAATTTGCTCGCGCAAGCGGCGCTCACACTATTGCGCTTACCTGCAACCCAAACTCTCCGCTGGAGCGTGCCGCTCATTTTGCGATTATCACGCGAGTCGGACCCGAAGTGCTTGCGGGATCTTCGCGCATGAAGTCCGGCACGGCCCACAAAATGGTTCTGAACATGATTTCCACGGGCGCAATGTGCCGCCTCGGCTACGTATACGGGAATCTGATGGTGAACGTGGTGCCTAAGAATGAAAAGCTGAGACAACGAGCTGTTGGAATTCTGCAGCGCATTTCCGGCGCGGCACCGGCCGAAGCACAGCTTGCGCTCAAACGTTCAGGCGAACGTACTCCGGTGGCGCTAGTTATGCTGATGACTGGTGTCACAAAAACCGCTGCGCTCCGTGCACTGAAATCATCCTCTGGCCATGTCCGCAACGCAATTTCGATAGTCAAGATGAGTACCCTATGATCAGAGACCGTTGATACACGGACGAGCGTTTGCTCCTTGCGGATGACGAACAACCAACCACTCGTTTGACCCTCCGCGCTCTGTCATTTACCTTGGGAATGCCGTTCCCACATCACGTTGCGGGGGTCTCGGCGCGAGGGCTCTCCCGTTCATGGATAAAAAGCGGATCGTGGCGAGTGCGGTCGTGTTCCTCATCCTGGCCGCGCTTGTCTACCTTCAGTACCGGCACTGGCAAAGCTTTGACTGGAGCACGTTCTGGAGCCAAACTCACCGCATCAGGAAAATTCATATTGTGCATGCGGTTGCCCTGGTCTATGGGGCGTATGTGCTGCGGGCATTACGTTGGAAGATTTTCTTGAAACCAGTACGCCCGAAGGTGAAGGTCCTGGAATTGGTGCCTCCGATGATGATCGGCTTCACGGGACTGGCTATGTTTGGACGAGCGGGAGAGTTTATTCGCCCCTATCTGGTGGCGCGGCGTACCGATCTTACTTTCTCTTCGCAGTTGGCGGTGTGGGTGGTAGAGCGGGTGTTCGATGTGGGCGCTTTCGCATTTCTCATTGTGCTGGCGATTTTTTTGCCAAGCGCGCTGCAGTCGATACCGCATCCGGAGTATTACCGGCAGCTTCGCGACGCGGGATTTTTTTTGATCGGTGGAGTCGCCGCGGCTGCGGCTGCGGCGGTGCTCATCAGCCGCAGCGGAGATGCCATTGCGCTGTGGATCGAAAAAAGATTCTCGCACTTGTCCTCTGGACTAGGACACCGACTGGCGCAAAAAGTCCGTGAGTTTGGGGAGGGGTTGGATACGATCCACGGCCCGCTCTCATTGTTATCGCTGGCACTGCTATCGGTTGGCATTTGGTATGTGACCGCGCTCGCATATCAGGAGGTAACCCACTCTTATGGAGCGGCTTCGCTGGAGATTCCGGTATCACAGCTACTGATTTTGATGGGAGCCAGCATGGCCGGGTCAATGCTACAGTTGCCAGCCGTGGGTGGGGGTTCGCAGATGGCAACTATCGCGACTTTATCGGCCGTCTTCGATGTTCCTCCCGAACTTGCCGCCAGTTGTGGGATTCTATTGTGGCTGGTCACATTTGCGGCAGTAATTCCAGTCGGAATCATCTTGGCGCATCATGAGCGGTTGTCACTGCGCAAATTGTCTGCTGAAAGCCACCAGGCCGAGGTCGCGGTGGAGGCTCTGCCCCCGTCCTGAACCGGTGGCATCCATTACTGAGGTACGTGTTAGAGGGCCGATTCATATTCCCCTGTTACAATTTCTTATTAAATCCTGAACAACAGATTCTCATAAGCTGCTCTGTTTCAATCGACACAGCGCCATGAAATGTCCATTCTGTGGGTTTGCGAACGACAAAGTAGTCGACTCCCGCGAGAGCAAGGAGGCGGAATCGATTCGTCGGCGGCGCGAATGCCTGAAATGCG
Source organism: Acidobacteriaceae bacterium (assembly GCA_003165455.1). GTDB lineage: Bacteria > Acidobacteriota > Terriglobia > Terriglobales > Acidobacteriaceae > Sulfotelmatobacter. Next base: position 6,598 of record PLUJ01000256.1, on the reverse strand, counting down.
GCAAGCGCTTTACAACGTATGAGCGGATCGATGAAATTCCCTACATGGTGGTAAAGAAAGATGGGCGACGGGAGAAGTTCGACCGCCAAAAAGTCCTGAATGGTCTGCTGCGTGCTTGTGAAAAGCGGCCGGTTCCAATTAGTAAGCTGGAACAAATCGTGAACGAAGCGGAGTCCTTCGTAATCGAGTCACAAGAGCGTGAACGAAAGACCAGCGAACTGGGCGAACTCATCATGAACCGTCTGCGTCGTTATGACAAAGTGGCATACGTGCGATTTGCTTCGGTTTATCTGGATTTCAAGGATGTGAAGGAGTTCATGAACGAATTGAGAGATTTGGTCAAAGCAAAAGAAGCGGGGGACGTGAAGAAGAAGAGTGGCCAGTGATGGGTCGCCCGTTCCCGCTTTCTTAACCCGTCGATCACTTAGCCAACCGTTCTACTTGAGAAGGAAGAATTATTAATGAGTCACAAAATTACATTGATTCCCGGGGACGGAATAGGACCCGAAGTCACACAAGCGACAGTCCGGATTCTGGAAGCGAGCGGGGTGAAATTCGATTGGGAACCCTTCCAGGTAGGAGCCGATGCTTTCTCTAAATATGGAGAATACATTCCTAAAGAAGCGCTGGAATCGATCGAGCGAACGAAGGTAGCTTTGAAAGGTCCGGTCACGACGCCGGTGGGCGGCGGATTTTCGAGTATCAATGTTGCCCTGCGCCAGAAGTTCGAACTCTACGCAAACTTTCGTCCCATCCGCAACTTGCCGCATATCCCTACCCGCTATCCCGATGTGGACCTCATCATTGTGCGCGAAAACACGGAAGGGTTGTATGCGGGCCTCGAGCATGAAGTCGTACCTGGAGTGGTGGAAAGCTTGAAGATCATTACAGAAAAAGCTTCCACTCGAATTGCGAAATTCGCTTTTAACTACGCCCGGAAGAACCAGCGCAAGAAAATTCACGCCATTCATAAGGCGAACATCATGAAGCTTTCGGATGGACTTTTTCTACGCTGCTGCCGCAACGTCGCCAAAGATTATCAGGAGATCACTTATGGCGAACACATTGTCGACAACACATGTATGCAACTGGTGATGAATCCGTACCAGTACGACATGCTGGTAATGGAAAATTTATACGGTGACATTATTTCGGATTTGTGCGCCGCCTTTGTGGGCGGATTAGGTTTTGTGCCCAGCGCGAATCTTGGCGATGAATGCGCTATTTTCGAGGCTGTACACGGTTCTGCTCCAGACATTGCAGGAAAGAACCTGGCGAATCCAACGGCTTTGCTTCGTTCTGGGTTGCTGATGCTGCGGCACTTGGGTGAGAACGACGCGTCCACGCAGATTCGCAACGCACTTGAAAAAGTTTACCGGCATCCGGAGAAGCTCACTCGCGATGTCGGCGGCAAGTCCGGTACGTCGGAATTCGCAGAATCGGTAATCGAAGAAATGCGCAATAACAGTGCCGCGCCCGCAACGGCGTAAACCGACCTTTTTGCGGCACTACGGCTCGAGTCACTTGCTCGTAATGCACTGATCGGCGCGTACCTTCCACGCGCGTTCTCCGCAACTGCAAATTCCGCCATTGACTCTGATCCCAGATGAGAGTACATTCCCCACCGTCTGGGGAATCTGGGGGATGAGGCGCACAACACGGCGTGTGGGAGTTGTCTTATTCCAGCTTGGCGGACCTGATTCGCTGGCTGCGATCGAACCGTTTCTTTATAATCTCTTTTGCGATCCCGATATTATCGACTTCCCTTTCGCACGGCTGGGACGTAAAGCTCTGGCGAAACTGATCTCTACCACGCGCGCCCGCAAAGTGCAGCATCACTACGCCGTTATCGGAGGAGGTTCGCCAATTCGCCGCTTCACTGAACAGCAAGCCCAGGCCCTGGAAGTGGAGTTGGGCCGCTATGGCCTCGATGCACGTTGTTTTGTGGCAATGCGCTATTGGCATCCTTTTACCAGCGAAGCCATTGAGCAACTGCGGTTAGAACATTTAGATGAAATCGTACTATTACCTTTGTATCCCCAGCACTCTTCAACTACCACCGGGAGCAGCTTGAATGAATGGCAGCGCCTGTTCCACGACGATATTCCAGTGCGTATCGTCGAAAGTTTCTACCAGCATCCGGCTTACCTTGATGCCCTCATCGAAAAAATTGAAGAAGCGCTAGGCCGATTTCCTTCCCCTCGCAGCCCCGAACTGGTTTTCAGTGCGCACAGTTTGCCGGTGTCTGTCATTGCGAAGGGCGATACTTATCAACGACACATCGAAGAAACGGTGCAGATTCTGATGGAACGTGGAGGATGGTCGAATCCGCACCGTCTTTGCTATCAGAGCAAAGTGGGCGCCAGCAAATGGCTGCAGCCGTCCTTGCACCAGACGCTGCGCGAACTGGCTTCAAAGAAGGTACGTGAGATTTGTGTCGTTCCGGTGGCATTCGTTTCCGATCACGTTGAAACACTCGGAGAGATCAATCACGAAGCGCGCGAAGAAGCGTACAAACTGGGTATAACGCACTTTGAAATGAGCGCGGGGTTGAACGATTCGCCAAAGTTTATATCGGCGCTGGGACAATTAGTTCTAAGAGCTCTCGGCGACGCTTTTCATTCTTATTCATATTTATCGACCGATTCCATGGGGAGTCACCTTGCGGCGGAGTTGCTGGCGGCCGCGAAGGATTAAAGCACTATTTACAAAGCAGGAGGGCACTCATGGTGGTTCCGGAAAGTGATCAGCCGAGCCCGAATCCGATTCCAGACGCGACGCAACCTGCGGCGCGTAACGCGGCAGATGCCACGAAGTACGTAGGCACGCCGGCCGTGGGTACCTCTAAAGCAGCGGCTTCGGCGGGCCTCTCTTCGTCGGGGCCTTCGAATACTGATATTGATCGGCGACGAAGACGACTGGCCTGGGTTGGCGTCACGGCATTCTTGATCGCCTGGTTTGTGGCCTTCTTCCGATTCTTTCTTCCCCGCACTCTTTTCGAACCGAACACAGTTTTCAAGATCGGATATCCCTCGGAGTTCGCGCTGGGAGTCGATACCAAGTTTCAACAGAAATTTCGCATATGGGTCGATCGCACGCCTGACCGGGTATTCGTAATCTATGCGCGCTGCACGCATCTGGGTTGCACTCCTGACTGGAAACCAAGCGAGAACAAATTCAAATGTCCTTGCCACGGCAGCGGGTACGACAGCGAAGGAATTAACTTCGAGGGACCAGCTCCGCGACCCATGGATCGCGCTCACGTCGAACTCGCGCCGGATGGCCAGATCATCGTGGATACTTCGCGCCTGTATCAATGGCCGAAGGGACAGCCTAGCAAGTTTAACGATCCCGGAGCATTTTTGACGGGAGTGTAAAAACAATTGATTCAATGACTCATTCATTCATTGAGTCAATCTTGATTTCAGGACTCATATGGCTGACGAAAATAATCCGAACGGGAAGAACGGCAAAGTGGGAGTGGTAGAGCGCGTTACGGCCGGCGTGAAAGAAGATATCCAGTCGATGAAGGTCGACATCCCCAATAAGGCGAAAGAACAGATCGAGGGGTTGAAAGATCCGACCAAGACTCAGGTCTACACCTCCATTTTCCGCCACAAACACGATGACACGCCTCGCAACCGCGCACTGGGTGTGCTGTCCAACGTGTTTCTTCATCTTCACCCGGCGAAGATCAACCGCGATGCCGTACGTTACAGCTATACCTGGGGCATGGGCGGNNTGCTGCTGATGTTCTACTACCATCCCAGCAAAGTGCAGGCATTCCGCGACGTACTTTATTTGGAGCATGACGTTCCTTTCGGGAAAATTCTGCGCAATATGCACCGCTGGGCGGCTCACCTGATGGTGATCGGGGTGTGGCTGCACATGTTCCGTGTATTTCTGACAGGTTCGTATAAAAAACCACGCGAATTTAACTGGAATATCGGAGTGCTGCTGCTGGTGTTTACATTGTTGCTCTCCTTCACGGGTTATTTGTTGCCGGACGATCAACTGGGATTTTGGGCCGTCACGGTCGGCACAAACATGGCAAGAGCAACCCCCCTGCTAGGTCATGAAGGCCCATTCGGATCGATGCTGGGAATGACGCCTTATAACGATGTGCGCTTCGGACTGCTCGGGGGTTCGATTGTGGATGCGAACGCTTTGCTACGGTCCTACATTTGGCATTGCATTGGAATTCCGATTGTGGCTTCGGTTTTGATGATTGTGCATTTTTGGCGAGTCAGGAAAGATGGCGGGATTTCAGGGCCTGCTCCTGTGATGTTGGAAGCGGAAGCGGATAAGCCACGAAGGGGACCTAAGGCCGCCGGAGAGTAGCCGCGGGCGAATAAAGTAAATTCCTAGCCGGTTCCCTCCGGTTCGGAATGACAAACACTAAGGCGAAGCGAGACCTCATATGGACTGGCGACAACTTTGGGAGATTTGCTCGGCTCCGGACAACGTACCGATCGTAGGCTTGATCCCGCTGCTTGCCTTTTACATTTATCTCGCGTGGAAGCAGGCGCATGCCAACGACCAACTGATCGAACAACTCGAGGGTGATGCCGCCCTTGCCAAGACACATCATCGCAAGACGTGGCCGTTCAAACCCGGCTGGCAGAAGGAAGTTCATGTCTGGCCATTCTTGCTACGGGTTGAGTTTCTCGCCGCCATTATCGTCACCATCATTCTGATGGTATGGTCGATTACCCTGAACGCTCCACTGGAAGAACCCGCCAATCCGAATCTGACCATGAATCCGGCGAAGGCACCATGGTATTTCCTCGGACTGCAGGAGATGCTGGTTTATTTCGATCCGTGGATCGCAGGCGTAGTCATGCCCACCATGATCATCGTTGGCCTGATGGTCGTTCCGTACATCGATACCAATCCATTAGGAAGCGGATATTACACGTGGAAGCAGCGCAAGT
>PLUJ01000256.1:1364-1645 GCA_003165455.1 Acidobacteriaceae bacterium | reverse complement strand
AGTGGTTCTGGCCGGGGCAAACATGGGATCACAATCGTTTGATCTATGAGGTAAATCGCGATCTGCCGGATATTTTCGGCATCACCTCGAACATGGCGAAGGCAGTTTTCGGGGCAATCGTAGTCGGCGGATATTATCTGCTTGGCGGATTTATTATTTACTCGCTCTTCCGGCGCTACATGGGGAAAGATTTCAAGCGCATGAGCTTGCTGCAATTTTCCATTACTCAATTTCTCTTGCTCAGCATGATCGCGCTGCCCTTAAAGATGGGGCTGCGGCTT
>PLUJ01000256.1:0-1322 GCA_003165455.1 Acidobacteriaceae bacterium | reverse complement strand
AGCAGGACCCGATCACAAGCAAATCCTACGCTGCTTATTATCTCATCGCCACTGTGATTCTGATGGCAACCCTGTTTTGGGCGCTGTGGGACGATGCCTGGGGCCAGCGTCCATGGAAAGCCTTTCAAGAGCATTGGAAGCATCGGTACACTGCATTTCTTAACACCGCACATTCAAAATCAGCGACTTCGGAGAAGGACGTTGAGAAAAATCCCGATTATGCGATCCTGAAACAAAATTACGAGCGAGCGTATCAGGATTCAAAGGGGCAAGCGGAAACCGCGCGCAAGCGGCTCGATGATGCCAGCGCGCGCCTGCTCGCAGTTCAGAGCGTGTTCACTGACCGGCGAGCTTACGTGAATGCGTTGACCTACGAACTTGAAACCAGCCAAAGTGATTCCGCGAAGGCGGGTAAACGCAAGGATATCGATAGCTACAAGAGCGAACAAGCCACGGTCGAATTCCCCGATGGAAGCAAGAAGAAGTTTACTTTCCCTCAACTGGAAGAAACTTACAATGAAATCCGCGACGAGCGCACGAAGTTAAGTTTAGAACTGGGTAACGTTTTGAAGCCGGTAACCGCAGCGCGGGCGAAGATGGACGAATTCATCTCCGACCACATGGTGGACCTGACTCCGCAGCAAATCGATGGGCTTAAAAAGAAAGCGACGGAATGGGCGCCAGCAATCGTTCAGATCAACGTCGCCGACGCTAATATCGTGGACCGGTGCGAGTCCTGCCACATGAATACGCGTGAACCCTTGCGAATCACGCCCGCCGCGATGACGGCGAAAGGCGAGAAGAAGCCCGATGAGTACGCTCGGGCGTTCGGAAGCCACTCTCAACCTGAGTTGCTAAGCATTCACGATCCTGAAAAGTTTGGATGTTCGCCTTGCCACCAGGGGAACGGTCGTGCGACCACAAGTATGGAGAAGGCGCACGGGAATTACGAACACTGGTTGTGGCCCCTGTTTCCGAAGGAAAACTCGGAGGCTGGATGCCAAAATTGTCACGCCGCTGATATGGTTCTGGCCAGCGGGGACGTGCAATGGCAGACCATTGACAACGGCAAGGATCTTTTCCGGCAACGCGGCTGCATGGGCTGCCNNAGCAGATCAAGCAGATTGAAACTCAGAAGAAAGACAATCTGAAGGAGGCGGCTTACCTGATGAAGGAGGCCGACGCTGCGGCGTCCAACGAGGAAGCAAATCGGCTCAACGGCCAGGCGGTAGATTTGCGAGTGGCGAACAGCAAGATGGACGGACGTTTGCAACAACTTGACTTTCAATCGCACAACTTGATGCAGGACATGAAGAAGGTCG
>PLUJ01000335.1 GCA_003165455.1 Acidobacteriaceae bacterium | reverse complement strand
GGATCGGGGCCGAAATCCGGCTGCTCACGCCCCTTCTAGCGCAATATGCGGTGTCTCATTACCTGGAACAAAACCGCGTGCTGGATGCGGATGTAGTGGAGTAGGCTGTTGAAAAGTTCTCTATTGTCCGACTAAGTTATTCGCTGGAATATGACTGCCATGTCGCCTTCATCGCTTCCCGCCCAAATCGCAGAACGGAAAAGACCCGGCATGTCGCGCACTCGGAAGTTCCTCTTCTTCTTGACTGCGTGGCTGATCTGCCTGATGCCNNTGCCGTTTCTCTTCTGGTGGAATACGTGGTTCGGGCGCAAGCTTTCTGACCAACAGTTAAGTGACTATCTGCACGATGCTAAGAAACCGCGACACATTCAGCAAGCGTTGGTGCAAGTAGGCGAGCGCATCACGCGGCATGATATTTCCGCCGTGCGCTGGTACCCCGAATTGGTGCAACTGTCGACCGATCCTGTCGAAGAAGTCCGTAACACGGACGCGTGGGTCATGGGACAAGATCCATCCGGCACAATATTTCACGGAGCGCTGCTGAAAATGCTCGAGGATCCATCGCCCATGGTACGCGGCAATGCAGCGCTCTCCCTGGTGCGCTTCGGCGATGCAGAGGGACGAACACAGATCGTGGGGCTGTTACAGCCAGCCCGGATTACCGCACCGCAAGCGGGCCTAGTCGTGGATTCCGACCGGCCGGGTACATCTATTCATCAAGGTGGATTGATTGCGAAGCTGCAATACGGCGATAAACAAACTGCTGAAATCCGTTCCCCGATACCCGGCCGGATTCGCTCGGTGGCCGGCACCGGTGCAAACGTAGCGGCTGGCGCTGAAATCGCAGTCGTCGATCCTTCCGCCGAGCAAGTCTGGGAAGCCTTGCGAGCGCTCTATCTAATCGGCCAGCCGGAAGATATTCCAACTATTCTTCCCTACGAGCGCGACGTACCGGATATCTCGACCGACGTCCGTCGGCAAGCAATGGAGACGGATAAAGCGATTCGAAGCCGGGAGTCCCCTTAACTCAAAGTTAGCTTAATTCTGAGGCTCACCATGCCGCAAACACTGGGGTACGTCGCTCTCGTGGTTCGCGATTACGACGAAGCGGTTGCTTTTTTCACGAACTCCCTCGGCTTCGAACTCATTGAAGATACCGAACTCGGCGAGGGCAAGCGCTGGGTGCTCGTCACACCACCAGCCTCCCGAGGCACAAACCTGCTTCTTGCTCGAGCGTCCACCCCGGAGCAATCCAGCCGAATTGGTAATCAAACGGGTGGTCGAGTCTTTCTCTTTCTGCACACGGACGACTTCTGGCGAGATTACCGCCAGATGACCGACCGGGGAATAAAATTCAGAAGGCCGCCGCGTGAAGAGCCGTATGGCACCGTAGCAGTGTTCGAAGATCTATATGGCAATCTGTGGGATTTGCTGGAACTCAAAACCGCGATAAAATCCAACCTGCAAAGGCTTAGCCGATAGCCAAAGAGCTAACGGCTAATCGCTGATTTCTCAAATCGCCATCGCTCCTACTTCTTTTTCCACCTCGGCAATGTCGACCATTACGATGGCGTCCCATGGGCAGCCATCGAGGAAGCAACCGTCTGGGCCTTTGCTGAGGCATTTCTTGCAACCGATGCACAGGATAGGATCCACTGCGATACGGCCAAAAGGCGTGCAATCTTCGTCCGCCACCCAGAACATGCAATCTTCCACCGGACAATACTCCACGCAGGCAGGCGAGCCGGCGCACCCCGTACAGCATTCGGTGATGACGGCAAGTTCCTTCGGCTTTTTCTTGCGCGGCGTGGTTAGTCCCTTGGATCTCGGCTCACACTTCTCTTCGTCGGGAACCATCCCGACAGCTTTGATTGCTCCGGGTGCGGCAGGCATGGCGGAAATTATACTCCGCTTCAAGGATTTTTCAGCACTATCTTTAGGTGTGTCGAAGGCCCTCGCGCCAGGCAGGTCGCCCCGAAATGAAACCGAAGCCCGGGATTTGTGATACTCACCACCATTTCCACGCCGTCGGTTCTGCTATAGTGAACCCCTGCAAAGGAGCACATCATGGCAGGAAAGAGCGTCAACAAAGTTATCCTGATTGGAAATCTAGGCAAGGATCCGGAAGTGAAATACACCCCCCAAGGGACGCCCGTGGCAAAATTCAGCCTGGCAACGAATGAGCGTTTTAAAGACAAAGACGGGAATTGGCAGGATCGAACTGAGTGGCACAACATCACCGCCTGGGCACGCACTGCGGAGATTGTCGGCGAGTACGTTAAGAAAGGCAGCAAGGTCTATATCGAAGGCAGTCTGCGGACTCATTCCTGGGACGATAAAACCAGCGGCCAGAAAAAATATATGACCGAGATTGTGGTCAATGATCTGGTCCTGCTTGGCGGACGTGGCGAAGGCGCGGGTAGCGGAGAGTTCAGTGGCAGTTCGCGTGGCGCGTCAGCGGGCGGAAACAATTTTGACCAGCGTATGCCGGAACCGGAACATGCTGGGGCGGCGTCAGGACCAATCACCGATGAGGACATCCCCTTTTAGCCTCATTCACGGTTCGCGCACTCTGGCAATTGAATACAACCGTTGCACGAGTTGTGGTTATCTAATTAAATAGCGTGTGTTTACCACGTGGAGTAACGGGAGATTCAGAGTTCTGCGCAGACAATACTCAGGAATGCGCTTGTGTCGTAATTGGAGTGCTCTTATGGTGTTGGTGGCTATATCCGCCATCACCGTCAGCGTAACCACGCGCTATTGTTCACCGCTGGACCCATCGTCACACACCATAACGGCCGCTAAGATACAAGTCCCAGCGGATGCCAAAAGGCAGCACCTTAACAAGACCGCTTTCGGTTGGATTCCGCCTGCGTTTAGCATCACGAATCTTGATCTACCAAGATTCTGTCCCCGATTCGCACCTGCCAATCCCCTGTCGCCTGATCTTCTCCTTGCAGAATCCTTATACAATCGTCCGCCTCCTTCCATTTAAGTGGCTTTTTATCTAGTTTGTCGTCCGAAGCGTTCGAATAGTTCACTTTGGCCGCAAACTATTCGGTCTGGGTCGGCATCCTTGTAGAAGTCAGAAGTCAGTCCGTCATCGATAGCGAAGTGTTCTGCCGCTGACACAGTGTTCTGTGGTTCACGAATCAAGGAGGTTGGTAGTGCGATCAAAATTCTTTCAAACCATTCTTAGCGGAATTTCTGTCAGTACTCTCGCGCTGGTTGTAACTAGTGGCTGTTTGTGGGCCGCTCCACTTCCGCTGCAAGATCAGCCGCCAGCTTCACAGGATCAAACGCCGCCGCCTCCGCAGGATCAGTCTCCTCCACCTCCAAACCAGAATCAGCAAGACCAGGGACCACCGCCGGGCCCGGAGCGGCCGCAGTCTGCATCTCTGACGCCCGACCAACTGCAGCAACTGGTTGCGCCCATCGCCCTGTATCCGGATGCCCTCATAGCCCAGATTTTGGCTGCCTCGGCCTACCCGACTCAAATTGTGGAGGCCGAGCGCTTTATGCAGCAAAATCCCAATCTCAAGGGTAAGGAATTGGGTGACGCCGTCAATCAGCAGGACTGGGATCCGAGCGTAAAAGCGCTCACTCAGTTTCCTTCGGTCTTGGCAAATCTGGATAAAGATTTATCTTGGACCTCGGAACTTGGGGACGCGAACTATAACCAGCAGGCCGATGTTATGCATGCTATTCAGGTTATGCGGAGGAAGGCAGAACAGTCTGGGAACCTGAAATCAACTCCGCAACAGAATGTCTCGAATCAAGGGGACGATGTCGATATCGAGCCCGCAAACCCGGATGTTGTGTACGTTCCCGAGTACAACCCCAACTTGATTTACGGCTATCCGGTGGGACTGTGGCCGGGATTCTATCCCTGGTGGGGAATTGGTGGCCCTTACTTATCTTTCGGCGTCGGATTTGGCATTAGCCCGTTTTTCGGATTTGGCTGGGGCTGGCGCGGCTGGGGGCTCGATTGGCGTGGCGGGTTCCTCCGCTACGGAGGAGGTCCATACGCCTTCCACAGCCATGCTTTCTATGATCGAAATGCCTACTTTCACGGAAATTACCGCGGAGGGGCAGCTTTTGCCAACGGCGGCCGCGGGGCGCGAGGGTTTGCAGGGGGTGAGCGTGGGGTTGGAGGGCGAGGCTTTTCTGGCGGCCGATCCGGTGCGTTTGGCGGAGTAAGCAGGGGTGGAGATGCGCGAGGCTTTTCCTCACGGGGACAATCCAGCTTCGGTGGCGGCGCGCATGGAGGCGGTGGCATGCACGGAGGTGGTGGCGGTAGGCGCTAGAACGGGGCTACCACAGGGATCAATCGAGCTCGCGGCAGATTCATCACGAGCAATGACAAGAAGGGATCTGAAGTTATGAAATTAGAAAGACACGATTCACGAAGTTTTACAGCTCATGTTAGTCATGCCGTTACGCTCTCCATTCTGGCGAGCTTCGGATTCGTCTCATGTCTCGCAACAGGACAGTCGAATGCGCAAATCGACAATTCTACCGACCGGGCGACAACCGCCCGCACATCCACTGGATTGGAAGCCGGACAAGAGACTTTCAGTTCTGCAGCCGAAGCGACTCACGCGCTGGTTAGAGCGCTGAGAAAGGATGACGAAGCGACTCTATTGAAGATTCTTGGGGCGAATGCGAAGGAAATTATCTCTTCGGGCGATGGAGCTGAGGATAAGACAAACAGAGATCAGTTCGTACAGAAGTACCAGCAGATGCATCGCCTGGTCACTGAGCCTGACGGCACGACTACTCTCTACATCGGAGCCGAAAATTGGCCGACCCCCATTCCGCTTCTGCGCCAGGGCAACTCGTGGTATTTCGACACGGCAGCAGGAAAGCAAGAAATTCTCTATCGACGAGTCGGCAAGAACGAAATGGCGGTGATGCAAACTTGCCATGAACTGATGGATGCCGAAAAGGAATATTACGCGCAACCTCACGAAGGCATCGCGGGAAGCCAGTATGCACAGAAGTTCTTTAGCGATCCCGGAAAGCAAAACGGTTTGTACTGGGAGTCAGCTTCGGATAAGGCTAGTCCGATTGGGCCGCTAATCGCCGTTGCTGCGACAGATGGTTATCCCCAGGCACCAGCTCGTAATTTGGAGCCCTTTCAAGGGTACTACTTCCGGATATTAAAGGCCCAGGGGTCAAAAGCGTCCGGGGGTTCGCGCAATTACATCGTGGATGGAAAAATGACTGGCGGTTTTGCCTTCGTCGCATATCCGGCGGAATATCGCTCGTCCGGAGTCATGACATTCATCGTGAACCAGGACGGGCAGGTGTATGAAAAGGACCTGGGTCCGAAGACGGCCGAGGCAGCGAAAACGATGAAGCGATACGATCCCGGTACGGGATGGCGGAAAGCCGAGTGAGTTGCGTTTCGCTTTAACATCCTGAATGTTTTGGATGACCCTGGCGTGCTCAGCTGTTACGAAAGGAAGCAACAGTGTCCGCTGAGGCTTTGCTGACCGAAGCAGAACTCGAATCTCTTCGCCAAATAGGTACCAACATGGTGGCGAACGCGATCGAGTCTTTCAACGTGCGATTGCGAAATACCGGCTTCGCCGACGCCCGGGTGCGTTGCATGCTCGAGGATCTGCCACCCATGGTGGGTTATGCCGTCACGGGAAGATTGCGTAGCGGGGAACCTCCGATCGGCGGAGGAACCTTCCGCGATCGTGCCGATTTTTGGAACAGCATTCTTCAAGTACCCCCACCTCGCGTTTTGGTTCTGGAAGATATGGACGATCGACCAGGGCGCGGCGCTTTTGTGGGAAATGTGCACGCCTCGATACTGAAGGCTCTGGGGTGTGTCGGTTACGTGACGAATGGCGCAGTTCGCGAATTGCCATCCGTTCAGGCAATTGGCTTTCAACTATTTGCCGGCAGCGTGGCCGTTTCCCACGCATACGCGCATATCTTCGAAATTGGAACCATAGTTCAAGTGGGAGGACTGGACGTGCGAGCTGGAGATTTATTGCACGGAGACCGTCACGGTGTTTTGACCGTACCGCATCAGGTCGCCACCCGGGTCCCCGCCGCTGCCGAACGACTGCAACGCAAGGAAGATCGAGTCATCGAATTTTGCAAGTCGCAGGATTTTTCAGTGGAAGGACTTGGCGAAGTCATTAAGACACTGCACTAGCCGCGCGCATGTACAAATTCCAGAAAGACATGTCGACAAATCATCATTACAGAGTAGGCGTTAGGGCGCCGGAAACGAATATACGGTGCGGCCTGAGTTTGCTGATCGCAGCGATGGTTTTCAGTTTTTCATCGTGTTCCGAAAGTCACAACAACCGGGTGCAGGCGAGCAATGCGCCACCCACTGTGGGCGTAACCAAAGTAGTGACGAAATCCCTCGGCCGCCAAATCACTTTGTCTTCGGAACTCGTACCATTCCAAGAGATCGATGTATACGCCAAAGAGTCAGGCTTCGTGAAAAAGCTGGACGTGGACTATGGAACACACGTTAAAACCGGACAGGTCATTGCGGTCCTGGAGATTCCAGAGCTGCAAGCTCAATTGGACGAGGACGAAGCGGAAATAAAGAATGCCGCAAATCAAGTCAGCCGCGCCCAGAACGAGTTGTACCGGTATCAGGCACAGTACAAGGCGCTGCATCTTCAATACACTCGACTGAATGGAGTCTTTCAAACTCAGCCCGGCATCGTGGCTCAACAAGAGGTAGACGACGCTCAGGGCAAAGATCTCGCAGCCGCGTCGCAGGCCGATGCCGGTCAGGCAGCGCTGGAGGCAGCGCAAAGCCAGATGTCGGTGGCGAAGGCTAAACTCTCACACGACCAAAGTTTGTTCGATTATTCGAGAATCACTGCTCCGTTTCCCGGGGTAATCACCGACCGCTACGCGAACCTGGGTACGCTAGTGCAGGCCGGCACGGGATCGAGTACGCAAGCGATGCCCATCGTACGCCTCTCCGAGGACGATCTTTTTCGGCTCGTGATTCCAGTCCCTGAATCTTATGTTCAATATATTCATGTCGGGGACGCCGTGGACGTGCACGTGCCGTCGCTGAACAAAACCTTTCCTGGTAAGGTCGCGCGCTTCTCCGTGGATGTGCGAGAAGACACCCGCACCATGCATACCGAGGTTCAAGTTCCCAATCCTGATTACCGGCTGGTTCCCGGAATGTACGCATCCGTCAAGATTCCGCTTCGCTCGGCTTCGCAAGCTCTGTGCGTCCCAGTTCAAGCTGTTCAGTCGTCGGGCATAGGCCAAGGCACTGTGCTCGTCGTAAATTCTTCAAATCGTATTGAAAAACGCGAAATCAAACTGGGTATCGAAACAGCCACGCAAGCGGAGGTTTTGTCCGGTCTCAACGAAAACGAAATGGTTATTTTCGGTGAACAAAACCAATACAAGGTCGGCCAGCTTGTGTCACCCCAAATCGTCACTGCTCCTGCAGGAACGGAATAGAGATCCATGCCAACTTTTTCTCTTCGACATCCATATTTCATTATTGTTCTTTGCCTTTTTGTTTGCGTCCTCGGTCTTACTGCCTTGGTTCAGATGCCCGTGGACATGTTTCCGCCGATCGACATTCCAGTGGTGCTGGTTGCCACTTTTTACAATGGAATGCCTCCCGAGCAGATCGAAGCCGACATCACCGATACCTTCGAACGTTTTTTCACCCTGGGCAGCGGCATCGACCACATGGAATCGCGCTCCATGGCCGGGGTTAGCCTTATCAAAATATATTTTCAGCCTGGCACAGATGCGAATGCCGACGTTACTCAAATTTCAAATCTTGCTATGGCCGACCTTCGCCGCTTGCCCCAAGGAACTCTGCCGCCAGTCGTGATGAAGGTCGATGCTTCGAGTCTTCCGGTTTGTTTGCTGACTGTCGAAGGCCAGGGCTTGAACGAAACACAGCTACACGACTATTTGCAGTTCACTATTCGCAATCAGATTGCAAACGTGCCGGGTGCCACCGTGCCTCCGCCTTACGGAGGCCGTTATCGGCAAATCATGGTCAATGTGGACCCGCTGAAACTGCAGGCCCACGAGCTCAGTCCCATGGACGTGGTTCGCGCTATCGACCAATCGAATTTAATTCTACCTGCTGGTGACGTGCGCATCGGTCCCTTGGATTACAACATTTATACCAACGCGCAAGTG
>PLUJ01000190.1 GCA_003165455.1 Acidobacteriaceae bacterium | reverse complement strand
AAGCGGGTTACGTATGGGGATTATTCCGGCACTTCAGACGATCATCATCACTGGAATGACTACTACGATATAAATCAATCGGGAGGCATTCATTGAAAGCCTTCGAGATATTTCTGATCACGGTCCTGTTTGTTTGTGTTCTGGCGTGCTCCAAGGATCGAGGACCGACGGTTCCACCTCAGAGCAAACCGCAGACTGTCTTTTCGGACCCACAGGCTGCTGCTGAACACGGACTGATTACCCTTAAACAGATGGTCACTCAAAACAATTACCAGGAGTTTGGTTTCACGTCCGAAGGAGATGTCGAAAAAGCATCCCTAGGACCGCCTGCGAAGCTGTTCGTGATTCCGAATGAGAAGTTGGCAAACTTTAAGAAAGGGGCTGATGTCTATGTTCTTCTGCAAGATGTCCACCGGCTCATTTATCCCGTCCAGGTGGATGGGCTAGGGAGAACAGCTATAACGGTTATGCAAACGGAGCAAGGTTGGAAGCTGGCTGATTTTGGGCAGGACACTCTCGCCAAAAATCTGGCCGACATTCGGACGACAAAGATCGGGCAATCCGGAAGCGGAGTCGGAGCGGCGCCTGAGGAATATTACGACATCCGGGTGCAAACTATGGGAATCGATTTCCTAGCGGTCAACAAGGCGAATCGCGGGCCGGGAGCCAAAAATGAAATATTGCTAACACCCCTGACGGACCTGCCTCCGTCGATACACGATGCGATGGTTGTCGGCAAGGTCGGAATGTATTTGAAGAGGAATCCCTCATTCAACCCACGCGATAAGGGATCTAGGAATGCATCTGACGTATTCGATGCTCTAGCTCCCGCAGCTAAAGAGATTGAGAAGACGACGGGCCCGAGTTGACAGATCAGGAATGTCTTTTGATCCATTTGCGGCATTTTGGTCGGTCCCACCTTATTACATCCTAAGGTTGGTGCGGCCGACAGCTTGAACTTGGCATCGCTTCTAGGCGGCAGCATTTACTCATTGGCAGGTTCTAGTCGAGAGGAGAGCGAAATGTCCCATCCGCAATCGAAGTGTACAACACTTTTGTTGCTTATTCTCATTCTCACTGGCGAAGCGAGTCATGGCCAGAAATCGGCAGCTTCTCCTGGACAGCCACCAGGATCTCAAGCTGGTGGGCAAGCGGGTTCTACTCCGTACTTCGAAACTGAAATGCTCGCTTACGGTTCGGCAAATCAGCTTTCCGCGGCAATCGCTCGAAAGGTTTGCTTTACAACGGGCTTGATACGGCAGACAGCGGCAGCAGGGCAGGCGCCCCTGCCGAGTCCTATGATTATCATTTTCGACCAGTCGTCGTTTCAAAACCTCGGGACATGGCAGTCGGTCGTAGCCAGTGCCGCAGTGCTGGAAGAGGCGTACAAAACACTCCTGAGCCCGGCTCAAAGAAACCAGTTAGAAGCGAAAGTTCCTCCTCCACCTGGGGTGCAGCGCGGACCGGGTGGAGCGGCTGGAACCACAAGCCCATCGTTTATTCAGGGCGGGGCCGATCTGGGCTCGTTGATCACAGCAATCGCCGCTAGCGCAACTAATACTGCTTCAACATTCACAATTCAAGATTCAACGATGGCCGTGAGCATCTTACATCAGTTAGAGCGCATTAACTGCAACGTCAGACCGGTCTATTATCCGCTCTTTGGATCGTACGCAGACATAGACAAAGCACAGACGAAGGTTACTCTCGCCCTCGATGATCTCAATAAGGTCAGAGCTTTCGTACAGTCAGAGGTGCTAGCAAATGCTGGCAATAGCAACACTAGTCCTGCTCTTTCAATATTGACCGACCTTAATACTCAATATGACGCGCTGCTTAAAACCTTTCTGGGTCAATCGTCGACCGGGAGTGGTCCCTCGGGACCTGCTAGTGGTCCGGGGAACCAAGGCGCGAGCCCTCAGGGTAGTGGATCACCGAACAGCGGGCAAACAAATAATAGTCAGAGCACCAGCATCGGCGGGTATGCCTCGCTTGTACAAGGCGCTGAATTAGAAGACTTGATCAAGAGAGATGACACGTACATTCTGTACGCAGACGTGGTTGCGGCAGGTGGAACTCAACGAGACATAAAGAATGTGTTCACGTTGTTAACGGGAGACTGGCTCTCCTACAGCGGTGGTCTTATCGTGAATGTTGCNNGATGCCGACACATTGCGATACCGTTCAGATTTTCACCACCGGGACTTGTGGGATGTTCTGGGCCTAAAAACTTTTACAACGCCAAGGGATGAAGAGCTCGTCGAGAATGTAAACGCAGGAGAGAACGAATTGACTCTGTGCAATGAGGACCGACGCCATCATTGGCTGAAGGGACCGACAGCAGCAGGTTGTCCCGTATTGGCCCCCGGTATGACCAGAGTGGCTCTCGATCGAGATACAGTAATCGGTGGAACACCATTAATTGGAACTGTTACACTCGACGGTCCAGCCGGTGCCGACATAACTGTACCGCTGCAGTGCACGAATCTCAACGAGCCAGGTGTTGTCGTCGCATCTATTCCTGGCAATCTGGTAGTCCTAAGGAAGCGTTCATCAGTCGCTACGTTTCGTGTGAATACCGTCGCTGTGAATGAGATGACGCCTGTCAGCATTTCCGCCAATTTCCCCGGTGGCGCACAATTCAGTACTACCCTGCAAATCAGTCCCCCGTCACTATCGTCAATATCATTGAGGCCCACGAGTGAACCGGGTCGCTACGTTGGTACGGTTGTACTGGACGGCGTCGCGCCCGATGGGGGAACGACTGTGCAACTAACGAGTAGCAACCCCGCTGCCGCTGCATTTTTCGATCAGCCGGGAGCAAATCCCAGCGCCGAAGTGGAAGGCGGAAACAACACCGGGACGTTCCAGATACAAACCAATCCTGTTCCTGCCGACACTCTGGTGGCCATTTCGGCGACTGACGAAAATCAGAAGATGCTTCAGGCGCTGCTGACGGTGGACTCTACAGCTCCGATTATCGGCAGTGTTTCCACAGATCCTTCCCCTGCGACGACAGCGGGCGGTTTTTCCCTTACTGTAAACGGGAGCAACTTTGACCCCAATACGGCCAGGATCGTGATTATCGGGCCCGGGTGTCCAGCGGGTTGTACGATAGCAAATGGCGCGCTTACCGTAACTACTCCCACTCGGGTTGCTGGGCCAGTACCACCGAGTCCTGCCGGGAACTTCAGCGTACAAGTTCAGCAAGTGCAGGACGGCGTGGCTATGATTTCGAATAGTCAAGCATTGGTTGTGCACGCCCCGGCTGAGTGAGGGAAAATATATGGTGCGCGCGCAGGGACTTGAACCCTCATGGGCCGTCTAAACCCTTCGGATTTTCATACCGTCTACGGCTTTCGCCGCCCGAACGTGGCGCCATGGAGGGCTCACGTCAGGTTTGCGGTCTGGACTATCCCTTCACCCTCCCCCGGAAAAGTCCGAAGCTTAG
>PLUJ01000217.1 GCA_003165455.1 Acidobacteriaceae bacterium | reverse complement strand
GGATGGGTCCATATATGCTCCCTTGCATAGTCTCTGGATTCGAGTAGCCAAATGGGGCGCAATCATGAAACGCAACGTACGCTCAATTACACGAGCGAATCCATAATCGAGCAGCTGCACGGCCCGCTCTATACAGGTCGCTTCACTTGCATCCTGCACGGTCTTGAAATCGTTTGGCGTACCGCAGAACGTTGAGCAGCCTATCTAATTCCATGCCGATTTCATTGCGAACCCAAGTCGGGATTGTGGGCGCGGGACCTGCTGGTCTGATGCTTTCCCATCTCTTGTATTTGAATGGCGTCGATTCGGTTGTTGTCGAGAATCGCAGCCGTGAATACTCAGAGCAGCGCGTTCGTGCCGGAGTACTGGAGCAAGGAACCGTGGACCTCCTCGACCAGATGAGCGTAGGCGAACGGATGAAAAAGGAAGGGCTCGTCCATCATGGGATCGAATTGCGCTTCGGGGGCCGTAGCCATCGTATTAATTTTCATGATCTCGCGGGCGGAAAAGGAATCACGATCTATGCCCAACATGAGGTTCTGAAAGACTTGAACAACGCCCGGATGGCAACTGGNNACTTCATCGCCGGATGCGACGGGTTTCACGGCATCTGCCGGCCTAGCATCCCCGGGGGAGTATTGACGGAATACGAGCGTGAATACCCTTTCGGATGGCTCGGTATTCTGGCTGACGCGCCTCCTTCCTCGAATGAATTGATCTACACCCATCACGATCGTGGTTTTGCGTTGCTCAGCATGCGCACACCGCACATCAGTCGCCTCTATTTGCAATGCAGGCCCGATGAGAACATCGATGCCTGGAGTGATGAACGGATTTGGGAGGAACTTCACATCCGCCTCGCCGCAAACGATTGGAAGTTGACCGAGGGCCGCATCACCCAAAAGGGCGTCACGGGCATGCGCAGCTTCGTCGTAGAACCCATGCAATATGGCAGTCTTTTTCTCGCCGGCGACTCGGCTCATATCGTTCCGCCAACGGGCGCAAAGGGATTGAACCTTGCGGTGGCCGACGTCCAAGTACTTGCGCGGGCTCTGAAGCATTTCTACGCCACCGGAAGACGCAGCCTTCTCGATACCTATTCCGAAATCTGCCTTAGGCGTGTCTGGAAAGTCCAACGGTTTTCGTGGTGGATGACTTCCATGCTGCACCGATTTCCCCACGAAAATCCTTTTGACCATCGCCGCCAACTGGCGGAGCTTGATTACGTGACAAGTTCTCGCGCGGCTGCCACCACTCTGGCGGAAAACTATGTTGGGCTGCCGATGGAATAAGTGCGTCGGTGTGAAGCGAATCGCGAAACTACACGCGACGATGAGGGAAGTCCTTACCTAACTTGGGTACGCCTTGAAATTAAATTAAGATGAGGTTATGCCTGCTTCTTCGTCTTGGATTTTTTTTTGTGGAGATACGTTATTCATTCCGTTGTTAAAAAGTGCCTACTGGCGGGAACAAAGGGAAGGTTTGCGTAACGCATGAAGTCTTCTGCCGGTCTGCACTTTAAAACATACTTCTTAATTCTATTGATGGTGATCTTCGGGCCGCTTGGCAATGTGCTTCTGGGCAAGGGGATGAAGGGCATGCCCCCGGCGACGTCGGGAATCGTCCAGCAAATCCTGGACCTGATTCCGCGAATCCTTGCGTCGGGAACAATTTGGTTGGGCATCGCATCTTTGATCGCCTTCTTTGTGGCTTACATGCTGGTGCTCTCCTGGGCGGATTACAGCTATGTACAGCCGGCGTCGTCCGCGGCATACGGCATGGTCGCCCTGCTGGCGCATTTCATGCTCCGTGAAGTAGTCACTCCGTTGCGTTGGATGGGAGTGATTCTCATTTGCTTCGGGGTATTGGTCGTCGGTCAAACTCCTCCGCGTACCACGGAGCAAAATTAATGCGCACGCTTTTCTTCTATTTTTTGATTGTTTGCGCCGGAACGGGCGGTGAGTTGTGCGTCGCGCGAGGCATGAAAGTGGTGGGCGAAGTGAAGGACTTTCGTCCCCTGGCTTTGCTGCGCCTGATTCCCCGCGCCTTGCGAATCCCATGGATGTGGCTTGGGGTAGCTCTCATGACAACCGCATTTTTCTCCTTACTCGCTGTGCTCGCTACGGAGAACGTAAGCTTGGTGGTTCCGGTGACGGCCCTTAGCTATGGCGCGGGAGCGCTCGGCGGGAAATTTTTTCTCGGTGAACAAGTCACGCCAAGGCGCTGGGCGGGAGTGCTTCTGGTTTGCGCTGGCGTGGCCCTGGTGGTCATAGGCCGGGGCTGAATTGCGTAAATGAGAGTAGTTCCGAGATAGTCCTTCATCGCCCGAGGCTGAATTCTGCAACCGGCGGGTTGGATTGTGCATCGTATAAAGATTCGCCAGGATTCGTTTCGCAACAGCTAGCCGGTGTATTTGTGGGCTGGCCCCGATGTCGCGTAACTGGCCAATTTTGCACGAATCGCAAGCTGATTCTAAGTAAACCAACCGAGGGTCACGCGTCTTGTGTGGAATAGTTGGGTTCACTCATAAAAATCNNCCGGACCGGCAAGGCGTCTTCCGTTCCCGCAGTGCCTCTTTGGGCGCGACCCGGCTCAAGATCCTCGATCTGAATTCCGGCGACCAACCCATTCTCTCTGACGACGGCGATGTGGCCCTGGTATTCAATGGCGAAATCTACAATCACCTTGAACTCCGGAACGAACTTCAGAA
Organism: Acidobacteriaceae bacterium; assembly: GCA_003165455.1. GTDB lineage: Bacteria > Acidobacteriota > Terriglobia > Terriglobales > Acidobacteriaceae > Sulfotelmatobacter. The sequence goes on along the minus strand of PLUJ01000217.1, from coordinate 3,898 downwards.
ACTGGGTCACCAGTTTTACTCACACTGTGACACGGAAACCGTTCTTCGAGCTTTTCTGGAATGGGACACGGAGTGTTTTGCCCGCTTCCGTGGAATGTTCGCCATCGCGCTCTGGACGAAATCGGCCAAACGTCTCTTACTCGCGCGCGACCGCTTGGGAATCAAGCCACTTTATTTCGCGCGCCGGGGCAAAGATATTTTCTTCGGCTCCGAATTAAAGGCGATTTTAATCCATCCAGAAATTGAGCGACGATTGAGCCTTGATGGACTCGATTGCTATCTTTCGTTGAACTACGTCCCCGCTCCCTGGACACTGGTCGAAGGCATTGAAAAATTAACTCCCGGAGGGTGGTTGGAGTGGCGGGATGGCGAAGTTTCCTCCGGCTGCTACTGGCGCTTACCGGTCGGCGTGGTTCGTGATTGCACCTTGGAATCGGCCTGCGACGAATTGGACTCTCTTCTTCGGCAGTCTGTCCGTGAGCATTTGCTGTCCGATGTGCCGCTCGGAATCTGGCTTAGCGGTGGCATCGATTCTTCCACTATTTTGCATTATGCGGCAGAGTCTGGCGTACCCCTGAAAACGTTCTCAATTTCTTTTCAGGGACGGAGTTTCGACGAAACCGCATACATTCGGGAGGTTGCGAAGTTTTATCAGACCGAGCACGAAGAACTCGATCTCAATCCTGAACTCAATCTTCGCGATGCGGTCGAGCAGTTCGCCTGCTACTCCGATGAACCGTCCGCCGACGCCGGCGCCCTCCCGGTTTGGTTTCTTTCGCAGCTCAGTAAAACCAGGACCACTGTAAGCCTTAGCGGGGAAGGCGCGGACGAGCTCTTTGGCGGCTATCTCACACATCGCGCGGACTTGCTGGCGAACCACGCGCGGCGATTACCGCGCAAGGCTCTTCAACTCGCTCTCAAATGTTTGCAGGCATGGCCGGCCTCCGACGAAAAGATCAGTTTTGAATACAAACTGAAGCGATTCCTGGAAGGCTGTTTGTTGTCGCCAGAGCGAGCCCATGCTTATTGGAACGGAACATTTTCCGAAGGCCAAAAGGCTGAATTGCTGCGCGCCGACCTTCCGCCTGCGCTCCAAAATATTCTCGTCAACCTCAGCTCGCGATTCGGCGGCTCCGACAATCTGGCTCCGTATCTGTGGTTTGATCAGAAGTATTTTCTTCCCGACGATATCCTGACCAAAACAGATCGTATGAGCATGGCGCATTCACTGGAAGTGCGTCCCCCGTTTCTTGACCATCGGATTGTCGAATTCGCCGCTTCCCTGCCGACCTCACTGAAAATTCACGGCTCGCAACAGAAAGTTGTTCTCAGGGAACTCATGCGGGACAAGCTGCCAGCTTCCGTCCTTGGACACAAGAAGATAGGCTTCGATATTCCGGTACACGATTGGTTACGCGGCTGCCTGCGCGCTCTAATGCTGGATGTTTTGATGGACGCTAAGGCCGATAGCTTATTTCGGGGCGAAGTCATCGAGATGAAGATCCGGCAACACCTGGAAAGAAAAGAAAATCTTGGATACCACTTATGGGGCCTGATCGTGCTGTTGTTGTGGATGAAAAAATGGAACATTCAGGCAGCAGCCTCCCGGGAGACCGGCGTTTGCACAGTGCAAAGCACGGGTACTTATACCTAGTAGTTCTGCTGGTCTCGGGAGCGATCTACCTCGGTTGCATTGTTTCTCCGCCGTCTCTTATGGACGACGTGGACGCCGTGCAGGCCCAAATCGCGCGCAACATGCTGGCCTCCGGCGACTGGGTGACTGCCCGGCTGGATGGGATTGTATACCTCGAAAAAGCTCCGCTGGTGTATTGGGCCATCGCGGCCAGTTACGTGGTTTTCGGACCGCATGATTGGGCAGCGCGTATTCCAATTGCCTTGTCCGCCATCGCTCTCTGCTGGTTAACGGCGGCCTTCGGTTCTTGGGCTTTCGGTAAACAGGCGGCTCTGTACGCCGGTCTCTGCATGGCAACTTGCATTGGGCTTTTCTTGTTCACTCGCATTTTGATTCCCGATGTAATGATTACCTTTACCGTAGCCTTGGCCATGTGGTCATTCCTTCGCGCCTTGGACGAAGACGAATCTCATCCGCGGCTTTGGGCCTTTTTCCTCGCTGCCAGCCTGGGGGTGGGACTTCTTCTGAAGAGTTTGATCGGAGTGCTCTTCCCTTTGGCTGCCGGTGTTCTTTATCTTTGGATCACCCATCAGCTCTTTTCCGCAGCCGCTTGGCGGCGGTTGCGTCCTTTCAGCGGATTGCTGGTTATTCTGCTCATTGCTGCGCCCTGGCATGTTCTCGCCACCTTGCGCAATCCTCCTTACTTTGTGTTCACCCTGCACAGCGGCCCGGGACTCTACCACGGTTTTCTGTGGTTCTTTTTCATCAATGAGCAACTGCTCCGATTTTTGAACCTGCGTTATCCCCGTGACTATGACACCGTGCCACGCCTTTATTTTTGGCTTTTCCATTTGGTGTGGCTATTTCCCTGGAGCGTGTATTTCCCCGCGATCGCGAAATTATCTTTCAAGCCTTTGGATCGCGCCGGGCGCACTCGTTTGTTGGCGCTTTGCTGGGCAGGCTTCGTGCTTGTCTTTTTTACCTTCTCAACTACGCAGGAATATTATTCGATGCCTTGTTATCCTGCGCTCGCTCTTCTTTTGGGATCTGCATTGGCAATGGAAGGCGTCTGGATACGTCGCGGCACACGCGCCCTCTGCGTGATTGCCGCCTGTGCGGCGGTGTCGACCTTGACTCTGTTCTTTCTCACCCGAAATCTGCCCGCACCGGGAGATATCTCGCAGGCATTGAGCCATCATCCCGGCGCTTACAAGCTGTCTCTGGGACACATGGAAGATCTGACCCTGGCATCCTTTGCCTACCTGCGATTTCCTTTGCTCGTAGCTTCGGTTGCCTTTTGCGCGGGCGCGTTCGCTACCTGGAAATGGACTGGCCAGCGCGCAATCCTGGGTGCCGCACTCATGATGGTTTTGTTCTTTCACGCGGCCCGCCTCGCGATGGCTACCTTCGATCCCTACCTGTCATCGCGACCACTGGCGGAGGCAATCCTGAAAGCTCCCCCCGGCACACTGATCGTAGATCACCACTATTACACCTTCTCTTCCATTTTTTTCTATACAGACCGCTCCGCTTTGCTTCGTAACGGACGATTCTTTAATCTGGAGTACGGTGCCTACGCACCTGGCGCGCCCGATGTATTTATCGACGATGCTCAATTCAAGGCTTTGTGGCTGAAACCGGAGCGGGCCTACATCGTGGCGAAAGACAACGTGGTCCCACAGTTGGAATCTCTGGTAGGCGCCGCGCATCTGAATCTGGTAGCCGAGAGCGGCGGCAAGGTGGTTATGACAAATCAACCAATCCTTCCGACTGAACCGTCAAAGACAATCGGTAACGCTATGGGGCTCACGGACCAATCAACAAAGCGATCGGATGCCCCCCTACCCGGTTCGAAGCCAGGATTTATAGTTGGCGGCTTAACTCTAAACCTGCGACTTCAACGCCATTTCATAAAGTAAAGAAACTCGAGGAGAACTTATGAGAATTGCAGTGCTCGGAGGCGATGGTTATTGCGGTTGGGCGACGGCCCTATATNNGGACATTCCGTTTCGATTGTCGATAACTTCGTGCGCCGGCAATGGGACCATGAACTTGGCGTCCAAACCCTGACCCCCGTTCGCCCACTCTCGGATCGTCTCAGGATTTGGCGCGATCTCACGGGACAAACTATTGATCTCTTCGTCGGCGATGTGACCGAGTACGATTTTCTTTCGTCATTTATTAAAGAGTTTGCACCGGAAGCGGTAATTCATTTTGCTGAGCAACGCTCCGCTCCTTATTCCATGATCGACCGCAAGCACGCGG
>PLUJ01000314.1:1287-7181 GCA_003165455.1 Acidobacteriaceae bacterium | reverse complement strand
ATAATCGAGGACATCACATCCGCGCCGATCACCAGCACTCGCTTATGCGCGCCCGACGCGATGAACTGGGCACCCGTTTGAACCGCATAGATAAAAGCGGAGCATGCGGCGGAGAGATCAAATCCCCAAACACCCGTGGCTCCAAGTTTCTGTTGCACAAGGCAAGCGGTCGAGGGAAAAAACATGTCAGGCGTAACCGTGCCCACGATGATGGCATCGACGTCACTTGGAGCCAGGCCGCGCTGGGCAAGCGCTTTCTTGGCGGCTTCCACGGCAAGATCGCTGGTGGCAACGCCCTTGTCCACAATGTGGCGTTCGCGAATGCCCACCCGGCTCAGAATCCACTCATCAGTCGTGTTGACTAGCTTTTCCAGATCGGCATTCGTGAGAAGGCGCGGCGGGACATAAGCCCCAAGTGCGCTTATCTTCACTCTGATACGCTGTGGCTTGCTCGATTCGTTCAATGAAATCTCCTGATGGAAGAATCCAGTATTTTGAACGAATGAAGCCGGAATGTCTAATGCAATAGTTTCGCGACACTTCGCGGCTACGCTGCCCGGTACTCCTTCTCGTACTGCATCCACTCGCGGATGAAATTCGGGCAGCCCAAAATCCCGAAGTCTCGGCCCTCGCCTCCTACTAAGTAGCCGAGCGCCACACGGTCTAGTTCTTCAAGAGACGCCAGATCCAGCATCGGCCACAGAGCGCACTCAATCGCGGAGGACACAAGCTGGTCGAGATATGCCAAATGGCCTTGCGAGAGACTCCCAGCAACTCGAATCGTAACCGTAGGGGAAACATTGGAGGAGATATTGCGCATAAATTTGGCATCCTTCGCTTTGATTTTCCGTGCGCTGACTCAATAGTGACGGAGAAAGACCGCATTTCTTGCGCGAAAACTTGTAAAGACTGTGTAAAGGTGATTGCAGTTCAGGGCGGGAGGTTTACAAGGGTAGGAAATCAAAAAATAAGCCAGGCACCGGGAACTCACTGCACACGCAAGAGCCCGTTACCGTTGCTTCCTTCCGGACCTGGCGGGGTTGGCGAGAATACGTCGCGTAAGACCGATGCCTGACCTGAATCATTCTAACAAATTAAACGCAGGGACCTTTTCGCGCCGAACGCTTGCCCTGCCGGCATCAAAAGACAAGTGACTTTTGGTGCAAGAATAGAGTGCGAAAGCCTTCCCAATGGCAGGGATCATGCCTAACAATAGAGGTCAGTAGAGTTCACGCGGATTTTTTCGTCCCAAATGCCACAGTCCATCTCCCAATCCGGCGTAATCCCTTTACCCGAGGCAATCAACAAATATTTCGATCTGTCGCTTTACCTTCTTGTCTTGATGGGGTTTGGAACTTTGGCTAGCACCGGCGCCCTGGAGCTGCCTGCGATCCTCTTAGTCGGCGCCGCTCTTGCTTGCCGTGGGTACCTGCTGTCGACTCGCCGGAAAGTGGTTATTTCCAAGCGGTGGACCACGCCTCTCACTATTGTTTATTTCGCTTTTTATGCCGTCGATTATTTCTGGCTATCCCGCACTTTCTTAACGGCGACGGTTCATCTGGTTCTTTTCGCTGTAGTGGTTCGCACATTTTCTTTGCGGCGGGATCGGGATTGTACGATGCTCGCGATCCTGGCTTTCTTAATGGTTCTCGCGTCGGCCGTACTCACGGTAGACAGCGTATTTCTGTTCTTCTTCGCTGGATTCATGTTGGTCGCGGTCTCGACTTTCATTTTGATGGAGATGCGGCGGTCGGGGCGAGCCGCCAAGTTTCAAGCGCAGCACTCCAATGACGCGCACGAGCATCGCCACCTCGCTTTCTCTTTGGCGCGCATCATTCCAGCGCTGGTAACGATGATTTTGGTAGGCGCCGCTGGGGTGTTTTTCCTGTTGCCTCGTGTATCGGTCGGCTATCTTGGTGGATATTCCTTCGGAACTGATCTCTCCACCGGCTTCAGCGACCGCGTTCAACTAGGGCGGATCGGGCAGATTCAACAATCCAACGCAGTCGTCATGCATATCCAGATCGATGGCGACAAAAGCGGGAAGTACGAACTGCACTGGCGCGGAGTGGCGTTGGCTAATTTCGATGGAAGAAATTGGTCAAACCCACGGGAGCAATACGTGTTGCAACGGGAAGCAGACGGATCATTTGCCGTTCCGCGGTTTAGTCAAGGCACGGCCGAAATGAGTCCGCAGCGTGCCGCCGCGGCGACTCGCGGTACCGCGCATGTGATCCATTACCGCATAATGGTTGAACCAATTGGAACGAACGTTTTTTTCCTGGCCCCATGGGCGCGGCGGCTAACGGGCGCATATCGAGGGCTGTCGATGGATATGGGCGGGGGGATCTACGATCTCGATGCTCAAAGGGCGGTCAGCGTTTACGAAGCGGACTCGGATCTTTATAAGCCAACCGCGGAACTGTTGCGTCAGGCTGACCGTTCTTATCCGGAATTTTCCCAAGTTTATTTACAGCTTCCGAATCTCGATCCACGGATCGCCACGCTGGCCGCCGAGATAACAAAGTCAGCGAGTGACAGCTACGACCGGGCGGTGGCGATCGAGCGTTATTTGAATACCCATTATGGTTACACGTTGCAGCTGCCGCGCTCTCAGGTTGCAGATCCGTTGGCGAATTTTCTCTTCGAACGCAAGCAGGGACATTGCGAATATTTCGCTTCATCGATGGCAGTGATGCTGCGTACCTTGAGGATTCCCGCGCGTGTGGTCAACGGTTTTCGCAGCGATGAATTCAACGATGTAACCGGCAACTACATTGTCCGTGCTAAGGATGCGCATTCCTGGGTGGAAGCTTACTTCCCTGGGTATGGTTGGATTACGTTCGATCCCACACCGGGTGGAGCGATCGGAACTCCGCAAGGCTGGGACCGGGCATTGCTCTATTTGGATGCTGCGCAATCCTTTTGGCGCGATTGGGTCATCAGTTACGACTCCTCGCATCAATTTGTACTGGGAAAATCCGCGGTAACCCGAACCCGCAGTTCGTTTGAAAAGACGCGAAGATGGATTCGGGCAACCTATGTTCAGCTTATGGAGCGGGTTCGACGCGGTCAACGTGGGGCAGAACAAGCGCCATTCAGTTGGCTTGGAGTCGCATTCGGGCTTGGATTGCTCCTGCTGTTGCTGGGCAATGCCGGGCGGGTTGTCCGGATGATCCGCGCCAGAAAGCTGCGGTCCCATCCGGAACGATCTCCGCATGAAGCAGCCGCCATGTGGTACGAGCGCATGGCGAAGTATTTGGCGGGGCGCGGACTAAAGAAGTCCGAGTCGCAAACGGCACATGAATTTCTTCGACTGATTGAGGATGAGAAGTTGAAGAGGCCGGTTGAGCGATTCACCGACGCTTACGAATCATCGCGTTTCGGAAGCTCGGCGGAGGACGCGAAGCGATTGCCCGAGTTATATAAGGACGTGGAATTGGCGAGCAGGAAATAGATAACCAGCCGCAAATTGATGCAATCTAGAAACGCCAGATCACACCTCCGCCGGCAAAATAATTGTGCTGCCTGGTCTTGCCCGTATCAGCCAGCGGCAAATCGGGCGTACCGGACCAGAAATCACGAACCTGCCCCCGAAAACCCAGTCGCCGGAACTCCCCTCGCTTCCAGGGATTCAAATCCAACCCTAATCCGCCTTCGAGCACGCCCGAGGTGGATGAGCCGCCAGGATTCGTACCGTAATAGTTCAGAGCGTTGCTTTCGGTAAAATGAGCGAAGCCGCCGCCCAGGCTCACCCACGGAGAAAAAGCTGTTAAGGGAAACAAATTCAGACGAACCGCGGGGGTGACGAAGATTTGCCGATAGTCAGATGGAACCACATCGCCACCTGATCCAAGGTCTTCATCCAGATTGAAAACCGCCGGGACTTCGGCAGAGACCGAAAAGACTGGGGCGACGTGCAAGAGACGCGCATAATCCGCTTCAAAGGTTAGCCCTCTTCCAGAACGAACAAAAGGATTTATAGAGGGAGCATTTGGCCCGTGAATGCCCTGATCACTGATAAAAATACGGCCAATGATTCCGGTTAGTTCGTTCTTCTCATCTTGCGCCGAGGCATAGGTTCCCGCAGTGCATATCCCGAGGAGCAGGATCGCCAGTGCGGCCTGTTTCCCAGACATTTTCCCTCCAGGATGCCGGATCGCTTCTGTTTTGCGGATAATTTCCAGCCTAGCATGAAGCACCACAATTTGACCGCTACGCTACTGGCGACCGTGATGCCTGAGGTTATGTCCGGAACGCACTCCTATCGAGCGAGAAAGCTCTCGCAGAATGCTAAGATAAGGAATTGCATGTCTTCGAAGAACCCCAGCATTCCTGTACCTGCCCCAAACGCCTCCGCAAGCGAGATGACATTGCAGCCGCGCCCGCCGAAGGTAGGCTTTGTGAGCCTGGGGTGCCCCAAGAACCTGGTCGATAGCGAAGTGATGATGGGCTTATTGGCCCGGGCGGGAGCCGACCTTACTTCAAGACCTGAAGATGCGGATGTAATCGTGGTGAACACTTGTTCATTCATCGAGAGCGCGCAATACGAGTCGGTGAATGCGATTCTGGAAATGGCGGCTCACAAAACCTCTGGCCGAGCCACAAAACTGGTGGTCGCCGGATGCCTGGTAGAACGCTATCACGACGAAATCCGCAAACGTATCCCTGAAGTGGATGCTGTGGTGGGAACCGGCGAGTTAGAGAAAATTCTGTCAGCTTCCGGATTGGCTGGCCCCTCGACAAAAAACGATTCTCCGTTCGTAGTGTTGCCTTCGCGACCCGAGGGAGACGCACGCGCAGCCAAAGGACGCTTTTCCCGTGAACAATGGGACGGTGCCATCGCGGACCTGCCCCACTATTTGTACGATGACAAGACTCCGCGCATCCTCGCTACCCCGAAATCCAGGGCTTACATCAAGATCGCAGAGGGCTGTGATCATCCCTGTACCTTCTGCATTATTCCGCAACTTCGTGGGCAGTTTCGCTCACGCCGGTTTGAGTCGGTGATCGCCGAGGCCGAACAACTGTCGCGGATTGGCGTTCGTGAAATTACTCTTATCGGACAAGATACAACGTGTTACGGGGAGGATTTGGGCCTTAAAGACGGGCTTGCCCTTTTGTTAGAAAAGCTGGCGAGGGTCGAGGATTTGCGCTGGATTCGTTTTCTGTATGCCTATCCGAACAAGATTACTGGCAAGCTTCTGGAAACCATCGCCGCGCACGAGAAAATTTGTTCTTACATGGATGTGCCCTTACAGCATGCTTCGGCTACGGCGCTCAAGCGCATGAAGCGAGGCGGCGGGTCCGACGTTTTTCTTCGCTCCATCGCAAAAATGCGGCGCACCATACCAGGGCTCACCTTGCGTACTTCTTTCATTGTGGGGTTTCCAGGGGAAAGCGACGCGGAGTTTGAAGAGCTCTGCGATTTTGTGCGTGAAGCCCAATTCGATTGGATGGGAACGTTTTCTTACTCCGATCAAGAGGGAGCAGACGCCTACGGACTCGACAGGAAAATCTCAACGCACGAGATCGAGCAACGGCGCAAGCACTTGATGGGAATCCAGCGGCAGATCAGCAAAAAGAAAAAGAAAGCCCTCGTGGGGCAGGAATTCGACCTGCTTCTGGAAGGAACATCGGATGAGACCGAGCTATTACTCGAAGGCCGCACCGCGATGCATGCGCCAGAAATTGACGGCAAAGTTTTTGTCAACGATGTCCCCGAAGGGTTAACTCCGCTGCCGGGTGAGTTTTACCACTGCCAGATAACGGAATCGCATGACTACGATCTGGTCGCCAAAATCCTTTAGCCGCTGTTAAATATTCTTAACGATGCCTCGCAAGCGCGCTTTAAAACTTCGCTGTCCGATCTGCAAGAAAGCCGTCAAGAGCGC
>PLUJ01000314.1:0-1241 GCA_003165455.1 Acidobacteriaceae bacterium | reverse complement strand
AGCACTCCCGAAGATCAGGACGATGATTTGTGAACCGACCCAAGACTGGCAATCACCCTGTTACCAGCGCCAGTGTTACTCCGGCGGTAGCACTTAGGTCTGTTTTAGTTCCTCGGTGGGCCGAACTTACAGCTACTCTCTTTGGGATCGGGCGCTTACGGCCAGGGCCGGGCACCTGGGCATCGCTGGCTACTGTGGGCGCGTGGTCAGCGCTTGCCTACCGGATCTCTCCTTCCGCCCGCGTCCCAATTGCGGTCGCTTTGGCGCTAGCGGCCATTCTGATTGGCATTCCCGCAGCGACGGTGGTCTCGCGCGTTTCGGGTGCAAAAGATCCACAGTTTGTGGTAATCGATGAAGTAGCGGGGCAGTTGATTGCCCTGATCGGCGCTCCTCTCGGATGGAAATCTTTTCTAACGGGCTTTATACTTTTTCGTATCTTCGACATTGTCAAGCCGCCGCCAGTGCGACAGATAGAAGGACTGCCTGAAGGTGCGGGGATTGTTCTCGACGATGTGGCTGCCGGTGTTTATGCACTGATTGGAATGCATCTCTTTCTTCACTTTGGTCTTCTAAAGTAGGGCGTAAAGTAGGGACGGTTTTTCTCATGGGATTTTCCGATCGTATTCTTGGCAAGAAAAATGTGAACGGTGGACCTCACATCGAGTCCGTATCTCCCGCGCTAGCGTTGACAGGAGGCGAAATTCGCATAGGCGGCTCGGGTTTGCGGCCACAGCAGTTTCAGCGCCCGCGAGTTCAATTCGGCGATATCGAGGGTGGCATTGTGATCAGCTCCGATTCTTTCCTGGTCGCGCGCGTTCCCGAAGGAGCAAGTTCTGGATCGGTCGTCGTCTCCACCGATGAAAATACGAGCAATGCACACCCGATTAAGGTTGCGGTGCCGGTAGCCGAAAACTTACATCCCGTGACCAGTCCGGGCGTTGATGCCCAGGGCAATATTTATGCGACATTCTCTGGTTCACGCGGCCAGAAAGTTCCCGTCGCGGTGTTCAAGATAGATACCAACTATGCGGTGAAGCCTTTTGTCACTGACATGATGAACGCGACCGCCATCGCGTTCGATCGCCAAGGGCAAATGTACGTCTCGTCCCGTCATGATGGCGCGGTGTATCGGGTAGCGCCGAATGGAACCATGACCACGTATGCCGAGGGAATGGGCATCGCCACTGGAATCGCCTTTGACCGCAGTCAAAACCTGTATGTCGGCGACCGCAGCGGCACGA
>PLUJ01000130.1 GCA_003165455.1 Acidobacteriaceae bacterium | reverse complement strand
CGTAGAGACGCCTTATAAATTGCCCCTACTTGCGAAGTCAAGACTTTTCGGCGAAGCGACGCGTGAGTCGGCGGCAGAATTTCCAAAGCGGCACAATAAAAAAATAGAGACAAATCCACGAGCGTTCGCGCACGACTGCAACTAGAGTCGCCCCGCCGTTTTTTAGAGATCTCCGCGCGGCCGCCAACTCTATTTGCCTTGAACCGTTGTGTCAATGCGATAGANNCGCGGGAGACTCGTCGGGGTCCGCTTTTATTCTCCGTAAGGAACCCAGATGTTCTTTACCTGCGTGGCATGTTGCAGAAACCAGCGGCCTTCTCCCTGCTGCCTGTCGAACCAATTTAGGGCTCGTCCTTCGTTGGTGAATACCTGTTTCAAATTCCCTACAGAAAGTGCTTTCGCCGCCGCCGCGTCCGGTGCATGCGAAAAACACCAAAGGGCATCCACGTCGTCGTGTTCGGCTAGCGTTTTCAAAAGTTCGGAGGAATGTCCGGTGACCAGATTGATTGCGCCCCCTGGCAAATCACTGGTATCGAAAATTTGATAAAGATCGCCAGCGATTAGAGGATATTTTTCCGAAGGAACNNCTACCGTACCGACCGGTTCGTTCATTGCAATGGCAATAGTCCGCGATGGTGGATTATGCACCGCTCCATCGAACTTATCGGCCCACGCAGCGTAGAAGAACATGCGCTCGATGCCCACGGCGACTTCCTTCGCAGCCTGCTCTTCGCCCACGATGGCGGATAAGCGGTGCGCAACCTCTTCCTGTCGCAGTGACAGGTTTTCCGCCATGTAGTACAACACTTGTGCGCGATTGTGTGCCGTAGTCTTGGCCCAGCCTGCAGCTCTATGCGCGGCCTCAACCGCGTTGCGAATATCTTTCCGATTGCCGAGCGGGGCTTCACCAAGCAATTGGCCGCGCACACCACGCACCTCAAAGCTGTAGCCGGAATCGGGACGAACCTGCTTTCCGCCGATGTAAAGCTTCACCGTTCGATCGATAGAGCGATCCGCTGCGTCTCTCCGCTTCGTGTCTTTGTCGCTCAACTCTCGGTCGGGCAAATTTTCTGAATGTTCGACGTCATTCCCGGAGAGCAATGCGGGAGCATGCTTGAACCACGCCGGCTCAAGATACTCAAGCAAACCTTCGCGGCCTCCTTCGCGACCGAAGCCGCTCTCGCGGTAGCCTCCAANNCTCCAAATCCGCAGGAAGCGTCGAACATGTTTGTGCCATTGATCCAAACGACGCCGGCTTTGATCTGCGCCGCGATCTGTAGCGACACGTTGATGCTTTCGCTCCAAACCGAGGCCGCCAGGCCGTAGACGGTGTTATTCGCCAGCTCTACCGCTTCGCCAGGTGTACGGAACGTCATGGCGGCGAGCACTGGCCCGAAAATTTCTTGCTGCACCACGGCGGAGGTCGGATAAACATTGCTGAGTAGAGTTGGAGGGAAGTAAAGACCGTGCGCGGGAATGGGAATCTGCGGCTGCCAGCACGTTGCTCCCTCGGAGATGCCCTGATCCACAAGACGCCGGATACGCTCCAGTTGCACGGGCGCCACAATCGCGCCAATGTCGATGCTTTTGTCGAGTGGCGAACCGACTCGCAGCTTGCCCATGCGAGCGCGGATCTTTTCCAATAGTGTTTCGGCGATGCTCTCCTGCATGAGCAGGCGGGAACCGGCGCAGCAAACCTGCCCCTGATTCAGCCAGATTCCATCCACCAGGCCCTCCACGGCGCTATCCAGATCGGCATCGTCGAAGACTATGAAAGGGGATTTGCCGCCCAATTCCAGCGAAAGCCGCTTATGACTCTGGGCCGTTGCGGCACGGATCGCTCGGCCTACCTCCGTGGAACCGGTGAACGCAATCTTGTCGACGCCACTGTGCTTTACGAGCACTTCGCCCGTGGATCCGTCTCCGGTCACGATATTGACAACGCCCGGCGGCAGTCCGATTTCCTGACATATATCTGCGAAAGCCAGGGCGGTCAGCGGTGTGTACTCCGCGGGTTTCAGCACAACCGTATTTCCCGCGGCGAGGGCCGGCGCGATCTTCCATGCGAGCATGAGCAAAGGAAAATTCCATGGAATGATTTGCCCAATCACTCCGCACGCCACATAATCGGGAAATTCAGATTCCAACAGTTGAGCCCATCCGGCGTGGTAGTAGAAGTGGCGAACTACAAGTGGGATGTCAATGTCGCGGCTTTCACGAATTGGCTTGCCGTTATCCAACGTCTCGAGGACTGCAAGCCGGCGTGAATGCTTCTGTATGGCTCGGGCAAGAGCGTAAAGAAAACGGGCTCGCACGTGAGGCGTGAGTGACTGCCAGTGCGGAAGCGCTTTCCTCGCTGCTTGCACAGCGGCATCGACATCTGCCGCAGAACCTTGCGCCACAGCGGCGATCTTTTCTCCGGCTGCCGGGTTGGTCGAGTCGAAGAACGCGCTTGCGGCTGGTTCCTGCCATAGGCCCCCAACGAAGTGCAAAAAACGGCGCTGGTGGCTATCCAGCCACAGCAGAGCATCCTTAGGATCTTCCAAGGACGGCCCATATTCCATGGCAACGAATTTCTCGGCGATACCCATTTTCGCAATTTCGCTTTCTATAGCACCCACGAATTAAGCGTCACGCGATCGGATGGCGGTAGTCCGCCGAATAGCGTCCCGTGGCATGGTGTTCTAATTGACGCTCGATATCGTTCAGAAGCCCGCTCGCGCCAAAGCGGAACAAGTCCGCTTTCATCCACGGAGTTCCCAGCTCTTCTTTCATTAACGCCAACCATTCTGTCGATTGCTTGGCCGTGCGAATGCCGCCCGCTGGCTTGAATCCGACTGCCATTCCCGTCTCTTGCGCATACTCCCGGATGGCTCGGGTCATCACCCATCCAACCGGGAGGATCGCGTTGGTTGGTTCTTTACCGGTTGATGTCTTGATGAAGTCCGCTCCCGCCATCATGGCCACAAAGCTGGCGCGCACTACGTTGCGGAGCGTAAGCAAATCGCCGGTCCCGAGAATCGCCTTCATGTGGCGGCCTGCACAGGCCCGTTTGAATTCAGAGACCTCATCGTAGAGTTCCTGCCATCTACCTCCGAATACGTGCGCCCTGGTAATAACAATGTCGATCTCATCGGCGCCGGCTTCCACGGACCGGCGAATCTCTGCGACCCGCTCTTCCATCGGCGAGAGTCCGGCGGGGAACCCAGTGGAAACGGCAGCCACTCGAACACCGCTGCCCGTGAGGGCTCGAACCGCGGCCTCAACAAAGCGGTGATAGACGCAGACTGCGGCTACTTTGATGTTGAGCTCTTCAAGCTCCAAGCGCTTCACAATATCGTGCTCAATCGGTTGCCGCGCCTTTGCGCAGAGCCGACGAACGCGTTCCTCGGTATCGTCCCCCGAGAGCGTAGTCAGGTCCATGCAGGTGATGGCACGCAGAAGCCATGCGGCCTGCCAGTCTTTTTTCACGGTGCGGCGAGCCACGTGGGTTTGCGCGCGACGCTCTACCGCGCTAGTATTCACGCGAACCTGCCGTACCCATTCAAGATTGAGAGGAATGCCGCGATTCGAAAGCAAAGGCTTGCCATTCAGTTCAGCGATCGCATCCTCTGGATTTGCTGCAAGTTTGTTCACGAGTTTGTCAGTTTCACGGTTCGCAATGCCGGAGTGCTCTTTACATTCTTCTGACGTCTTTTTGTATTGTACGGCAGACAGTTCCCCTTCATACCGTTTGCATTGGTTTGGCAATTATCTTTGCGGCGCGAGCGAACTGCTGGAAGTCTTACTTTCCTCTGATCCGGCTCACAAACATTTCCAGAAACCGGTCCGCATCTGAAGCTACACACACTCTTGCGTTAGGTTTGAGCTCGATTACACCTTCGATTTCGTAGTGATCTCCGTGCAATACATTGTTCTCGTTCGATCCCATGCGGTTGGCGACAGTTTCTCCCCGAGTGAACTCGCCTCTGGTCTCTACATCTACGTGCATGTCCTTCAGCGTCCCCAGAGTGGGATCGACTACGATGCCGACGGCCAGCGGATCATACATGGCCGCGCCGCTGTACCCGCTCTTTTCGCTGCGGTCTAAATAAAACGTGGCGATCTTCGCGATGAAATCGCTCTGCGGCCCGTGGGATAACTGAAGCTCTGCCAGATATTTCCGCGTAATCGGCGTTCGCTCTCCTACGTCGGAGCCTACCATCGTTACCATCCAGCCGGCATTGAACACGATTTGCGCAGCCTCCGGATCGTTATAAATATTCGCTTCGGCGGCTCCGTTTACATTTCCGCCGCTGATCGAGCCGCCCATGATCACGATGTCCTTAACCAGCCCCGCTATCGACGGATCTTTGGAAACTGCGAGCGCAATATTCGTGAGCGGGCCCACCGGGATCAGCGTGATTTCATGCGGATACTTGTGGACCATTCCGATGATGAGATCTGGACCAAACCGGGGATCGGCTTTGCATTTGGTTGGCGGCAATTCGACATTCGCCAGCCCATTCTTGCCATGCCAGAATTGCGCGGTGATGAGCTTTTGATTCAATGGATGCTGTGCGCCACCGGCGACCACAACGTCGCATCGCCCGGCAAGCGACACAATCTTGAGAGCATTCTCCAACCCTTGCTTGCCATCAACGTTTCCCGGCACCACCGTTAGCGCCTCGACCTTCAATTCTGGAGAATTCAACGCCAGAATGATGGCCATTGCATCGTCAGTACCAGGGTCGGTATCGATGATCACGCGCTTGGGGGAGACTTGGGCGAATGCATTGGCCACGCAGATAAGAAGAACGAACCGCACATGAAGTTGCTTCACGCAAGAACTCCTTCTGAATGTATGTGAATTTAGAGCAGCATGCCCGCGATCGATGCGGACATCAAGTTTGCCATGGTGCCTGCCAGCATTGCCCGAATTCCCAGCCGTGCCAGCTCGCTCTTCTTATTCGGTGCGAGCGCTCCGATACCGCCAATCTGAATTCCGATGGAACTAAGATTGGCGAAGCCGCAAAGAGCGAAGGTTGCGATGGTGAACGACCGCGGATCGAGGGAAGCGCGCATTGGTCCAAGCCTCGAGAATGCAACCAGTTCGTTCAGTACCATGCGTGTGCCGAGCAAGCCTCCGATGGTGCTGCAATCGCGTGCGGGGATTCCTATAAGCCATGCGATTGGGTAGAAGATTACGCCGAGGATGCTTTCCAGGCTCTGCGGAAACCACCCGATCCAGTGATGAATTCCGCCAAAAACTCCATTCACCAGCGCAATCAGGGCAAGAAACGAAATTAGCATCGCCGCGATATTGAGTGCGAGGTGCAACCCGTCGGTGGTTCCTCGCGAAATCGCGCCCAGCAAGTTTTCCTTTTTCTCAGCTTCTAATTCCTCATCGCTCATTACAACGCGTCCCGCGGTGCGCGGCTGCTCGGTCTCCGGTACAAGCATCTTCGCCATTAGCAGCGTGCCCGGCGCAGTCATAATTACCGCGCTTAGCAGGTGCTTGGGATCGATGCCGAAGGCGATGTAGGCTGCCATGATTCCGCCTGAAACGTGAGCCATCCCGCTGGTCATCACGGTCATCAATTCTGACCGCGTGAGGTCCGGCAGAAAAGGGCGTATGGTCAGCGGCGCTTCGGTTTGCCCCATGAAGATGCTGGCGGCAACGTTCAATGATTCCGCACCGCTCGCTCCCATCACACGCGTCATGACCCACGCTGCCAGTCGGATGATGATTTGCATGATGCCAAAGTGATAGAGCACGGCGAAAAA
>PLUJ01000121.1 GCA_003165455.1 Acidobacteriaceae bacterium | reverse complement strand
CGCAGAGCTTCGCCCAGATTCCGCGCGCCGCAAACAAACGGAACTTTGAACGCATGCTTATCCACATGATGAGCTTCGTCCGCCGGAGTCAGCACTTCGGACTCATCAATGTAATCGACGCCAAGCTCCTGCAAGATTTGCGCCTCAGCAAAATGCCCAATCCGGCACTTCGCCATCACCGGGATGGACACAGTAGCCATGATCTCGCGGATCTTCTTCGGCGAAGCCATCCGCGCCACCCCGCCCTCCGCGCGAATCTGCGCAGGCACCCTCTCAAGCGCCATCACCGCGACGGCTCCAGCCCTTTCCGCAATAGACGCCTGCTCCGCATTCGTCACNNCGGCGAGGCCGGTTTTCAGGCGAAGGGAGGTGGAGTTGCTGCCGTTGTTTTGAGACATGGTGGGCTCTTTTCTGGAACGGTTGATACTACTTAGATATTTTACAGCCGGGCGGCGATTCGCGGTATCTCCGTTTCGACTACGAGGCCAAGACTACAAATCTTCATCGGGGGCATTTATTTAGCGTTCGACGTACTTGGCGAACATTTGTGCGGGGTCGATGGCGATGAAGGTGCCGCGGCTGCGGGCAAGAACTTCGTCTTTTTCGTTCAGGATTTCGGCGGTGTTGATGTGTTTTCGGCCGTGAACTTCGACTTCACGGCCTTCGACGCGGAGAGGTTTGTGAAGCGGGACGGGTTTGAGATACTCGACCGTCATCTNNCTTTGCCCATGGCGTCGTCGAGAATGCAGGCGATGACGCCCCCGTGGCAGTGGCCGGGAGGCCCGGTGTAGCGCTTGCTGAGACGGAATCGGCAGACGAAAGTTTGACGTTCTTCATCGAGGACGAATTTCAGGCGCATGCCGTCAGGATTGTTTTGGCCGCAGACGAAGCAGTTATTCTTTTGCAGCTTCAGGTAGCGGGTTTCGTGACCGTGGACGCGAGAGGGCATGAAGGGATTTTACGTGATTCGCGGATCACGCGGCGCCGGGCACTCAACCATTCACCCAACGCTGTCGGGTAATGTCGCCTCCCTTCGCGAGAGCCACGTTGCTTAGCTTCGGGTTTATACTGTGACAATGTCAGCTGTTCCCGGCAAGACGTTCTATCTCGAGACCTTCGGCTGCCAGATGAATGTGCATGACTCCGAAAAGGTCATTGGTACGCTCGTCCACGAGGGATACGAGCAGGTGCAAACGGTCGAGCAAGCCGACTTGATTCTCTACAATACCTGCTCGATCCGCGATAAAGCGGAGCAGAAAGTTTTCAATCGACTGAATGACTACAAGAAACTTCTGAAGCAAGGCAAGAGGTTCGGCGTGCTTGGCTGCGTAGCCCAGCAGGAAGGCGAGAAGATTTTCGAGCGCGCACCTCATGTTTCGCTGGTCTGCGGATCGGCCAGCTATCGCAATCTGCCGCAGATGCTTGCTGAGTTGGAGAACGCGCAAATAGAAGCGCCGAAGCCGGCAGGCCGAAAGGCGGAACTGGCGAATCTTGTCCGGATCACCGGACTGGACGATCGCGAAACCGACGCCTGCTTCGAAACCGAATTTACGGCCCGCACCAATCCCCATCGCGGATATATCACCATCATCGAAGGCTGCGATAAATTTTGCGCCTATTGCGTGGTTCCGTTCACGCGGGGAAAAGAACGCAGCCGGACATCGGACTCGGTACTCGCCGAAGCCCGCCAGATGGCCGATCTCGGCTATACCGAGATCCAATTGCTTGGCCAGAACGTGAATTCCTATAAAGATCCGGCAGGGAAGCCGGGGGGAAAGAAAACGTTCGCCGAGTTACTTGCCTCTGTGGGCGAAGTTCCCGGCATCCGGCGCGTACGCTTTACCACTTCGCACCCACGCGACTTTGGACGCGATATTATCGACGCCATCGACGCCGTCCCAACCCTTTGCGATCATGTACATTTGCCGGTACAAAGCGGATCGGACCGCGTCCTCGCGGCGATGCAGCGCCTTTACACGCGCGATCAATACCTCGAACGTATCTCCTGGATGAAGTCCGCCAAGCGTCCCCTTAGTATCACCAGCGACATCATCGTCGGGTTTCCGGGCGAAACCGAACAGGACTTTGCCGACACTTTGTCATTATTGGATGAGGTCGGCTACGACGCGGTATTCACCTTCAAATACTCCCCGCGTCCGAACACTCCGTCGCTCGCATTAGAAGATGCCATTCCGGATCAAGAAAAAGCTCGTCGCCTCGAAGTCATCATGTCGCATCAGAAAGACATACAGATCATTCGATACAAGAAATATATAGGTAGCGAATTGGAAGTAATGGTTGAAGGGAAAAACGAGGCCCGGAAACAATGGATTGGCCGCACCTCGCACAACAAGACGCTCAATTTTGCCGCTCCCGACTCGTCCGTTCCTCAAGTGGGAAGTTACGTCAAAGTAAGAGCAACCCAAAGCTTTCCCAACAGCCTCCTAGGGGAGTTAGTGATATAAAAAATCTTAAGGAAACGATTTCGCTCGAACTTAGGTTGCACTACATATCGAGAGTTTGCGTGTAGAAGGTAGCTCAGGAGCTCCTCATGGAATTAGAGATGACAATCCGCGGACTTTTAATGGATCCGGTAACGAACACGCCGATTGTGATTTTGAAGGATGTGGCAGGAGAGTCGGTGCTGCCGATCTGGGTGGGGGTTTATGAGGCGAATGCGATTGCGCTGGAGATGGAAAAGGTGAATACGCCGCGGCCGATGACGCACGACCTGATCAAGAACGTGTTGACCGGTCTGGAGGCGCAGGTACACAAGGTCGTAGTCACGGAACTGCGCGAGGACACGTTCTACGCGGTTATTTGGATGGAGCGGAACGGCGAGGTCATTAGCGTGGACTCACGACCTTCGGATGCGCTAGCCCTGGCGTTGCGGGTGGATTGTCCGATCTTCGTGGATGAGCTTGTGCTGAAGAATTCGAAGCAGGCGGCGAATATGTCAGACCGCGTGAGCGCTGAGGAACTGCGCAAGTATCTGGAAGGGTTGAACGACGAGGATTTGGGCAAGTACAAGATGTAACCGCCAGGTTACATGTCCAAAGAAGAAGGGAATTGGTGCTGATCGTTGGACGAATGATGCTAATCATTATTAGTTGACATCAGATAGGCCTACCTGACATCATAATATCACCATGCGCACCACCCTTAATCTAGATGATGACGCCCTGAAAATTGTGCGGGAATACTCCGAGGCCCGCTCAGTGGCCTTGGGAAAGGCTGCTTCCGAGCTGGTCCGAAAGGGCGCGAGTGCGCCCGTGCCGATGGAGTTGGTGGACGGTTTCTGGAGGGTGGTGCTGCCGAAGGGTGGCAAGAAAGTCACCACGGAACATGTAAAGCGACTGCTGGAGGATGAGCTTTAGTGCCGGGCTATCTGCTCGACGCGAATGTGCTCATTGCGTTAGCGTGGCCGGACCATTCGGCAAATGGTCGGGCTAGCCGCTGGTTCGCTCAGCGCGGCAGCGATGGATGGGCGACGTGTCCGATGACACAGGCGGCACTGGTGCGCACATTGTCGAACCCCAGTTTTTCTGGCAGTGCCTTGACCATTAATGGTGCGCTAGAAGTTCTTCGACGCAATCTGGAGCTTCCGGGACATCAGTTCTGGGCAGATTCCATACCTCTGATCGAGTCGCTGGAGAAGTTCGAGGTGACACTCACAGGTCATCGACAAATCACAGACGCGTACCTGGTCGCACTGGCGATTCGGAATCGGGGGCAGCTGGCTACGCTGGACCGTGGGATCATGCAGATTGCGCCAGTGGGAGCGGTGGAGCTAATCGCCTGACGGGGCCGTCACTCGACTTTACATAATACCTGTTATCGGACATTGCAACTGGACGCCTGAGGCGAAGCCTCCAATACCTTCAGTAGCTAACTCACCTCAGAAGATAAACTTCAGCCCGAACTCGGCGATGCGGCCGTTGTGGGCACCTTGCGGATGAAGGAAGTTGTTGGGGGCGTCGCCCACGTCATCGCCGTTGACGCAATCGTTGGCACCGGAGTTGACTTCCAATCCGCAAGAGGTGTTGTTTACGCCAGTCCATTGAGGGTGATTAAAGATGTTGAAGGCTTCGGCGCGGAATTCGAGCGCCATCGATTCCCTTACCGGAAAGTGCTTGAACAATCCCATATCGAAGTTGAGTCGCCCGGGAGCATTTAAGGAGTTGCGGACAGAGTCGCCGAAGGTAAGGCCGGTTGGCTGCGAGTAGGCGGCGGGATTAAAGAGCAACGGACCGTACGGCACTCCGGGCACTCCATTGAACTCAGGCTTGGGGCCGTGGGGATTGCCGACGAGGTCGGCGTAGGACCCAGAGCCGACGTTATTGCCGACTCCGGCATTGTCATAGGTCCCCCCGTTGATGACACTGAAGGGCTCTCCGGTCTGCGCGGTCGTAATGCCGGAGAGTTGCCAGCCACCGAGCATGGATTTCTTGACGCCTGTAGCGTGCCGAAGGATGGGCAGATCATAGATGTAGCTGACAGTAAAGATGTGGCGCTGATCGAAGTTGGAACTGGCGCGATAGGAAGCGAGATCGTAGGAGTTGACGAAGGAGCTGTCGTAACGGTCCGAAGAGTTGTCGATGGAATGGCTGTAGGTGTAAGCGAGGGTAAGTTGCAGGCCCCCGGCGTTGTGTCGGCCAGCGACTTGGAAAGCGTTGTACTCAGAGTTGGCTCCGCCAACGATTCCGTAGATGGAGTCGTAGCCCTGGTAGGGGCGGTAAAGGTCGGGATTTACGTTGCCGCAAGCGACATTGAGATTTACAAGGGCCTGGCCGAGAACGGGCGCTCCGCTTGGCAGGACCAGATTGTTGCAGATATCGCTCGTGATGATTTGTCCGGCGGGAAAAGGATTTTGCGAGGCGGGTGTCGGATAGATCTGATTGCGATCGAGTTGTTGGGAGAGATGAGTTCCCTTGCTGCCGACGTAAGCAACCGTCAACAAAGTGTTGCGGGCTAAATCGCGTTGAATATCGAGATGATATTGCTGGACATAGGGCCACTGCGTCTTCGTGGTGATGGAAGTCAGCTGGCTGACGCCGCCACCCAGGGGAAATAACAAGGACTGACCGCTGGAGGACATCCCTCCGATGTTGGTGTATCCGGAAATATAAAACTGAACTGGGGCAATGATGCCGGGAGGATTGCCTTCGAGCGATTCGGTGTTGGCGTCGTTGCCGTTGGCGTGTTCGAAGAAGATTCCGTAACCGGCGCGGATGGCGGTTTTGCCGTCTCCAATCGGATCGTAGGCGAATCCGATTCTGGGCGCGGGATTGAATAAGTGCCCGGACATGCAACTGCTGTGAACTCCGTTGTAGCCGCAGTGCACCATGCCCGTCATGTTGTAAACGCTTTGCCCGGGAGCGAAGTCGAGAGTTCCGTTGTTGGGGTCGACCGTGGGAGCATCCGCGGCGACGTAGGTGCTGGGATCGAAATTGTAAGCGCGTCCGTAACGCTCGTAATAGCTGCCGTAGAGGCTGACACGAAGTCCCAGGTTCAGGGTTAGCTTTTTCGTGGCACGCCAATCGTCCTGCAAATAGGGTTCGAAGACCTTGTAGCGGTTGTAATACTTTAAGTTTTGATTGGGTTGGGCAAAGGTGTTGATGTAACCGACCAGCAAATCCGCGAAGCCGTTGCCGGTGCTCGAATAAGGACCGCCTGAAGCATTTTGCTGGTTGTAGAAAGTGTTCGGATTCGAATAGAAGCCCAGGCTGCCGTTCGGCTCTTCTTCAGCGGGCTCATTTTTTTCTACGGCGGCGAAGTAGCCTCCGAATTGCAAGTTGTGTCGGCCGATGATCTTCGTCATGTTGTCGTGGAAGCTATAGACCGGATTGGAATTACTCCAAGGCAAATAACCGGTGTCAATGCTGTCGTTGAAGTTGCCGGGGCCTCCGATGCCGAAGGATGGAATCGTTCCGTTGAAACCATTTTCGAAAATTCCTGTCATCGTCATGCTCGCGGGGCGCTGCCACGCGGTTCCAGTGTTGAAAAGATGCAGGTGATTGCCCGCGTAGCTGAATACAAATTCATTCAGGAGCGTCGGGGAAAGCGTAGCTGTCAGGGTGGTAACGAGGCTGATGCCCGGGCCCTGAAGGGTTCCACCGATGGCCGGAACGTTCGTGGTGGTATTCGTCCACGGAGAGATGGGAAAGTTTTGCGTCCACGAATCATGAATGAAGCGGACACTGGCGCGAAGTTTGGAATCGATTTGATCGTCAACCTTGATCAATTCTTCGTGCCAAAAAATAGGCGAGGGGGACGTGCCGAAGTATGAATGCCCCAGGTTGGGTAGAGGAATATTCGCGATGATTGGTCCGGTATTGGCGGGATCAAGGAGATTTGCGGGGATGGTATTGCCGGGAAAGCCGAGATAATAGTTGTTACCGTTGACGTCGGTGCCGCCGTTGTATGCGGGACAATTAATATTCACGACTTCATTTCCAACGGGAGTGGTTCCGGCGCGGACGAACGGGGTGCCCGGAGCGGGACAGACATCGCTGAAATTTCCCGCGCGCTCCGCGGCTGTGGGAACGTACTGGTTCAGATTGTTGAAAATCATGGGAACGTTTTCGCGGCGGAACTCCTGGGACCAGAAGAAAAAGATTTTGTCTTTCTTGATGGGGCCGCCGATAACGTATCCGAAATCGTTTTTGTTGTAGTAGGTTTTGGTCTGGCCGGGCGTGTCGAAGTAGTTGTGAGCGTTGAAGTACTGGTTGCGAAGGAACTCGAAGGCTTCGCCGTGAAATTGATTGGTGCCGGATTTAGTGACGGCCTCGATGGTGCCGGAGCCGTTGCGTCCGTATTGAGCCCCGTAGGTGGAGGTAAGAACGCGGACCTCGGCGAGCGCGTCGATGTTGGGATAGACGTTAATGTTGGCGTTGCTTCCGGTATCGAGGACTTCCCCGCCGTCGATTTGTATGTTATTGAACTCGGTCCGTCCGCCGTTGACGGCGTAAGAGACGCTGCCTTGCGGGCCGACGGTGCCGTCGTCCTGTCCGGTTTGATCGCTGACGCCGGGAATTAGTTTGATGAGGGTGGTGAAGTCGCGGCCGTTCAGTTCGAGCTGGCTGATCTGATCTCCAGTGATGGTTCCGGCAAGTTCGGAGGATTCGGTTTCGACTTTGCCAACCGAGTTCCCCTCCACAACAATCTCGCTGGTAACCTTTCCGATAACCAAAGTGGTGTCGACTCTGATTCTCTCGCCGACGCGGAGGATGACGCGCCGGGCTTCGAATTTCTTGAAGCCAGCGGCAGTGATCGTGACGTCATAGGTGGCTGCGCCGAGCCCGGCGACCAGGTAATTGCCGTCTGAGTTGGAGCTGGCTTTGCGGCGAAATCCGTTGGAAGGATTGCTGACTGAAATCTCCGCGCCGGTGACTACCGCGCCTGTGTTATCTACGATGGTGCCGGTGATGGCGCCAGAAGTCTGGGCGAATATGGGAAGAGTAGCCATCACAAAATAGAGCAGGGCGCACAATGAGATGGATTTGAAAATGATGCTCCCATGTTGGTGCGACGGCCTGATACTTTTGCCAGGCAAATTGAACAATAGCTTTCCCTTCGAGATACGCAGAGCTCCCGTAGCTACCTTCGATTTGGGTCTAGGCTTACAGATTGGACGCAACATCGTGCGGTAAACATGGGTTCGATGTCAACGAAATCTTGAGGGGAGTTGGCCGACGGGAGCAATCAACGCATCGAGCAAAGGCTGAGGCTCTCGGAAGAAGGCGTCCGGACGGCGGTTGCTGCAAATCGGCTCGGCTTCCCCTAATTCGTGATAGTTGGAAATACGATTCTGGGGTGGAATAATGTGCCGGCGATGCGAGTGGCGATGGCGAGGAGTTCGCTTTGGTTGGCGAAGACCTTGATCTGTGACGAGCGGGAAACGTCGGGGAGATTGACGGGGCGGCCGCTGCGGATGCGGGCTACGGTGGGTTCGTCGGCGGTGACGGAGGGAAGATGCGGAAGGAGCTGGCGCGGGTGGATGAAGAGCGATGTTCTATCAGCTTCGGCTCGCGCGGTAAGAGGTGGGCAGGCGTGCCCGACGGGGTTGCTGTTACCTTCAATTTCTTCCACGGTGTGGGATTGGGAGATGTCGAATTCGGCAACGGAGGTGCGGCGGAGCGATTCGAGATGAGCTCCGCAGCCGAGGAGTTGGCCCATTTCATGGGCGATGGAGCGCATGTACGTTCCGGAAGAGACGCGAGCGCGAAAGTGGGCGCGGTCGGCTTCGATCCAGATTATTGAAAATTCTTTGATCTCAATTTGCACCGGCTTTAGCGTGACTTCTTTTTGATTGCGCGCAAGCTTGTAGGCGGGGACGCCGTTAATTTTTTTGGCGGAGAATGGCGGAGGGATTTGTTCGATATGTCCGAGGAAGCGGGCGGCTAATGCTTGCAGAGCGTCGAGGTTCAGCGTCGGACGGTCGCGAGTGTTCTCCGACCTTGCCGAAGCGTCGGCCGTCTCTGCATGAAGATCGATTGGGTCGCCATCGGCGTCGTACGTGTTAGTGGCGAAGCCGAAACGGATCACACCTTCGTAAGTTTTTTCCGAGCTGATGTAAAACTGCGCGAGACGGGTAAGACTGCCGGTGACCAGCGGGAGAACGCCGGTGGCGAGCGGGTCGAGCGTGCCGAGATGGCCAATGGAGCGCTCGCGGAGAATGCTGCGCATGCGCGAGACCACATCGTGCGAGGTCCATCCGGAGGGCTTATCGACGATGATGACGCCATTCATTGAGATAGCGGGTGAATATAGATCGGGCAATTGTGTGATTTTCTAAGCTGTGATGCGTCGAAGTCCTGGTAGCGCTTTCTATCGAAGCAATCTAGTACGATTACTTCATCACCAAGTTAACAGATTTTTATGCTTCCTCTTCGGGACGATCAGGCACGGTATAGCACTCCATTCGTGACGCGATTCTTAATTGCGATCAACCTGATCATTTTTGTATTTGAGTGGATGCTCGATCCTGCGAGTTTGCGTCTGCTGATTCACCAGTTTGGCGTGGTGCCTTACCATCTGGCGGTGCTGTTGGCCGGGTCGCATCGATATTCGCCCGCAGCGGTGGCGGTTCCCTACTTCACGTCCATGTTTTTGCATGGGTCGTGGATGCATGTAATTGGGAACATGTGGTTTCTGTGGATCTTCGGCGACAACGTGGAAGATTATCTCGGACACTTCAGGTATTTGACGTTTTACATTCTGACCGGATTGATCGCGATGGTAACGCAGGTGGCAGTGAACTTGCATTCGACGATGCCGACCGTGGGCGCCAGTGGAGCGATCGCTGGAGTGTTAGGAGCGTACTTCATTTTATTCCCGCGGGCTCGGGTGCTGACCTGGTTCTTTGTTTTTGTAATCTGGGTTCCGGCGTGGATCATCCTGGGATATTGGTTTGTGCTGAATTTCTTGAGCGGCACGGCAAGCCAGGTCGCGGTTCGCGGGCAAAACATGGGTGGCGTGGCTTTCTGGGCCCATGTGGGAGGATTTGCATCCGGAGCCTTGCTGGTAAAGCTTTTTGGCGAGCGAAAGGTGAGATATCCGTACGCGGTCGGTTAGAAATAGCGGTAGTAGGCCTCCGCGGCCATTGAACATCCCCGACTAACTAACCAGACGTTTATGCAAATCTTTTCCAAACTCGATGATGTTCCCGCGGACTTTGGTCTGTCCATCGCGAGTGTTGGGAATTTCGATGGGGTTCACCGGGCGCACGCGCAGGTGCTGGGCGAAATTGTGCGTCGAGCGAAAGAGAGTGGCGCGAAAGCGGTCGCGGTGACATTTGATCCACATCCGGCGCGGATTCTGCGTCCGGATTCCGGGCTCAAGGTACTGACGCCGTTGCCGGAGAAGTTGCGGTTGCTGGAAGGCACGGGCATCGACGCGGTTTTGATCTTGCCCTTCGACCGGGATCTTTCGCTACTCACGCCGGGCCAATTTGCGGAACGCATTCTCAAAAGGAAACTTCACGCGCGCGAAGTATATGAAGGCTACAACTTTCGGTTCGGACATAAGGCGGCGGGCGATGTAAATCTGTTGGCGCAGTTTGGGCAGGAAATGGGCTTTGAGGTGAAGATCTATAGCGAACAAAAGCTGCGCGGAGAGCCAGTTTCCAGCAGCCATATTCGCAAACTCCTGGCGGAGGGTCGAGTCAGCCGCGCGCGGCATTTGCTGGCGCGGCCGTTCAGCATTTTGGGCGTGCCCGGGCGTGGCCGCGGTTATGGTTCGAAGTACACCGTGCCGACGATTAATCTGGCGCCTTACGAGGAGATGGTGCCTAAAGACGGCGTCTACATTACATGCACGCGAGTGGGAGAAGAGCGCTTTGAGTCCATCACCAACGTGGGTAATCGGCCAACCTTCGGAGCGGATTCCTTTGCCATCGAGACACACTTGCTGAACTTTCATCCCATCGACCTGGTGCCGGAAAGCGAAGTGGAGATCAGTTTTCTGGAGCGGATTCGGGATGAGATCAGGTTCCCTTCGGTGGAAGCCCTACGCGAGCAGATTGCGCGGGACGTGAAACGCGCGAGCAGGTATTTTCGGTTAATAAAGAGTTTGTTGCGGAAATGAACGATAACATCCTTAATCACAAGGGCCAACGAGAGGCACAGGGGAATTGCGCAGAAGGCCGTTTTGGCAAGTGAATGGCTACTCCATCGGTTCTACGATCAACCCCTGGGCTGAAGTGGAACGGTCGGGACGTTGAACGATCACGATAGCGGCCAGCACGAATACGATTCCTACAGTCTGGATCGGCCGCAGCACCTCACCTAACAATAATGCCGCAAGAAGGATAGAGAAAACCGGCTCCAGGCAACTTGCGATGATGGCGCGGGTCGGCTCCAGGTGCTGAAGGCCCAGAAAATAAAGCGAAAAGGCGCCGAGCACGGAGATCATCGAAAACACGAAAAGGAACAGCCACTGCGCAGGCGCGTAGTGCGCCGCCACAATTTTCCACGGCGGGTTGATTACCAGCCAGAAAAATGTAGCGGCAAGTAGCGTCCAGACCAAAACGCGCCACCGGTCGTGGCGGACAAGAATGCCATGCCCTGCAACGTTGTAGAAAGCGAAAGAGAATGAAGCCAGAAGCGCGGCGAGGATTCCGTAACGATCCAGGCGGAACGCGCCCCGGGAGCTGAAAAGATTGATGACCAGCGCGATGCCTGTGATAGCGAGAGCCACGGCAGCGGCTTTCTGTACCGTGAGCTTTTGCTGGCGCCGGGCGACCACATAAATCAAAACCCACACCGGAGCTGTGTACTGCACGATGATGGCGATGGCGACGTTCGTGCGCTGAATGGCGAGATAGTAAAAATAATTCGAAAACGCCACGCCAACCGTTCCCAGGATAACGCAGGATGCCACATCGCGAGCCGGAAGTCTGATCCGTTGCCAACCCTTCGCCAAAACCAACGTTGGAAGCAATACGAGCAAGGAAAATGTGGTGCGGGTCTGAGACAAAATCAGCGGATCGATGGGCCGTAGTGCGTCCGGGCCGAGAGGTAATTTGCCGGTGAATACGGCCCGGCCTAATGCCGCCGACACTCCCCACAGGAAAGCGGCAGAGCCGATAAAAAGATATCCGCGAGTCGAATGCGAGCGCGACGTGGAGTGATTGGCGATTCGAATGAAAGTTCTTCTTTACTTTTACTGGACGTTTAATCAGAGCGTCCATCATCAGGCAGCAGCGAGGCAGTGGTCAATGCGATCCGGGTCGAAACCCTCGATCACTTCGGTTCCAGCGGATGTGAAGATGACCACGGTGGGAGCACTGGTGCCGTGATAAACATCGAGCAAGTCCGCGCGGGGCTGGGCATCGCTGATGTCGCGTTCTTCGAAAGCAATTTCTCGCGCCTCGAGAAACATCTTTACCACTTCGCACCGCAGGCAGTTCGGTTGGGTGAACAAAAGGATGCGGGGTGCCATGAGACTTATCCTACTCCGGACGAGCGGAGGATCGAGCATCAGGTTATCGCGGCACTGGAGCGGCAGGCTGTTTAAAAACGGCCACGAGTTACTCCGACATTGCAGATTTCTTCAAAGCGTCTGCTATGCGTCGTCATATTCGATTTCGGTGGTGATGTTCGCGGACTTCTCAAGCATCGCTGAAACCGAACAATATTTTTCCTTCGACAGGCGAACCGAATCCTCCACGGCCTTGCGTGAGACCTTTCCGCCGACGCGATAGATCAACTTAATTTGCGTATAAATCATCGGCGAGTCACTGGCGCGTTCGGCCTCGGCTCTGACTTCGAGACTGGTGAATGGCTCACGTTTCTTTTGCAGAATGGAAACCACATCGTAGCCGGTGCAGCCGCATAGGCCAATCAGGACAAGCTCCATCGGGCTGTTCCCTCCCGCTTTGTCGCCATCGACAAGGATTGCGTGGCCACTGTCGGAGACGGCGGTGAACTTCTGCTTTTCAATCCAGGCGGCGGTTGCTTTGGTCATGAAGCCCCTCGTGTAGAAGATTGCCGATTGTCGATT
This sequence comes from Acidobacteriaceae bacterium, assembly GCA_003165455.1. Taxonomy (GTDB): domain Bacteria; phylum Acidobacteriota; class Terriglobia; order Terriglobales; family Acidobacteriaceae; genus Sulfotelmatobacter. The sequence continues at coordinate 1,446 of PLUJ01000121.1, read as the reverse complement.
TCCAATTGCCGATTACTTTTTGCGGTAATTCGGGAGGCCGCAAAAATAGCGGTTCGTTGTTTGGCTTCTCCGATAAGATCAGTCATTCGTTCCTGCCGGACGATCTGCGCTTCCACCAGAAATTCGAGCCAGAATACACTCTCATCGATCTCTTCCTCAACAATTCCGAGTTTGGAAATAAAATCCGCCTGCGAGCGGGCTTTGCAGGCAGCACGATAGTTGGGCGCGACCGAGGTCGATGACCGCAACAACTGCTGACCAAATACGAGCGCCTCCGGAGAGTTTGGCAAGGATCGAAACAGGCGCACGACTCTGAGGGCAAACTGCATCGCCCTATTGCGGAGTACGTTGCTCTTCTCGCTCATAATGCCCCCAATCGGCAATTGGAAATCGGCAATCGGCAATTGGTCTGTGACCGATGTCACACTCACCGCCGGTTATCCGTGCTGGGCTCGGGATGAATCAGGACGCGGAATAATTCCGGGGCGTCTTGTTTGAACAAGATTTCCAGTTCGGTTTGGATGTCATGCACGCGAGCGAGCGGCATCTCGTCAAACAGTGTGCAGTGGCAAGAGACATAGAGGCGTCCACGGACCTTCTTGATTTGAATGTCGTGCATGTCGACGATTTCTGGGAAGCGCTCGGCGGCTTTCTTCAGTTTCTTTTCGAGCTCCGCGTCGCGGATCAGTTCGTCGCCGGTTTCGATGGTGGCAGGTTCGCTTTCGATGTGGGTGAGGATGTCTGCGATCTCGGGAACTTCGCGGCGCATATCGGCCTCGAGCTCGGTGACTTGATCATGCGCTGTCTTCAGGATCAGCCGCTCGTCGAGTTCGACGTGCTGCTCCACATGAAGGTGCCCGGCGAGATCCTGAACGCTGATGTCGTGCACGTTTAAGTTGTGCCGCGTAGCGACAGCGCGAATTTTATCGAAAATATTTTCCGAGCGTTGGGCGCGCGGCAGCGGCTGGACGGTCACGTCGGCATCGGGAAGAATGTTGCGGACGGCGGCGGTAACTGCTTCAACCGTTTGTTCCGAACGCTGGAAGGTGACGGTACGTGCGAGACCCACGGCAAGGTCGGCGAAATAGCGATTGCCGGCGCGGCGAATGCGGACGCGACCGACTTCGAGAACGCCCTCCACGCTGAGAACAGCGGAGGTGATTTGGCCGCGCGCGCCGGAAGGTGCAGCATCGAGCAGGGCGTCAACCGTGCGGCGGGCCAGCCGCCAGCTTACGCTGACAATCACGCCTGCAACGAAGAGCGCGGCAATAGGATCCGCGAGGCGCAGGTAATCCAGGTGGTAGAGGCGGCCGGCAAGAATCAACGCGAGGCCAACAACGACTACACCTGCGGACCAGACGTCGGTGGAGAAATGAAGCGCATCGGCTTCAAGCGCCTGGCTGTCGTATTTGGTGGCAATTCGGCCCAGCTCGCGCGAGCGCCAGT
>PLUJ01000306.1 GCA_003165455.1 Acidobacteriaceae bacterium | reverse complement strand
TTTGGGTGCAAGCCGGTCAATCCATTCGTTAGTTGTGATTGGCTGTTTGGTCTTCGGGTCGGTGCCCAACGCCGCCCAATACCCTTCCTTCTTGATCTTTTCGTTTGGAATTGAGCCTTCTACAACCAGCACGAATGGTTCCAGCCTGCCTTCCCATGCTTGATAGAAAAACTTCATAAAGTCATCGCCGCACTCATAGGCAAGCACGGGATTGTGGAGATGCACTCTGGGCAGGCCCGGAATCGCTCCCAACAACACATCTTCAATGCTGGGCTGGGTAGCCGCAGTGATCGAGACCGAATCGCCGTCGCAACCAAGTCCGGCGGTAATCCAAAGGATATGTACCTCTTTCACCGCGGGCGCTTTTTGCGTCATCCGCCCGTATGGAACCGTCGCTGTTCCCATAGCTGGAATGCCCCTTTCCGATCAAAACGGAGTTCCGAAATCAAGTTGCAGCATGCACAATTTCTGCTGCGGATCAGCTTCAGAATCTGCAACTTATTGAATTTCTTACCCGGATCAGACTCGACCTATTTCAAGGTGACAACAAGGGCAGCCTCCCTGTTTTACCTCCCCAAGAAAGTCCTGCGGATTACCTCGGGGATTCCCCTATGCGCGAACAGCCGCCATTCAGCCCGATTGTCCGTGATCAAGGATATAAACTTGAAAACCAGTGGGGTTCCAGGGAGAGTAAAGAGTCTTGCCGCGGGGAAAGAGCCAGCGAAGGTTAAGCGGATTTTTCGGTGACATTCCACTGAATGGCATGTTGCACGAGTTCGCGTGCACTGCGAAGAGAAAGTTTTTCTTTGATATGCGCCTGGTAGGACTCGACCGTCTTGACGCTAAGATGCAGGACATCCGCGATCTGACGGGTCCCACGGCCATCCCCGATCAATCGGAAAACTTCTAACTCCCGGTTGGTGAGTTCGGCAAGCAAAGAATGTTCTGAAAGATTGGCGCCGCGAACGTAGTGCTGCAGCATGTTATTGGAGATACGGTCGCTTACATAAATCTCGCCGTTCAGGATCCGGCGCAGCGCCACCAACACCTTCTCGGTAGCTTCCTGTTTCATGATGTATCCGTTCGCGCCTGCCCGTAAAGCGCGTTCTGCATAGATTGACTCATCATGCATCGAGAGAATCAGGACTGGCAAGTGTGGGAAATTGATCCGGATGTTCTTGAGCATCTCCAATCCGTCGGGGCCAGTGAGCGAGATATCTAAAATCACAATGTCGGGACGGTTCGCCTGGATCGCCCGCAGGCCCGAATGCATCTCCTCGGCCAGGCCGCAGACCGCCAGGTCGGCCTCTTGATTAATAAGCAGCGTCAGTCCTTGGCGGACGATGGGATGATCGTCGACGACCAGTATCTTCTTTTTCCCCGCCGTGAAATTTCCGGGCCGCCTAGTGATCATCGATGGATCCCTTCAATTCTCGATTGTCCTTTGCCACTGGAAAGAAACACGACACCACCATGCCGCCACTCACGTGACTCTCTACTCTTAGCGATCCACCAATCATCCGGGCCCGGTAGTTCATGATTTGCATCCCCATTCCGGACCCATTCGGAACAGGTTCCAGCAGACTTGTACCATCATTTTCGATTTTCAAAGTGCCGTGCCCGTTGCTGGCTGAAAGATTAATTGTGATGTTCCTGGCTTGTCCATGCTTAATTGCATTGTTCACGGATTCTTGAGCAATTCGATAAAGATGCGTGGACATCGCGGAGTCATGGATAAGAACGGGCTGATCGATTTGCAGTCGGCAAGAAATGTTGAACAACTCTTCCACCTCGGCTGACCACCGCTTGAGGGCCGACATCAAACCGTCGGCCTCCGAAACTACTGGGAGAAGGCCGTGCGCTAGTTCTCTAGTTTTGTTGATGGCTTCATTCACCAACTTCACGATCCGGGCCGCTTCAGCAGCCTCCGCAAGACCTTTTTCGGTAAGCTTCTGCTCTTGGGCCTTGGTCATGAACGCAATCCCCGTCAGGTGTTGCCCCAAGCCGTCGTGAAGATCTTGTCCGATACGCCGCTGCTCATCCGCGCTGATTTCCAGGATCGCCTTCTCAAGCCGCTTGCGTTCCGTAATATCGATACCGGTGGCGATAATGTAAGCGGGACTTCCATCGCCTCCCGGAAGGATGGTGCTCGACCAGGCGATGAGACTCCTCGATCCATGTCGAGCAACCCATGAAGTCTCATAGTCCTTGGTGCTATGCTCCGCACGTAGTTGTTCGACTACAATCTTGAAACGTTCTGTCTCCTCCGGAGCCCCGCACAGATCCCAAAAGTACTTTTTCTCGACCTCCGCAAAGGTATAGCCGGAAACCTGTTCGCAGGCTCGATTGAAACGAACGATCCGGCCTTGCGGATCCAGCACAACCACTAAAGCCCCCACCGTATGCAGGATTGCCGACACAACGTTGCGTTCTTCCTGCAACGCTTCTTCGATCCGCTTGAGTTCAGTGATATCGAAACCCACACCGTGGATAAACCATGGGCGCCCATCCTTGCGGCGAATCATTTTGGCTTCGCAATGAAACCACACCACGCGGCCATCTCGCGCCAGGACACGATACGAGGACCGAAGCGCCGTGCCCGACAAAAACATTTGAGCAGCCTCGACGCTCCAACGCGCTTTGTCTTCAGGATGAATCTGCTGATACCAGCGAATGGGATCTTCCAACCACTCCTCTTGCGAAAAGCCAAGCGTCGCTTCGATTTGCGGGCTTACGTAGGCTTCGCCAATTCCACCGTCCAGATGCGCCATGAAAATCACAGCAGGAATCTGCTCGACCAGGGCTTTGTAAAGTTCGTTCGCCTTCGGCAACTGCTCTTCCGGCTCTTCGTCGCCGAACAGATTGGAGGAGGCATTAGGCTGCGTGGAGTTGCTGAGAAAAACGGCGGCAAGATCTACGAGGAGATTCTCTGCCTCTTGCGGAGACATGCTTGAGTGGCCGGGCTCCAGAGCGGCGTCTGACGCCATCGGTTCGGCCTTCCTAGTAGAGATCATAATTAGGCCTCGATAGATCGCTGGTGCGAGCCGTTCTAGGGTTTTGGTTTCGTACCTTTACGCCGCCAACTCGGTTCTTTATTTAATGACGCTTGAGTAAACCTGCGCAAAGCATGAATCGCCCGTCCGTATGTCATCACCGCGCTGGATGACAACAGCGAACCCGGTGGCTGGTCCATGAACGGCATGAATTTATCCGGGAATCCAGGCATGGTGCATCCAATACATATTCCACCAATGTTAGGACAGCCGCCAATCCCGCCCATCCAGCCGCGTTTGCCAACATTGCACTGCACCACCGGCCCCCAGCAGCCCAACTTCACAATGCACAGTTTCGAGCCGTACTCTTCCGCAAACTCTCCCTGTTCGTAATAACCGCCGCGATCGCAACCTTCGTGGACCGTGGCGCCAAAGAGCCACGTGGGACGCAATGCATCATCCAGCGGAATCATCGGTGCACGCCCGGCAGCCATATGAAGAAGGTAGAGCAAAGTCTCCATGAAATTGTCAGGTTGGACAGGGCATCCCGGCACGCACACGATGGGAATATTCGCAGTCGATTTCCACCGCCACCCCAGATAGTCAGGAAGTCCCATGCACCCGGTAGGATTCCCTTCCATCGCGTGGATGCCACCGTACGTCGCACAGGTCCCGGCCGCCACAACTCCCCATGCTAGGGGTGCCAGCCGATCAATCCACTCACAGGTCGTAATCGGCTGACCTGTTTTCGGATCGGTGCCCATGGACGCCCAATAACCTTCATCCTTATTTTGTTCGTTTGGAATCGAGCCTTCGACCACAAGAATAAAGGGCGCGAGTTTACCTTCAGCAGCAAGATGGAACGGGAGAAGAAAATCATTCCCATTCTTATAGGCAAGGAAAGGATTGTGGAAATGGACTTTCGGGATCCACGGCATCGCTCCCATGACGATATCTTCGATGCTTGGCTGGGTTGCTGCCGTCATGGCAATTGTGTCCCCATCACAGCCGAGGCCGGCCGTAATCCACAGGATGTCGATCTCTGTGATCGAGTGCGGAGGTCTCAAGCTACCCTGTCGAATCGTCGCAGTGTCAGTCACCGGATATACCCACCCAGCTAGTTTCAACTGCGTATTCTACAGACTCTTTTAGCCCGTTCCCGGCCGCATCCTTAGAAAACTATAGTTTTGCGGATCTATGGAGTAAAACGAGGACTAAACTTACGCAAGGATGCCCGGGCGCAACAATACCACCACGTTATTCAAGCAGATAAGGATCGTCAATTACGAACGCCAGCTACATCTTGCTGATCTTGACATAGCGCCACGAATCCTTCAGTGACGCGGCCAGAATGTATCCGGCGAAAAGCAAACCTGCAGTTCCGACGAAATTTCGAGCGATTCTCAGGACGATCATAATTATTTCCCGCTTTCACGAGCCAGTTTAGCGTTTATTTGGATGCCGTCGTGGGTAAAAAGGCAGTATGTCACATATCGGAGTCCAGGATCCTTTCACGCCACCGGAAATTACGATTGCGAAATCTCGTAAATTCTAGATTTCGTAATTTCTATATCAGGAGCCAGCACATTATGGCAACGATGAGGATTCGAGAATTCCATCCTCGCACCTCAACAGTGACCTTCGGGCTCTGCCGCGCGACAAACCCGAAGCTAGCGAGGGTTCGAATCGCACTCGCTTCATGAGATCAGTTTAAGCTGATTAACTAAATGAAGCCACGGCGGATTCCTGGTCCTCGAACACCTGGAACAGTTTCAACAGACCAATCATTTTCAGGGTCTTGATTGCAAAGGGGGAGGGATTTAGAAGTTTAAGAGACCCTCCCTGTTGCTTGGTAAGGGTGAGATACTGAACCAGCAAACCGATGCCACTCGAGTCAAGCATGGCGATATCTTTCAGGTCAACGACGTAACAATACGCTCCGGTGCCCGCGAGATCGTCAAAAGTTGCCCGAAGGCGGTCGACTGAATCCCCCAAGGTGAGCCGGCCAGTCAATTTGATTAGCTTAACTTCTCCCCGATTACGGATCTCGATCTCCATCCCAGTTTCCACCTTAAGGGTTATACGTTCGCGAGGCCGTCGGGGAAGGCTTGTGAGATCATCTTGACTCTCGTACGAGCCTCTGATAAAGTGCCCGCTCACATTAGAAGAAGCTGGCGATTTTTGCAAGCTTCTGCTCCTCCCCCGTTGTGAGTGTGCGTCCTTTATACCGGAAGTCATGACATCATCGGGTTCGAATGTGGACCTAAACGTCGCAGGTTTCGCCAAGCGGCTGATTGAGGTCAGCGGAACGGTGGAGCGTGCCCGGATCATCTCGCAAACCATCGTCGACATCTTCCCAGAAGCAACCGCTATCCTCTATGTTCTGCAAGAAGACAATGACGGCCAATTCTGGTCCGTGAAAGCATTGGCCGGCGACGGCGCCGAACCAGACCGTCGAGTCGCAGCTGAGGCTGGAACCCTTGGATCGTTGGTTCAATCTCCGCAGTCCTTTATCGTCGACGGGCGCACGCTGGCGCGCGAGGAGTATGCGCACCTTAACATCCGACGGACTTTGCGATGCCTGGTGTGTCTCCCGCTAAAGAGTAACTCGGCGCTGGTGGGGGCGATCGAGATCCTGAGTTTTGATTCGGATCTAGTCAGCGCCGTGCTGGATGATCTGAAGCCACTATGCGAGATTGCTGGCCCCGCTCTGGTGGCCTCTCAGACCTACGAGTCCGAGCGAAACAATTCACTGTCGTCCATCACCCGTGTAACCCAATTTTACGACATCGAGAAAGTATTCAGTTCCACGCTCGAAATGGACGAATTGCTGCCCATCATCGCTAGCAAGACTCGAGAAATGCTGGAGTGCGCAGGAGTCAATCTTTGGCTCGTCCAAGGCGACGGCCGATTATTGCTGATGCATCAGGCAGGGTCTGACCCGACGTCGAGTCAGGGAATGACGCAGGGAGAGGGAGAGGGCGTCGCAGGAGACATCTCAGAGAGCGGCGATGCGATCCTGATTGACTCGTCAGGAGACGAGCGTCTGGCTCGTCGCAACGGCGAACTCGAGAATGGCCGGGCGCAATCGATTGTGGCCGCGTCTCTGATTGATAAAGGGTCTCTCGTCGGGGTAGTGGAAGCCGTCAACCGGCTGGACGGCAAACCTTTCGATGATGACGATCTCTTTGTTCTGACCAGCCTCAACGAAACCGCCAGTATCGCACTCTACAACGCCAGTCTCCTCCTGGCCGAGCGCAAGGTGGAAGTTCTCGAGACGCTGGTGACCGTCAGCCGCGAAATCACCTCTACTCTGAATCTCGAACGGGTGTTACAGACGATTGTAAATGCGCCGCAAGTGCTTATCCCATACGAGCGCGCCGCGATCGGCCTGCAGCAGGGCGGGAAGTACAGACTCGCCGCCGTCTCCGGGGTCACACAGCTGGACGCTAGTTCTCCGGATATCGCTCCGCTCAACGACATTCTGCGTTGGGCCATGCTGTCAGGGGAGCTTGTACACGTTAGTCAGCACGGGGACGAGATTGACAGCGAGCGGGAAGAGACCGTCGCGAAGTTCAGAGGGTATTTCGAGAGTTCCGGGATGCGAGCGTTCTACGCAATCCCGCTCAATGATGATACCGGCCGCGTCGGAATTATGGGAATGGAGAGCCGCGACCCGGATTTCCTGCTACCCGCTCACCTGGAGTTTCTACAGGTGGTGGCCGGGCAGGCGACGGTCGCGCTGCGTAATGCGCAGATGTACAAAGAGGTACCGTTCATTTCCGTTCTCCAGCCGGTGATGGAAAAGAAACGGAAATTCATGGCGATGGAGAAAAGACGTCGCACTTTTATGGTTGCATCGGCGGCCGCCTTCCTGATCTTTCTGGCAGCGGTTCCTTTGCCTTTGCGGTTGGATGGAGATGCGGTGGTTGCACCGGTACACACCGCGCAGGTGCAGCCCGAGGTCGAGGGCGTGGTTCGGGTAATCAATGTCAGGGAGGGAGATCGCATATCCCAGGGGCAGGTTATCGCCGAGTTGGCCGACTGGGACTACCGAACCCAACTGGCTGAGGCCCAGGCCAAATACCAGACGGCGCTTTTGCAGATGAATCACGCCCTGGCTACCGGCGGCGGAAGCGAAGCCGGAGTCCAACGGGTGCAGGCGGACTACTGGAAATCTGAGGTGGCGAGAGATGAGAACCTTCTCGACAGAACGAAATTACGGTCTCCCATCGACGGCACGGTGGCGACACCGCATGTGGAAAATATGGTAGGGCGGCGTCTTCAGTATGGAGAAACCTTCGCTGAGATCGTCGACATCTCGCGCACCGTCGTGGATGTGGCAATCGACGAGGGTGATGCTTCCATGTTGCGCAACGGTGAGCCGGCGGCCATCAAGCTCAACAGTTTTCCCGCCCGGGTTTTTCGCGGGGATGTAATGCTCGTGAGTCCGAAGGGCGTGCTTGTGGGAGACTCACGATTTTTCTTTGCCCGTGTCGCCATTCCCAACCAGTCCCGTGAGATTCGGGCAGGCATGGAAGGGCGCGGAAAAATTCGAGTAGGGTGGTATCCCTCCGGTTATGTGTTGTTCCGCCGGCCGTTTGTTTGGTTGTATTCGCAATTCTGGTCGTGGTTTGGAGTGTAAGTCCGGAGCGGGAGAGAAAATGAGATTAAAAAGTCTGTCGCCTGTCGCTGTATTCTCGCTTGGACTGGCATTGACATTCACAGCATGCTCCGAACCGATGCCCCCAAGTGCTTCTGCAGCCCCTGAACCCGCTGCCAATGCACCGGGGCAATCCATTACACCGGCGAGGGTAAACACCTTTACCGCCTCCGGTCCTCTGGTGGTGGAGCATCAACTTGATTTGATGGCCCAAAGGGATGGCGTGATCTCAAGACTAGCCGTTGATGTCGGGACTTGGGTGAAGGCCGGAGACGTTCTGGCCGAGTTGGACAATCGACAGCTCATAGCAGATCTGGAAGCGGCACGATCCAAAGCCAATAGCACGGATGCCGAGCTGAGGAGTTGGCAATCTGAGGAAAAGGTGTTAGACGCCGATTACGATCGAGCCAAGAAGTTGTGGGACGCACAGCTCATTCCTTTCGAACAGTTCGAACACGCCAAATACAAAGCCGAAGAAGAGCACTTCGAAGTCCAACGCGCCGAACAGTCCTTGGCCGCCGCAGGTGCAACGCAGCAATCCGTCGCACTGGAATTGGAGAAGACCAGGATACGCGCTCCTTTCGCTGGCGTGATCTCTCGACGATACGTCCGCGATGGACAAGAGGTCGCACGCGGCGACCGCCTATTCTGGATTACAGGCGATGGTCCGCTCCGCATGGGTTTCACCGTGCCGGAGAAATTCATCAATCAGATCAAGAAGGGGCTGGAAGTGACCCTGACCACATCCGACCTCCCGGATCGAAGCTATAAAGCGAGGGTCATTGAAGTAAGCCCGGTTATTGACCCCTCCAGCGGCAGCTTCGAGGTGCTGATACAGGTGGAGAAGTCCCGTACTGACCTTCGCCCGGGCATGAATGCAAGCGTCAACTTGACCATGTCGCGATGAATATCACCCAAGCCCTCAACGTTGCCTTGCCAGAGCTCCCAGCTCGGTTGCTCAGCGAGCGCCCTCCGAGAATCCATCCTGATGTCGTGTTCCGGGAGCACATTGAAGACGGGGTTCCAGTGGTGCGGGCTTTCGTGCCTGGAGTGGCATCCATGTTTGTCTTTCCTCCTGAAAGCTGGCGCCTGATTCAGCTTTTCGACGGGCAGCGCTCCTTTGCCGAAATTGGAGAGCTTTACTCGGCGGAAACGGGTGCGGATTATTCCGAGGAAACCGTCCGCGACTTTGCCGCAAGCATTGGAGCGATGAATTTCTGGTACCAAACCCCGCAGGAAAAAAATATCAAACTCATGCAGAAAACGGCGGACGAGCGACGCCGGCGGCAGGATAAAACGAAGTGGGGCGACCTCTCCCTAATTACATTTCCGGCCGTAAATCCCGATCGCTTCCTCGGATGGCTCTACCGCCAGATCAGCTTTATGTACAAGCCGTGGTGTGTGATCCTCACGCTGCTGGCGTTTGCCTTTACCGCTGTAATCTTCGTCGTGCATTGGAGCGAAGTGGGAAGGGACACAATCGAGTTCTATAACTTCGCGGACAAAAGCGGGTTCGACGTCGCCAGTTTCTGGGTGATCGCGTCGGTCCTGCTTTGCATTCACGAAGTAGGACACGGCCTCACCGTCAAGCATTACAAAGCACCCGTGCCAGCGATGGGATTTTTGCTCATTTATCTTACCCCCGGCTTCTACACCGACACCACCGCCGGAGAGGTAAAGGGGGACCGTTTTCAGCGGCTCATGATCGCAGTGGCCGGCGTCTGGTCGGAACTGGTGATTTGCGCCCTGGTCACACCAATCTGGTGGCTTACGCCGCCGAACACTCCGGCTCACGACCTTGCCTATACGATCATTCTGTTCACTGGAATTGCCGTGGTGTTCATCAACTGGAACCCCCTGATGAAGCTGGACGGTTATTACATACTCTGCGATCTGATCGGCATTTCAGATCTCAAGGAAGCGTCGACGTTGTATCTCTCGTCGTGGGTAAAGCGAAACATCTGGCGACTGCCGGTAGACGTTCCCTTTGTGCCCCAACGCCGCCGCCCTGGCTACGTCATCTACGCGATTCTCTCCGGACTATACAGCTACTCTGTGCTTTACTTTTTCGCCGGCTTTATCGGCAACATTGCCCGTAACTTCAGCGCAGATTGGGGTTTTCTTTTCGAATACGCCACCGCGTTCATGATTTTCCGCGGCCGACTGCGTACTTTCTGGAACTTTATGAAATTCCTCTATCTCGACAAGAAAGACCGTTTGGCGCGTTGGTTCAATCCATCGCGCAAGTTTGCTGTTTTGGCAGGAGCGATTATTTTCTCGGTCTTGCCGATCTGGCACGAAACAGCAGTGGGCCGATTCCTCACGGAACCCGCCAAAATCGCGGTGATTCGACCGTTGGTTCCCGGAGTCGTATCAGCGGTTTATGCCGGCGAAGGTCAGCTGGTTCAAGAGGGTACTCCCCTTCTGCAATTGAGGAATGTCGTACTTTCTTCAAAAGCAGCCCGCAGCCAGTCCGACTTCGAAATGGCGCAAGAAAGGGCGCAGTCCGCCCTTCTGCATTACACCGACTTTGGCGCTGCGTCGGCGGATCGTGAGCAACTGGACCAGCGGACCCGCGCACTGACTTCGGAAATCGCAAATCTCTCGTTGATCAGCCCCATTTCTGGGACTGTTCTTACGCCGCGCTTGTCCGACAAACTGGGATCTTACGTCTCTGCCGGTACCGAACTTGCCGAGGTTGCAGATCTGAGACAGGTTCGAGCCCGTATCTATGTCTCCGAGTTCGACATATACAAGTTCACCCCGAACTCTCGAGCGCGCTTTCAAATGGATGGCTCGCTTCGCAAACACAACGCCCGCATCGTGAGCATTGCTCCCCTCTCCTCAGACATAGCACCGGGCCTCATCGACCTGACCAAATATAAGGGAGAACGCCCGCCCAGGTTTTATGTTTTTGAGTTGATCGGAGAAAACCACGATGGATCGATGCGGCCCGGGATGACAGGAACCGCCCGTATATATGGAGCGCGCCGCAGCCTCGTAACCCTGGCTTGCCGGACCGTATGGGAATTTGCGGGACGCAAAATTTGGTAAAAATAAAAGGCTGCCCGAAGGCAGCCCTATTCCGCATCCCTGAAGCACTATATTTTCTTGCCAGGGCGAGCAACTGCCGGTCGTGCCACCGCCGGTCGTGCCACCGCCGGACGGGCCACAGCAGGACGGGCTACCGCGGGACGGGCTACCGCGGGACGGGCTACCGCAGGACGGGNNCGGGCTACCGCCGGGCGCGCAATTGCGGGACGCGCAATGGCTGGTTTTACCGTACCCGCGGTCGCTGAACCGATCGACGGGGCGCTGGCCACAAGGGCCTTCTTGGTCGTGCTGAGAGAGTTGATCAAAGATTTCTTTTGGATGGTCATTGTTTGCTCCTCGTGGATTTTTTACTTCTCGTTAGGACACTCGACCTAGTTGCACGAAGGGTGCCAACCCGCAGACTGACCTGCTCAAACTCCTAACCTCAAGTGTGCATTGATTTTGATCTCCAAAAGAATCGCAACCCGGGCGAGCAGACTGCCGGTAAAATTTGACATGGGTTAATAATTAACCTCTCGATGGTTGATTTTTAACCATTGTCAGAGGCCGAGCTTGCGGCACAAGTACTTCATGCGCTGAGGGTCAATACGCAGAAGCTTGGCCGCTGCAGACTTCTTCCCCCCGCTGCGCCGCAGAGCTGCATTGAGGTAGGCAACCTGAATCCGGTCCATTTCCGCGTCGAAATCTAACCCTTCTTCCGGTATCAGGATCGCCTGCTGGCTAGCCGCAGTCGAGGACAGCAGCTGTTGGGGGAGCTGATAGGCAGTGATGCTGGGACCGTCGCTCATCAAGACCACGCGTTGCACCACATTGCCCGGCCAGGAGTAATGCTCCAGGATCTCCATGACGTCGAGCTGCACTTGTTTCTGAGGCTTGTGGTTGGCCGTGCAATATAAGCGTACAAAGTGTTCCACCAGCAGTGAGATGTCGCTGCCACGCTCGCGCAAAGGCGGCACAAAGATCGGCACCACATTGATTCTGTAGTAGAGATCCTCTCGGAACTGCCCCCTGCGCACCATGTCTTCCAGATCGTCGTTGGTCGCGGTAATGAGTCGGAAATCGATCTTTTTCGTGNNGATCTCATCGAGAAATAGCGTGCCCTTGTGCGCCAGTTCGATCATGCCGGGCTTCGCCATATCGGCTCCAGTAAATGCCCCCCGCTCATATCCAAACAGTTCGGACTCCATTAGAGCATCGGGCAAAGCGGAGCAATTCAGGCAGATATAGGGTTGATCGCGGCGCTCTCCACTTTGCACGATGGCTTGCGCCACCAACTCCTTCCCCACCCCGCTTTCTCCCCGGATCACGACGCTCGCGTTGCTGCCCGCGACCGCGTCGATCGCCCGATAAACCTTCCGCATTGCCTCGCTGCCGCCGATCAGTCCACAGAATGCCGACCGCCTCGCGGCTTGTTCGAGCAGCCAACGCCCCTCGGATTGCAGCGCTCGCTTTTCTGCAGTCTGCAACAGGACTCCTCTGAGTTGTTCGCAATCCACCGGCTTGCGGAAAAAATGGTCCGCTCCCGCCTGGCTCGCCTGAAGGGAAAGTTCCGGGTCCGTCGACCCCGTAATGGCCACCATGATGAGATCGTCGCGCAACCGGCGCATCTCCCGGAGCACGTCGATGCCATCCGCCGGTTCGTTCCCAATGCTCTCGAGATCGAGGACGATCCCCTGCAACTCGGCATCATCGATGACAATCTTGATCTGTGCTTCCGTGCTGGCTAGCGTGGTCCGAAACATCGTCGCAAAGACTCGTCGCATTTCGCGGAAGGTTTGGTCTTCCAGAGTGATGATTGCGATCGAATAACGCTCGGTAGAGGAGATCCGTGGATCGCTCCGGTTCGGTGTGTCCATGGCTTTGCAGTGCGAATCAGCGCCGGATTATACGCGAATACGACCGCTTCCTAACATGCGGTAGTGGCCTAATTTGAACTTTTCAGGCATTTGCTGCGGCCCTCAGCGTGCCGCGTGTCCACTCCGAAACGCTCTGCCCTTTAGACTTTGCTGTCGCCTTCATCGCCTTTAGATCATCTGGCGTGACACG
>PLUJ01000218.1 GCA_003165455.1 Acidobacteriaceae bacterium | reverse complement strand
CACACCGGCGAAGTTCTCTGCATTCCCGCTCATATGCCGCACAAAGCGGAAGCGCTTGAGGATACGGTAGACCTCGATGTATTCACGCCGCCGCGTGGGGACTGGATTAGCGGCACCGATCAATATTTGCGGAAAGTGAAGTAATCCGCCCACCCGATGGTCATTCCCACCACTTCCAGCCAAGACCTGAACAAGGCAAATTCTGCTGCCGGTGCGCTCGCTGCGCCATTTATTTTTCGATGCATTGGCTGTGAATCGATCACGACAACTGCCGCACAGGACTTTCGTTGCGCTCATTGCGGGAATCTGTTGGAAATTGACAGCTCCGCATGGAAAGCTGGCGGCCTGAGCCCCGATGCGTTGAAATCGAAATGGCATGTACGTCGTTCTTCGAATGAACCGCTTGATCTCAGTGGCGTGTGGCGCTACCGCGAACTCCTGCCGACTCCCGCATCAGAAGATCAGGTTGTAAGCCTTCGTGAGGGCAACGCTCCACTCTACGAACTGCCACGATGCTCCCGCCTTACAGGTGTTCCACGGCTTCTCGCCAAACATCAGGGAATGAATCCCACGGGTTCATTTAAAGACACTGGCATGACTGTGGCCGCAACTTTTGCGCGTGAATCAGGATGCAACTGGGTAGCTTGTGCCTCCACCGGCAACACTTCGGCGTCCATGGCAGCATACGCGGCGCGAGGCGGAATGCGAAGCCTGGTGCTGGTGCCAGAAGGAAAGATTTCCTGGAGCAAGCTCTCTCAGGCGTTAGATTATGGCGCGCTTACTTGCCAACTGAGAACCGACTTTGATGGTTGCTTGCAGTTGTTGCAGGAACTGGTGCGTCAAACGCCGGTTTACCAGCTGAACTCGATTAATCCGTT
Organism: Acidobacteriaceae bacterium; assembly: GCA_003165455.1. Lineage (GTDB taxonomy): Bacteria > Acidobacteriota > Terriglobia > Terriglobales > Acidobacteriaceae > Sulfotelmatobacter. Next base: position 30,872 of record PLUJ01000218.1, on the reverse strand, counting down.
TCGGCTGGAAGGCCAGAAAACGCTGGCCTTCGAATTGCTAGAGCAGCTTGAATGGCAACCGCCGGATCACATTATTGTTCCTGGAGGAAACCTGGGCAACAGCTCGGCGATTGGAAAAGCTTTGCTGGAGATGCTCGCACTCGGCCTGATTCCGCGGCTGCCTAAGTTATCCGTGATTCAAGCCGAAGGTGCGAACGCTCTGGTACGTACGATGCACGAAGCGGGCGGAAAACAATTGGTGAAGGTGCAGGCCGAGACGCGGGCGACGGCGATCCGCATCGGAAATCCTGCCTCTTGGGAAAAAGCGGTGAAGGTAATTCGCGCCACTGGCGGCACGTGCGAACAGGTCAGCGAAATTGAAATGGCACAAGCCAAGGCGGAAATCGGCGCCGAAGGCATTGGGTGTGAACCTGCTTCGGCGGTCACTCTGGCGGGGCTCAATAAATTACTGCGGCAAGGTTTTGTGGGGCGGGAAGAAACCGTCGTCCTGGTGCTCACCGGCAACCTGCTCAAAGATCCGGACTTCACCATGGAGTTCCACAAGAGCGAGCTTTTCGCCGGAACACTGAATCAGAACCAGGATTCAGCGCTCGCTTCCTTGCGTCACCCACCGGTTGTTCTGGATGCCACATTGAATGCAGTGATGCGAACCTTGCAACAAGCCGAGAAAGCCTGAACGCAAAGCACGATCATGCCTCGAAATAAAAAGCCTCCGCGGAACTCATTGTATCTTTCGCTTCCGGCGACCTCGGCCAATCTTGGCCCAGCATTCGATGCCGCAGCGCTGGCCATGAATCTGTACATCGAAATCGTTGCCAGGGCCTCGCCAACCTTTAAAATTGCGGCAAGCGGCCGGGACAAAGACGTCATTGAACGAGTGGAGAATCATTTGATTCTCGCCACCTACCGCGAGGTGCTGAAAGACGAAGGTGTGGATGTAACACCGCTATCGCTTCGCATCCGAAATGACATTCCAATCGGTAAGGGATGCGGTTCGTCGGCGGCCGCACGACTTGCAGGCATTGCACTTGCCGATCATTTTGGAAAACTACGCTGGAGCGACTCGCAGGTCATTGCGGAGGCATCGCGGCGCGAACACCATTCGGATAATGTCTCCGCATGCTGGATGGGAGGCCTAACCGTAGCGCGCATGTCAGGCGAATCCGGGCCACAAGTAGTCCGCATAAAGCCGAAAGGGAAGTGGCCGCTATTACTTGCGTTGCCTGACGAAGCGCTGGCCACCGAACAGGCGCGGCGTGTGCTGCCGACCGAATATTCCCGCACGGACGCAGTCACAAACATTCAGAACTCTATGATATTGATGGCTGCTTTTTTGCAGGGACGGCATGACTTGCTGGCTCCCGCGTTGGAAGACCGTATCCATCAGCCTTATCGCGCGGAACTGTGCCCGCTGCTGCCTTGCTTGCAGCAGTTATCGGGAAAACAAGGTGTGTTGGGGGTGGCGCTCAGTGGTGCGGGCCCTTCCGTTGTGATATTTCTCGATCCCAAGATCCCTGCGCAGGAAATAAAGAAGGCGGTTGCCGCTCATTTAGCTATATCCGGACTGAACGCCGAATTGATAATGACCTCGATAGCATTACGCGGAGCGCGAACTAAGAAGGCTGCTTCGCGTTCGTAAGGGAAGCGGACTTCTGCCCGCCGAACGGCCATTGATCGGTCTTCCAAGCGCGGATCGAATAAATCAACATACCAACCAGCAAGATGACGGCGGCGTAACGTACTTCCTTCATCGCATTTGCACGATTGAACAGAATGAAGGTGAATCCTGCGATGGCGAGCCCTGCCGGCAACGGATAAAGCCACATGCGAAAAGGGCGTGGCAGGTCTGGGCGGCGAACGCGCAACACGATGACGCCAACGGCCTGAACGATAAACTGCAAAATGATCCGGATGACCACGAGTGCTGCAATGGCATCTTTCAGGCGTAAGAAGCAGAACGCCGCCGCTACAACTCCGAGAGCCACAAGAGAAACGTTCGGGAAACGATACACAGGATGGACTTTCGCGAAGGCCTTGAAGTAATTTCCATCGCGCGCGGCAGCGTAGGGCACTCTGGAATATCCCAACATCAGCGAGAATACGGACGCGAAAGCGGTCAGCACGTGGAAACCTGTAACCACCTTCGCCGCCCACACCCCATAAATGCGCTGCATGAAGATTGAAACCACATAGAGGGCGCTGTTGTTCTGGCCGTTTTGTACGATCTCGCGCCAAGGGACAACCGCGAGAATGCAGATGTTCATTACCAGATAAATGCAGGCCACCAGAGCAATCGACAGCAGCAGGGCGCGTGGAATATTTCTTCCAGGGTCCTTGATCTCATCGCCCAGAAAACAAACGTTGTAATAGCCCCAGTAATCGTAGGTCGAAATCAACATTGCACCGCCGAGGCCGAGGAAGAACCCACGCGAAAGAGAGAATGCGCCCGGAGGGAAATCAAAGGCCCGAGCGGCATTGAAGTGGGTAAGCCCGGCGAAAATAATCCAGCCTATCGTAGCCATGACGCAAATCCAAAGAGCTTTTGTGAGCCGGCTTAAGACCTCGATCTGACGGTATAGAAGAAAAATCACCAGCAGGCAGACGCCGATGGCCAGTGCGGTGGCAGGGGTTACGATCCAACTTACTTGTAACGTCCCAGCCCATGGGATGTGAAGGGCGGATGTGTGCGAAGCATAAATTGTTTCAAGCGATGGCCAATAGTAAGCGGCGTATCCAGCGAGGCCAATGCATCCGGTGGCAATCGATAGGGGGGCGCTGAATGAGAGCTGCCAAATGAAGAGAAACGAAACCAACCGGCCCAAGGTCTGGGGACCGTAGATCTCTCGGAGATAGTAATACGATCCGCCCGAACGGGGCATTGCCGCGCCCAATTCTGCCCAGACGAGTCCATCGCAAACCGCAAATACGGCGCCGACGATCCATCCCAGCATCGCCTGCGGGCCGCCCATCGCGCCGAGGATGAGAGGCATGGTAATGAACGGGCCCACCCCGATCATGTCGATCATGTTGAGCGCAGTCGCCCCTCCCAGACCCATCCCGCGGATCAGGCTCGGTGATTCCGAATCATCTTGCGAAGGAGGCTGCATTGCGTCGAAGGGACACGACCTGCGAATGCCAGCGTACGGCAGCCAAGTCGAATCTCCAGCCAAATTTACAACTAGTGAGCGCCCGTATGCCCGGCGCTCAAGATATTCACGTAAAGGCGGACCGCTCCGGGAACACCTGCCGGCAGCTGTCGAAAAAATGCGTACCCAGTGTAGATATAAATTCCCTTGCCGGAATGCGCTAGCAGCAGCCCACCCTTTTGCGGGCCTTCACCGGGATCATGGCAGGAGAGCAGAGGCGTGTAATGATCATCCCATTTGTCCATGAAGTAGAGGCCGCGCTCCTGAACCCAACCGTCAAAATCACTCGCGGTGATCGTGTTTGGATAATGAAAGATTGAGTTGCTGGGTTCGAGAATATCGACTGGAGACTCTTCGACGGAAACGCGCGCCCGGCTTAACTCGGCCGGGTATGGGGTGAGATGTTCACTATTAAAATCCGCCACTCCTGCGTTGTATTGCACGACCAATGTGCCACCGGCTGAGACGTAATCGAGCAGACGTTTGTTGTTCGCGACCACATCTTTTTGAGTGTCGTAAGCGCGAATGCCAAGCACGATAGTGCCGTACTGATCCAGGTTCTCATCGCCCAGTTTGTCGGGAGGGATAACAGTCACATTCATTCCCACTTGCTTCAAAACTGTTGGAATATCGTCACCAGCTCCCATGATGTAACCGATTTTAAGATCGTGCGGCCCCTTCACATCAACAATACTCACGCGTTGCAGCGCAGGCTGGTAATAATAAAAACTACCCAAATCCTCCCGTGTTACCAGGGTGTAACCTTCGCTGAACTTCTCGCCATCTGTTTCCAATACAGCGCGAATCTGGGCGTGGCTCTCCTGAAGATTTGCTGGAAATACATTGAATTGAAAATCTTTTTTCTGCTCTCGAAAAGCGAAGTCTACCGATAATTTCGGCGGCTCGGAACGCCAACCCTGCGGCAATTCGAGCCGCAACGTGCCGTGAGTGGCATGGTTCAGATTGGAAGTTATGCCAACCTTGACCGCCGAACTGGCACCGTTGTTGGTCGAGATGACTTGCGATCCTGGTTCGAGCGCCACCGAGAACGCCGGCACCACTGCGAGAGGTCGAGCCCGTTCTGCGGCAGTATCGTCTGTGAACAGACCCACCACGGTGGCATCGATTCCGCTCTCTATACGGGGCGAATCGGCGGCTGCGCGCGAGTATTCCAAGTGCGCTCGCAGCAATGGGGGGGGGAATGGCAGCGTCGCATACCTTTCGTCATCAACGTGATTTATGCTCTCGGTCTCAGGATTATCCCTGTGCCAGTAAGGACGCGTATAAGCTGCGCCCTTCGGAACACGAAGGCGAAACACCACTTGAGCATTCTCTCCAGGCTTGGCTGTAATCGGCCTCGTCCGGTCTAAGACTGTGCTCCATCCCTTCGGGACCTCGATCTTCACGGCTTTTACCCGAAGGGTATTCGTCGAGCCGTTACGGAAATCAACCGCCACCGGAAACTCTTGCCCTGGCGAAACTGTGGTGATGGCGTCGGGTTTGTTCGCGAGCTTGGAACTTGGGTCGACGCCAGTTTCAGTTCGATCACTTACTGTGGCCGTAAGGCCTACATTCAAGGCATCGTTGACGGCGATTTCTGCCTGTTGCCGCTTTTCGTCGAGCCGCATCAGCAGGTCAGACCTTATTGCAGCGGGAAGAGCTGACTTTCTCACCTCTGCGGAAGCCGCCCTGAAATCGGCAACGAGGCGCATTAAAGGGGCGATGGTTCCTGCTTGATCGTTCACCTTCGCCTTCTGGCTCGCGCCCCCAATCTGCTTGGCAGCATCCGTTAATTGCTGCCGCAGTTGCGGAACCCTATTCTCATCACTTCCCAGGCGGTCCGCCAAATTTGGCAAACTGGTATCGATTCCATCGAAGAAGTCCTTTTCATGGCCGTCTTTATCCAGCTTGGCAGGCTTGACCGAATCGAGCAATTTGTAGAACGTGAATCGGTCCCCTGGCTCGATATTCCAGTTCGCCGCGCCCTGCGAAAGTTGATGTCTCAATCCCTCCATCGCGAATTGGATATACGACATTCCGAGATCCGCGCTGTATTCTCCAGTATTGAGACGCACCGTCCAATCGGCATCAGGACAGGTCATTGCGCCAAAACCGCAAACGTTTCCGATGTACAGCTTTTTCGCTTGCCAGGGATAAAGACCTTGAGCGATCTGTTCGGGGAATCGTTTGGGGTCGGCTGCCGCGCGAAAAGCGTCCTTCGTGAGAATGCTCGAAGCCTGATGATGGCCGTGTCCGTCGCGCTCTGTGCCGGAGAAACGAGCTACCANNGATCCGGACGGAAAGTGCGAATTACGCGGACCATGTCGGCCAGGGCAACGTCGTGACCACCCCATTTGTTGAAAGTTTCCTCGGCACTCTTGGAGAATCCGAAATCAGCGACTCGGGAAAATCTTTCCTGGACGCCGTAGTACTCATCCGCCGCGAGCAGTTCCAGGGAGCGCAATACTCCCAACACATCGGACAAGTTACTTCCAACCTTATTCTGGCCGCCCTCGCCGCGGTTCAGAGTCATCAACAAGACCGAATCTCCACGACCCCGAGATTCCAGCGTTAGCATTCCGCCATCTTCATCGTCAGGATGCGCAACGGTCTGCATCAACTGCGCAGTAGTGCTCAACCGGCGCAGCCGGAGCCGCAAGCCAATCATTCCCTTATCTTGCGGAAGCTCTGGCGGCGTTCCTTGGTAGGGAAGCTGGGAGAAAGTCTCCGCCGCAGTCTGAGAGCTTTCTGGGACCGAGCGTGAGGCCGGAACGGGCGAGGCGGCGGTCTTCGCCCGTTGCGGAGATGCCAGAGGCGGGACAGCGATTAATGCGAGACACAATAGGCAAAAAATGCGTGAGAATCGAATTCTTAAAGTTTGCCGGGCATGCGGCCCCAAATCAGCCGCAAGATTGTCGGATCCCAAAAAGTTCACCTTCTAAGGATGGGGCCTAAGGCCGTTTTGACGCAAATCTTTCCGCCAGAGGCTCCGGACAGAGTTGTCACTGTCCGCTCCCCTCTTTTAACGTATCCTGACATGTGCTGGCCGCGGTAAGCACTTGATTAAACGCGGTATCCTTGCGCAAATCCTTTAGCAAGGGATCGGCCAGCAGTGCAGAATAGGCGCAGTAATTCTGTTGCACCGCTGCCTTCAACAGACGCAAAGCGGCTTCATTCTGTCCGCAGTAAGCCAGCAGTGCGCCCACGCGATACCAATCCTCTGGATCGGGTTCGGTCATCACAGACGACTCTGCCTCTCTGACGATCCGGTCAAGATCCGGCGGACGCTGCGCCTGGGTGCATGCCGACAGCAACTCACGATGATAAGTGGGGGACTTGCCCAAGCTTTTTACCGTTTCTCGAGCCTGCGCCACTTCGCCTGCGCTGACGTACATATAGGAGTTCACCCAATCCGCCCACTGGGTGCCGGGATCGAGTTGTATGAAATCGATTGCGCGGTCGGTTTTGCCGAGTTGTAAAAATGCCCAGGCGCAAGAGCGGAAGGTGAAATTCCCAGGATCGAGTGAACGCGCGACATCGCATTCCTGCGTGGCTTTTTCCTGCATGCCGGCATAGCGAAGGACATAACTTAATGCGAAATGGGCGTCGGCACTTTGCGGCCTGCGCTTCACCAGTTCTGTAGCGGCTTCATAGGCGCGGCCGAGTTCACCACGTTCCACGCGGTTCACAATTAAACTGCTGGCAGCTGCAACCAGGTTGGGATCGAGAGCGAGAGCTCGTTCGAAGGCCGATGTGGATCGCTGGAACATCGCTTCTCCGCCCCCGCCGTAGGTTGAGTCAAAATAGTAACGCTGCCCCAATGCATCCCACGCGGGCGCATAGCTCGGATCGACTCCGACTACGTGCTCCAGCACCGCGATCGCATCCTTGTTGGGTCCGGGATCATGGGGAAGCGCCAGACTGTGCAAGTAGAGATCGTAGGCCTCCTGGCTCTTCGGACGGGAAGCCGCGCTTAAGTGCCCAGCCTCAACACCTAGAGCGGGAAGTAGTCCTTGCTGAAGTTGGGTCGTCAGCTGATTTTGTAGGGAGATTGAATCATTTTCGGGTGCGCTGGCGCGTCCTTGCCATAACAATCGATCGCTGGAGACGTCAATCGCTTCGAGAGTAATCGTCACCTGCTGACCTTGAAGCCTGAAATGACCGCTCAGAATGCGCCCGACGTGGAGTTCCTGTCCTACCTTGTGCGGATCAAGGTCAATTCCTAAGAACCGTCTCGTCATCGACGAGGGCCTGACGTCGAGAGTTCGCGAATAAGCCAGAACGTTGGTTAGTTCATCGGACAATGCGAAGCGCAAATAATCGAGGCTGGTATCGCCGCTCATGTTCTGCAGCGGTAAGACGGCGATCGCATTCTTCTGTTCCGCGTTCGCCGCCGAGCGATGTTTCAGCCAATAAGCTCCTACCGCTGACAAAACCGTGGCGAGGAGAGCCAGCGAACCCAATAGAAGCCAAAATTGCCAGCGACTGCTGGTATGGCTAAATGTCTTGCTCGCAACTCTGAGCTTTGCGCTGTGCAATCCACTTCGCACTAACCCAGACTCAGATTCGCGGCGAAGAAACTGCAAGTCCGATTTCATCTGCGTGGCGCTCTGGTACCGCTCCTTGCGGTGCTTTTCCATCGCCTTGCCGATGATGCCTTCGAGTTCCACTGGAACTTTTGGATTTAACTGCCCAGGGGGAAGGGGCTTGTCATGCAGCACCGCGTCGAGGGTCATGAGCGAATTTTTGCCCGTGAACGGCTTTTTCCCGGTCGACATTTCGTACATAACCACCCCGAAGGAAAAGAGGTCGCTGCGGAAATCGATTTCCTCGCTGCGGGCCTGCTCCGGCGACATATAGACCGCGGTGCCTGGAATCACACCAACGGCAGTAAGGGAGTTGTCCAAGGCCACGCCGTCGCTGTCGGTACCGACGTTGTGAACCAGCTTGGCAAGTCCGAAGTCCAGCACTTTTACTTGCCCGCTCGGAGTCAGGAAAATGTTTGCCGGTTTAATATCCCGATGTACGATTCCCTTGGCGTGGGAAGCGGCCAGAGCATCCGCCACTTGAATGCTTATGTCCAGCAGTTTGTCGGTAGGAATGGGTTGGCCGGAGATGGCTTGCTTTAAGCTTTCGCCCTCCAGTTTCTCCATGACGATGAAGGGGTGGCCATTGTTATCCTCGATCCCATGAATGATGCATATATTGGGATGATTCAGTAAAGAGGCAGCTCGTGCTTCGCGGGAAAATCGCTCCAGGGATTTGGGATCGCCAACCAGGTTTTCAGGGATGAACTTCAACGCGACATGCCGGCCCAGTTTCAGGTCCTCAGCCTCATAAACCACGCCCATGCCACCGCCTCCAAGCTTTCCAAGGATGCGGTAATGGGACACGGTCTGGCCAATCATGAAATGAAGATACTCCCGAACGCGGTAATGTTAGGCTCCCCCAGTGATCTCGGTCAACTATCATGCGTGCAGGGAGCACTGTTTGCGGCGAGTCAGGCGCTCCTTAAAGCCATGTTGAAGCCGTGCTCGTTTTCTATCGATACAACCCCGCCGACGCCCCCACCCACTCCATGTTCTTGTTGTGATCCACCCCCATCATCAGGCCACGGCCCATTCTGATGATGGTCAGCACTGCCTGCAATTGTTCGTGCCAGACATACATTACGCGCACTTCCGCCTTCGTCAGGCCAAAGGGGGTTTCGATGATCGGTTCAAAGTGTACGCGCTCCTGCAAGATGTAATTCGACCGCTCATCCGCGGGGATCGCCTCAATGTCTTCCTTGCCCGGGGCGATCACCACTCCTAGCCCGGCAAAAGAATAGAGCGGCTTCAGAGCATAATTCTGCAGGTCGTGTGGAATATGGTCCAGGCGGTCCAGAAACCAGGTCTTGGGCACTGACTCGTGCTGGAGATAAGGAATGGAGAACTTGCTGATGCGAAAATACCAGTTCGGATGGCCCGCCCACTCGACCTGATAATCATCCCGCCAGTCGAAGCCCAGCTTGATCTGCTTGCGCTGTAGTTCGTCGACGATGGCACGGTTGTAAATCCGCTGGATTGAAATTCGGCGTCCTTTGCGTTCGTAGTAAAGCTGCTTCCCGTCCCGCTTAATCGCTTCAATATCGACGGTCCGTATACCCAGCATCTTTTCCGTCAGCAGAAAATCCGGCAAAGTCTTCTGCGCTTCTGGATGGATTTCCATCAGAATCACGTTGTCGGGATACTGCTTGCCTAGGATTGCCGTGCGCAACAGTTCGCGATAGGAGTGCTCATTCAGTCCGCCCAAAAAGAATTGCAATTGCTCTTCGCCCTCAAATTGGTTCAGGTCGAAAACTTGGATATAAGTCTGCGCGAGCACTACCTGGTAGGCATACAGGGAAGGGAAAGCCTGTAGTTCGACCAGCTTCGGCTGAAGCTCGCCGTGGGAGTCGCGCACCAATCCGAAGTCGACCTGAACGAACATTGGATGCTCGGGCTCGTTCGGAACTTTGAATTCGCTAGGGATGGAAGCTTCTGACTTTGCTCTGTAGTCTGGGCTTTCCACCAGTTGTCGGATCAGTTCTTTACCATCCACCGCCATTCGATCGAGCAAAGCCTTTGGAAAAAAACATGGCGTCTCACACAAGCGAAATTGGACGTGGGTTCCGCACGCCTCATCGATGCGCCGGAGGAATTCGTGATATTTGCCGGAAGAGAAGCGTTGGTTAAACTGCCTACGCAGCGAGGGGATCATGCAAGAAGATTATGCCGCATAACGACGCTGCGCACTACAACTGGATGAACCACCGGAGCCCCTATAAAGGTGACAGACGTAGCGCAGAGCACGACGATCGCACAACCGCCTATGCTTCCACCAAGAACTTCCCATCTTGCATAATCTGCTGGTCGTCCACCCAAATATTAAACTTGCGGCCAACTACATCGATGTGCGTCGAGGAATCCCACTCCGCGCCGGTGTGAGCACCGTACGGATTTCCAAACGCAATATGAATCCCGGGATACTTCTCATCTTGTAGAATTTGCCCAATTACATCTTTGAGATCGATATTGGTCCCGATCGCAAATTCGCCGACGCGGTCGCTATTTTCATCGGTGTGGGTGTATTTCCAGAAATCATTTTCGAGTTCGCGATTCTCCGAATGCGCTTCCGTTAGACGATTGGCTTTGATGTGAATCGTCAAGGGCATGTCTTTCAGGCTTCCGAACTTGGAACACAGGTAGTCTCCCACCACCCCGTCAATGACAAACGCGCCGTTCACTTCGCCAGGCGTGGTAAAAATCTCTCCGCCTGGCAAGTTCCCCCACTTCGCGGAACTGATAATCCCGCTAGTCTTTAACCAGTGATAGTTGGGATTCAAATCGGCCGTAAGATCGGTTCCGGCACTCGTTCTGGCGCGAATCCGCCGAGCCTTCCGCACCATCGCAATCACTTTTGCGCTTAGGCGATCCACCTTTTCGAAGTCCGCACGCATCCCTTCCAGCATGATCTGCCGGTTGATATTTACCATGTGCGCGTGTCGAATTTTGCGCCGGTTCACCACGTCGGTCATTTGCATGCGGGTGCGCAGTTCGTTTTGCTGGGCCCAAACGGCAAAGATCGAAACCTGACTCGTCTCCAGGTCCGCGATAATCTCTGCCGGTAGATCTTTCAGCGGCCGCTTGGCCAAATCCTCCAAGACCCACACGCGATGCGGCGAACCTATTTTTTCAAGCTCGCTGACAATTGCAGCTGCTATCTCAATGGTCGCTTCATCGGTAATTACGCAGACTTTCTCCCGCGGCTGAACGCGGAGACACACTTCGACGGCGTTGCGCGCCCCAAGAGAATATTCAGGGTCGAAGGCGATGGCGTCCGGCGGGCGGGTAACCCATCCTTGCCCGCGATCTTGATCGCTAACAGCGGGCTCGGACTCTCTGTAATCTGTGAGTTGAATGTTGGAATGTGTTTTGACTGGATCGACGGGAGTAGTCACTTACCCTGCTTTCAACACGGAAGTTGGCTCAACCTCGGAGAGGCCTGCCTCCGTCTCTTCAATGATGTAATCGACAACTTTCTTTAAGTCTCCAGTTTCATGAAAAACCCGGAGCTGGCGATCCGCGCCCGTGCCTTGCTCCAGCATCGTGTGGATGTAATTGATCTCTTCGCGCGAATCAAGTTCGTCCACCACATCGTCGACGAACTCCAGATATTCGCGAATCAGATCCCGGGTTGGAACTTCGGTCTGCTTGCCGAAATCGATCATCTTTCCGTCCATACCGTAGCGAGATGCACGCCACTTATTTTCCATTATCAGGGCCCGGCGATAGAGTCGGAATCCCTGATTTGCTGTATGCAGCTTATACAGCTTTGCTACCGTCGCTTGGATCAAAGCGGCAATGGCAATGGTCTCCTCGGCACGCATCGGGATATCGCAAACGCGAAATTCGATGGTGTTGAAGAATGGATGCGGGCGAATATCCCACCAGATTTTTTTCGCGTTATCGATACAGTTGGTCTTGATGAGCAGTTTGATGAAATTCTCGTACTCGCCCCAGCTGGGAAAGTAATCCGGAATATTAGTCCGCGGAAATTTGTCGAAGACTTTGCAGCGGTACGATTTTAATCCGGTATTCATCCCCAACCAGAAAGGGGAGTTTGTGGACAGAGCCAGCAAGTGGGGCAGAAAATATCGCGCGTGATTCATCATGTGGATCGCAGTCTCGCGATCCTCGATTCCGATGTGAACATGCAGTCCGAAAATCAAATTCGCCCGCGCCACCAACTGCATGTCTTCGACAATATTCTTATAGCGGTCGTCCGGATTGATATCCTGCGTCCGCCAGTCCGAAAACGGATGCGTCGCTACGGACGCCAATCTCAACCCATTCTCTTTTGCAAGCCGGATGATATTGCGGCGAAGCAACTTCAATTCCGACTTTGCGTCCTTGATGTTATTGCAGACGAATGTTCCCACTTCCACCACGGACTGGTGCATCTCCGCCTTCACCCGCTCCTGCAGGATGAGCTGGCCCTTCTGCAGGATTTCGGCCTGAATATGCGACCGCAGATNNTCTGATATTCCTCTTCAATTCCGATGGTGAACGTAGGCTTCATTGCAAAATCCTATGGGCGTGCAAGTCGGCGGATTAGGCTGCTCGCAGTGCGGAGTAGCCGTTCAGATTGGCAACATTATAGCAACTGCTTGAATGCCTTCCCTGAATCAAAGTTTGAATGCCAGCAATTTGAGGCTCCAAGTTACTTTGCCTTACCGGTCTTTCGTTTCGTCACCCAGGCAGGTTCGCCTTTTTGTGCCGCCTTTTCTGCCGGAGCTTTCCCAGCCAGAAAAGAAGCCCAGCGCAATTCCTTGGCCGGGTCTTCGCCAGTAACTGCCATCTTTACCGCCATCTCGGCGACCGCGTTCACAATCCAGTCAAAATTTTCCTGTCCAACCGNNCAAACTCGACCGTGTTCAGGTCATAGCCCAGCACGCGGCACAACGTCAAACCATCTTTCTCAATGCGCTCTTTCAACGCTACCGACGACGGCGGCGGATTTCCCTTCACATATCGCTCATGGTGGGGCAGCCGCGGGTCATATTTCATGATGTGGACTTTTTCCTGACCCACCACGTAGCAGCGGTAATACTCATCAAACTCCACGCCGTGCTGCAGGGTCATGCATAGATCCCCGGTCTGGTTGTAATGGTGGAAAAATTCATCCGGCGAATGCACGTGATAAACATGTTTCCAACCCCCACCGGAATAAGGCTTGAGGAATGCGGGGAACCGAACGTAATCGAAGAGCTCCTCCCAATTGAGAGGGAAGATCAAGTTCCGCATAGACCGGTCCGTCGTGCCTTCCGGGTGTTTATTGTGCGGCAGAATCACTGTGGCTGGGATTGCCACGCCCAGTTTATGTGCCAACGCATAATTGAAGAATTTATCGTCGGCCGTCCACCAGAACGGATTGTTAACCACGATCGTTCCATGCAACGACGCATTCTTCAGATAGGAGCGATAGAAAGGAATGTCCTGCGAGATGCGGTCGATAATCACATCGTACTTTTTCGGTTCGTCCATCCGGACTCCGCCGACCTGTACGAATTCTGCGACGACATCCTCCGTTTTCATGGAATTGATCTTCTCCACCAAGGCCGGCGGAAATGTATTTTCCATGCCAAATAAAATCCCGATTTTCTTCATGAGGACACTCCGAATCAATCAATCCGTTAAGAACCGGTGCAAACGAGCTTAAACGCAAGATACCAGGAAGCGAAATGCGAACTTTCTAGAAATACTTTTCCGCCATCCTTAGCCACAACGGCCAATCATGCTTCGAATTGTCCCCGTAAACATCCAGCCAGTGCGGCACCGCTTTGCCATTCAAAATCGCGGAAAATTTAACATTTTGGTCGAGGCAAATATCCCAATTCGCCGATCCCAGCACAATCTTCATCTTCCGGTAACGGCTTAGAAACCAGTCATCGTTCTGGTTTGGAAGAAAATCGGGCGGGCAATTGAAGTAGCAATCGTCGTCATAGTAACCATCCAGAAATTGGTGAACATCGAACGCCCCGCTCATGCTGACGCAATGCGTAACTACGTCGGGATGCTTAAGGGCGAAATTTACCGCATGATAGGCGCCGAAGCTGCATCCGGTCACGGTGAGGCCTGGCGCCTGATTTTTCCATCTGACGAACGGAAGAAATTCATGCAGAATGTAGCGCTCATACTGCAGATGCCGCATCACTCGCACTCTAGGATGAACGTTTTTGTTATACCAACTTTCCATGTCGACGGCGTCTGGACAGAAGACTTGCAGGTCGCCGCGCTCGATTTTCGAGGAGAGTATCCCGATCATTCCTCGATCTTCGTACTCAAAAAACTTGCCCATGGAGGTCGGAAATACCAAAAGTGGGGTTCCGGAATGGCCAAAAACCAGTGCATCCATGTCACGGTTCAATTCATGGCTGTATCTTTTGAAATATTCACGATTCATGCTTGGGCGGCCAGGTAGCGAAGCACTTCTGCAAAGAAAGTATATTACCTGAAGCCAGTGCGATTCGGGCTACTTTTGTACCGTGCACTCATCAATTTCCCGCATCCAAATGATATCGTGATACGAGCTATGTCATGGTGGCGCAAATTGATCCCGCGTTCGGCTCCCATGATCCTGGTGGTGCTTACCGTCGCTGCCGCCACTGGATTTGCCGCCGTCGGCCATCTCGTGTCCCGCTACACGGCGAATCAGCAGTCTCGCGGCCGCAAGCTCTATAACCTGGGCCTGACCGATGCCGGAGAAGGCCGTTACGGCAATGCCATCGCCGAATTCCGAGGGGCGCTCAGTTGCGATCCAACCAATTCCCAATACCAACTCAGCCTGGCGCGCGCGCTGCGCGATAGCAACGATCCACGACGTTTGGATGAAGCGGAGTCTTACTTGGTGGCGCTTTGGCAGCGGGCTCCTCAGGACTCCGCCGTGAACCTTGCTCTAGCCCGCGTTGCGGCACACCGCGGTTCGATCGAAGATGCAACGCGCTACTATCACAACGCAATGTATGGAGTATGGGGCTCAGATCCCGACCAGAATCGCAACAAGGCGCGCATCGAACTGATCGAATTCCTGTTGAAGAAACATGCTCTCGCCCAGGCCGATTCGGAGCTCATTGCGCTGGCGGCCGCTTTGCCACCCAATGCCGCCGATCATCTGCAAGCGGCGCAACTTTTCGCTCAGGCGCAGGATTATTCGGGCGCTCTCGCTCAGGATGAGCAAGCCTTGCGGTCCGAACCCAGCAATTTTCAGGCCTTGGCGGGAGCCGGCCAAGCCGCCTACCGCTCGGGTCAGTACACGATTGCGGCACATTATCTGCGTGGCGCGGTAGAGGCCGATCCCAAAGACGAGAATGTGAAGCGGTTACTCGAAGCGACGGAACTGATTCTTGCCAGCAATCCCTTTCACAGTCACATTTCAGACGCGGAGCGCAATCGTCGCATCGATGCCGCCTTTGCTGAAGCGGAGGATCGCCTTATTGCCTGTGCCCGCCAAGCTGGAGTGGACCTGAATAGTACACAAAATCCTACCGCATCTCCGCTGCCTGCTCTCCAGAGCCGCTGGCTGCTGGCGAAACCGCAACTCAGACTCTTGCGCTCTCCCGCTGAAACCGATCTGCCGGATGCAATCATGGATGTGGTTTTTCAAATTGAGCAGCAGACTGCGGCAACTTGTGGCTCGCCGCAAGGAAAGGATTTAGCACTCCTGATGATTTCCCAGAAGCGCCAGGCGGCTGCGCAATGAGTACGTCCGCTCCAACCGCCAGTTCAGCAACCACGCCAGCTTTGTCCGCGCCGCGAAGAGCTTCCCAGCGGCTGTTTTCCACGATCGAGGGCGTTTTTCATGAGGAGGTATTTTTTCTCATTCTGTCCGTGTTTATCGGAATCTTCTCCGGCTTAGCGGTAGTTTGTTTTCGTCTCGCCATTGACTGGACGCATCTTGCACTACTGGGCCCGCTCCCGGAAAACCATAGTTGGCGGTTGTTTGCCGTTCCCGCTTTGGCTGGACTCGTTGTGGCCGTACTTGTTTTGCACGTGTTCCCAGGAATCCGTGGCAGCGGCGTGAATCAGACAAAATCCGCGCTCTACATTTTTAACGGATTCATCCCATTCCGCACGGCTGTCGGCAAGTTCATTTGCGCGGGCCTTGCCATCGGTTCGGGACAGTCTCTGGGACCCGAAGATCCTTCGCTGCAGATTGGCGCCAGCATCGCCTCGGCTTTGGGGCGCCAGCTGCAAATCTCCCGCGAGAAGATCCGATTGATGGCGCCGGTTGGAGCGGCCGCCGGCCTTGCCGCCGCATTCAATGCGCCTATCTCGGCCGTTTTGTTTGTGATTGAGGAAGTCATCGGACGCTGGAGCGCCGGAATTCTGGGCTCCGTCGTCCTCGCCGCCGTTTCCAGCGTGGTAGTGGTTCGTTCATTTCTCGGAAGCGAGCCGCTGTTCCGCATTCCGGTGACGACATTTAAGCGTCCCAGCGAACTGATTGCCTACGCTGTTCTCGGCCTGGTCGGCGGACTGGCATCGGTGCTATTCGCCAAGTCGATTGGCTATCTGCGGCCGCGTCTCAAGGCTCTGCCCCGCTGGACACAATACTTCCAACCTGCTCTTGCCGGACTTCTGGTCGGACTGATCGCCTTTCTGGGCGCACCGCAGGTGATGGGTGCAGGATATGGCGCGATGGATGACGCCATGCACGGCCAGTACGCATGGAAATTCCTTGCGATCCTTGCCCTTCTCAAAATCATCGCCACTTCCGTTTCATTCGTCAGCGGCACGCCGGGCGGCATGTTTGCACCAACGCTTTTTATTGGGGCGATGCTCGGCGGCGCGGTCGGTGACATCGAACGGATTTTATTTCCTCACCTTACGGGCTCGACGGGGACGTATGTTTTGGTGGGGATGGGGGTTTTATTCGCTGGATTCTTGCGTGTTCCCATGACATCGGTATTCATGGTGCTTGAGGTTAGCGGCAATTACGAAATCATTGTGCCGGTGATCGTCGCCAACGCCTGCTCGTACCTGGTTTCACGCAGCCTGCTCTCGGTCCCAATTTTTGACATGCTCACGCGTCAGGACGGTCTTATCCTGCCTTCCCTGGAAGAAGATCGGGAGGAAGCCATTCTACGGGTGGAAGATGCCATGCTCCCGGTTCCGAAAATAGTTCTGAGTGCGCAGGATTATGTTGACGCCAATGCCAGCCGGATTCAGGACGCGCCGGAATCGGCATTCCTGGTGCGCATGCATCCCAGCGGTTGGAATACGATCACGCGCGACCAACTCCAACGGCTCTACCGTGAAGGTAAGGGAGAACTGACCCTCGCCTCAGTCCTTCCGTCTCAAACTCTGCCCAGTCTGTTCCCTGATCTGCCGCTCGATTCCGCGCTTCGTTACGTGAACGACTACTCGATCGTGCCGGTGGTAAATCGCGCCGATTCACGCACGCTGGAAGGGGTTATCACCGGTGAGTCCGTATTCACGAAGTATGGTAGCCGGCGCGCGATTGAAGTGACAGGCTCGAATTAAACCTGCTGGACTTTGATCCCGGATTCTCTTACACAAAAAAGGAACCCGTCCCTTTCGGGACGGGTCAATGATGGGAAAACAATTTCACTAACCACCGTTGTTGCAGATTCCCAGCCCAAACGGATTGTCGTGGAACGATTCGGTACCGCCGTCCACCGAAGTGGTGTTCGGAGCCCCGAAGTATTCCAGGTAAACCAAGTCCTGCAGGTGGAAGGTAAATCCACTTAAGACGTACGGAAATGCGCCGTAGGTTGCACCGTCCTCGTTGAAGCCTTCTTCCGGATCGCCAACTTCGAGAATTCCGCACTCGACAGGATTCCCGTTGGTGTTCACGACAAGAGGATCATCGATGTATTCACCCGTCTCGTGCGACAGGGCTGAAACGTCCTGCGCGAAGATTCCAGGCGTGCTGATGTACGTGAAGTGCGCGTAAGCCTGAGGAGCGGCAAAGCTGCCCTCGGAGCTGTGATAGCCGCCGATGCAGCAACCATCGTCGGTCAAGTACGTGTTATAGGTGATGAAGATCGGGAAGGTACCCGGAGTGATCTCTGGGTATTTTGCGATAATCGTCTGAAACTGAGCGTCGATCCAGTTGATGTCCACGTTTCCGACAGTGATTCCGAAATCGTCCGCGATGGTGCCATCAGCTTCCGGGACGGTCAGGGTCTGGACTGGCGCGACGGTAGGCACGGTAAGCAGAACGTGATAGTTCGGTTCGTTCTGCACGGTGCTCCAGAAGTTGCCGCGCTGGAAGGCGTCTTCGTACTGCGTTTTGCCGAGGTTCGTCCCTTTCGGAGACGTCCACTGCATATCTTCGAAAATCGGCGAATGCTGCGTGATCGTCACGGCCGAGTAGCCGACCGACTGCTTGGTTTCCGGAGTGAAGGTCGTGGTTTTGCCGCCGGAAGTGATCTTGAGGGCAATTGGAATGAGGAACACCTTAATGGTCGTGGACGTGCCGGTGGTTGGGTTTGTTCCCACCATGTTGTATTTGTAAGTCGTGCCGTTGTACTCGAACGATCCATCCCACGTGGTCAGCGGAGTGGCAGGAGTCGCAACATCGGCGCGAAGATGTGGAGTGCGCACTTCATAACGTGGAACTGCGGTTTTAGCGTCCTGGGCGAAAAGGGTGCCGGCCGTGGTGGCCATCACCAAAAGCGCAGCCATCAGGCTGAGCAAAGTGAATCGTTGCTTCATGTAAGGGTCTCCTCAGAGTCTGAACTAAATACCAGCAATACAACTTTCTGAAAGCTACAACCTTAGTTTGTTAAAAATCCAAGGCTAGATGGAAACGGGGGAACAACAAGATTTTGCAATTCTCCTCACTTTGCATCCAGATGTCAACGGAGAAAGCGTTTTCGCAGTAAAACTTTCTTCTCAAGGGCGCTCTTTGAAAATGCGTCGTTTGAAAACCCGTGTGCAATCGGCTGTCGTCGCGGCAATTGCGCTCATGCGGCCGGCGGGACCATCACTCCGGTCGCGATAGATTTCCTACGCAGTTCGGCGCTTTATCAAAGTCCACACGCTTGCAATTGCTGTACTTGATAATTTCACGAAGCCGTACCGGCCCGTTTCGAAAGTGCAGCGTTTCTTCCGAACGAGTGTAGAAAATTATTTAGGATCATTTTCGTTGCCGTTCCGCAGCTTTTCCGTAAAAGTGCAAACCGTTGCTCTACCCAATCATTTCGAACCCATAACTTGAACCCCAGCCGTCTGTTTTTGGAACGTCAATTGCCCACCTGTAGGTGGAAGCCGCGCCACTGGCGGCTTCTCGGAATCAGGAGCATTATGAAAATCACCCTATTTGCCTTGTGTTTTCTCTGTGCCAGTGCTGCGTTTGGCCAAACGGCCTCGGTGCTCAGCAGCAACGTGAATCCAACCACCATCCAAGACCACCAGGCGCGTGCGACTGAACACGCGATGAGGCCAGAAGACAACCTTCGCGGAGACTCCGCCTACAGTTATGGGAAAGGTGAGCAACCCCTGACGGACTTTGGGACTGGCAAGGTGGAAATCCCTTTGGGAGATGTCGCTCGAGCCTTGCGGAAAACCCAGGCCGCTAACCGGAAGGCCACAAAAGTCGCTACAAACGATTGACGGGAACTTCGTCTCTTGAAGTCTTCGTTTTTCTAAGGTTATGCGACGTTATTCGCCTGCGCCGGTCATCAAGATCGGCGAAGTCGGCGCTAACGATCCTGACTGATTCTCGACCGTAATCGCGAATGCCTTGGCTTCAGTTCCCGCAGGCAGCGGAGGATTCACCACGCTCGCATTGCCACGAGAGTCCGGCTTGAAGACGCCGGCCGGAATAGGATTTCCCCTGGTCGGAATCAGCCACAACTCATACGCCTTCTGCGGCGGTAGCGGCGGCATGTTGTTCGCCAGAAATACCAGGCTGTTTTGGTTCTTCAGGTAGTACGCCTTGCCTTGCGGCTGCGGCGGAGCTTTAGCCGACACCAGCGTGACGCGCTGCGCTTCCGGATCAATGATCGGCGCGGCAATCTTTCGCAGTTCTTCCATCTGCCGCACACTTTCCGCTTCACGGGAAGTGGCCGACGCTAGCGTATCTTTTAGGACCAGATTATCTCGCCACAATGAAAAGGCTAATATCAACACCGCCGCCGCTGCTGCCCAGCCCAGCCATTCCCACCATCCCCGCACCGAACGATCCTGCGCTACTGCGTGCCCTCGTGGCTCCCGCGCAATTGCCTCCAGCAATCGCTGGCGCACGCGCTGCGGAGGCCTCGGTCCAACTGCCGTCAATGCCAGCAGGGCTGTATCTCCACGCAACTGCTCCAACTCCAACCGGCATGATGAGCAACCTGCCAGGTGCTGGGCGAGCTTTGCACGATCCTCTCCCGTTAACGCGTCCAGCGCGTACAGGGCGAGATCCTCGGCGTATTGTTCGTGCTCGCTCATGGTTTTTTCACCTACCAGTGGAACGATCAGCATGAAACGATTTGCGTAGTGCAATCAGGCCCGCGCGAATTCGTGTCTTGATCGTTCCCAGGGGTTCTCCGGTCTTATCGGCGATCTCGGAGTGGCTCATGCCTTCCCAATAAGCCATTTCCAAAGCCGTCCGTTGTGCTGGGGCCATTGCGCCCATCACACCGCGCACCTTCTCGGCGGCGCGCGAACGTTCCGCTTCGCCAGCCAAATCTGGGGCAACGGATAAAACTACATCTTCGATGTCGGTCTCTGGACGACGCTTCCTGAGGGAATCAATGGCCCGGTTGCGAGTTATGACAGACAACCAGCTGCCTAAGCTTCCGCGGGCCGAATCGAAAGCATCTGGATTTCTCCACAGTTGCAGGAAGACCTCCTGTAGCACGTCTTCTGCCGCACCCGTGTCGCCGAGCACTCGCAAAGCTACCGCATACACTACGGAAGAATAGCGATCGTACAGGCTGGCTATCGCCCTCTGATCGCCAGTCTTAAGGCCAGTAACGATAGCCAGATCCGCCGGAACATCTTGTCGTTGCTGGCTCGACAAACGATCTCGCTCTTTCTTCAAAGGATGTACGTAATCCGCAGCTTCAATGGATTGCTGTGGGACGAAACCCGTCCCGTGGCACAGTTAAGATGCTAACCTCTTTCGCGGGGCTGTTGCGAAAACATAACAGCCGCTACCTTGAGAGGGCAAGTCGACCGTCTACGAACCCAGAAGTAACATCAGGCCCGTTGCGACATTGACGTCACTAACGCCGGAAAGCTCTTGATCTCGCAATCCGCGATTGGCGAAGCTCTACTGGCTGAGCTTAATCGCCAGCTGCCGCTCCGGCTGAGTCATTTTGGCCCAAATATTCTGCAGGTCAGTTTGCAGGGAAGGATTTTCCGGCTGCTCGTGCAAGGCCAACGCAAAATAGCGATAAGCGGTCGGTAAATCTCGCGGTGCACATGTTCCCGAGGAATACAAAGAGCCTAGCGTGATCATCGCTTTCACATTGGAATGCGCCGCCGCCGGTTTCAGCAGCCTCAATCCCCGGTCGCAATCCTGCGGAACACCACGGCCGTAGATATATCGTTCTGCCTCGGCAGTAGGATCGGTCGGCGTAGTCGGAGCTGGCTTAGGCGTTCGCAGTTTTCTGTTGGAAACATCTGCCTTGGACGGAGGTGTTGTATCGGAAGTTTCGACCGGGGCTGAGCGCGCGTCGGAACTGGCTGTGTTTGAATCGGTATCAGGTTCGTCGCTAGTCGCATTGTTGCCGGCATTTTCCGCAGAAGGCTTGGCCGTTACGGTCCCGGTGGGGTTGGCAGCGGCTCCGTCGGGAGGGTTCGCGATTGGAGCTGTGCTATTGGATACTGTCGTCGCCGCGCCCGCTACCGCGTCACCAGGCGCGCTTCCGTTCAGTGGAGCGGTACCAGTCGCTGCCTCCGCATTCCCGGTCGGTGCCACAGGATTCGGAGCTGCTGAATTTGGAGGAGCGCCATCGGCAGGTGCGGAATTCGCAGCCGTGCCCGCTCCTGCATCGGTTGTGCCGGGCGTCGCCTCCGCCGACTGCTTAGTCTTATAATCTTTGGTAAGCCAGTCGAATCCGCCCTGTCTCCATCGCAAGTATCCGAAGCCTCCCAGCAAAGCCAGAGCGATTACGACTGCCGCCAGCTTGGCCCAACCCCGTTTCGGCTCCTGTTCATCCTCCAGAAGGTAATCGACACTGCTCGAGTATCGCTCGCGCGAGTCTGGAATCCGCGAAGCCGCTTGATCATCCTCAAAGCGGTCCTCTACGAGACGCGCCGGATTTCGCGGGGCGGCAGGCTTGTTCAATCCCAGGAACGAGGGCCCGCTAATTGCCGGCACCTGCATGTACTCTTCCTGAACCGGCTGGGCCGCCTTCGCAGGAGCTTGGACTACTTTACTTGCTTCCGGTCTAGTTGCTTCCGGCGCAGAACGGATTGGAGGCGCGGTCTCGACCATCGCTGGCATGGCTTCTTCTCTTCTGACTATCGGTCTGCTAACCGTCGGGGCCACAGGTTTTGGCGAAGCCGCCAGCGGAGCTCCGCACATCCCGCAAAAGCGATTCGGCTCGTCGTTCTCACTCCCGCATCGTCCGCAGCGCACTCTTCCTCCCGATGAACTGACCTGTCCTAGCTTACCTCTATCGCCTACTGCTATGAGTAGATGCCAATCTGAGGTAAAACGGTTTGTGGACCTATCCGAATGAACTCTCAGTTATAGCCCCGCCTTGCAGCTACTTCGATCGCGCTAGGCACCCACCGTACGATTTCATGGTATGCTGCGCAAAACTTGATCCAGAATCCAGGGTGCTCTGTGCTGGTTGAACTGCGGCTGGAAAACTACGCGGTCATCGATAACGCCGCGGTGGAGTTCGCCTCCGGCCTGAACCTGCTGACCGGCGAAACTGGCGCTGGGAAGTCCATCCTGATCGACGCACTGGCCTTGCTCCTCGGCGAAAAAGCATCGAGCGACGTCATTCGCACCGGGGCCGACCGCGCTGTTGTTTCCGCAGTATTCGAGTGCGAAGACAGCGCCACGGATTCGATCGACACGGTCCTCGAACGGAACGGATTAGACCAATCGGACGATGGTTCGTTGATCGTTCGGCGCGAGATTGCCTCAGGCGGCAAAGGCCGCGTGTTCGTGAATAACCAACCCGCCACAGTGGCCGTGTTGCGGCAACTGGCGCCTTATCTCGCCGTGATTCACGCGCAGAATGAATCAATCCTTGCTTTCGACGCTCCCGCTCGGCTGGGATTGCTGGACGGTTTTGCCCAAAGTGAGATTGCTCCGATTTCCTCAGCCTATAACCTTTGGAAGGAAATCTCTGCACGCATCGAAGGCTTGCAACAGGATGAGCAGGATCGGCTGCGCCTGGTCGATCTCTGGACGTTCCAAAAGCGTGAGATCGAGGAAACCAAACCGCAGCTCGGCGAAGATGAACAACTTGAAACCGAAAAGCGGGTCCTCGCTAACGCCGAAAAAATCTATAACGCCGCTATGCAGGCCTTTGATCTGCTCTACGAGGGCGATGCTTCCACGTCTGCGTCATTGCGTTCCGCTCAGAAGCAAATTGAAGAATTGGCGCGCTACGAACCAAAGTTTCAGGAGGCACTTGCAGCACTCGAAACCGCTCGCATCAGTGTGGAGGACGTGGGTGCAACGGTCCGCGATTATGCCGGAGGAATTCACGCATCCCCCGAACATCTGGCATCGGTGGAAGACCGGCTGGCATCCTTGGATCGCCTAAAGCGAAAGTACGGCCCCGCTCTGGATGACGTAATTAAATTCCGAGAGGATGTAGCGAGAAAGCTTTCTGAAATTGAAAACAAAGATGAGATCCTCCGCGAACTAAAAGCTGAACAGGCAAATGCCGCCGCCACATACTTGCGAGGCGCGCGGATACTATCGAAAAAACGCCAGGAAGCAACCCGCGTCTTGGAAAAACTTGTCGAAGCAGAGATCGGCGATCTCGCCATGCGGTCGGAGTTCCGCATCGAAATTTCCAGCTCGCAGGAGGAAGGGAACTGGACTCCCGCTGGCATTGACCAAGTCGTTTATATGATCGCGACGAATCCTGGCGAGCCCCTGCGCCAACTCGAGCACGTCGCTTCCGGAGGAGAATTATCCCGCGTAATGCTGGCTTTGAAAGTAAGCCTTGAGTCGGGAAAGCAACAAGCCAACGGAAAAGAAATCGGAACAACTGGAAAAGCGACCCTCAAGAGTCGCGTGGGTAACTCAGATCACCCTCGGCCTTTAGCCTCTCGCCAGCGGACCATGGTTTTCGACGAAATCGATACCGGCATCGGAGGCCGGGCCGCGGAAGCTGTTGGCAAGAAACTGAAATCGCTGGCACGTTCCAATCAGGTGCTTTGCGTCACGCACCTGCCACAGATCGCCACCTTTGCCGACCATCATTATGTCATCGAGAAGAAAGAGCGCAATGGACGCACCCGCACCACCATCCGCCCCATCGTCGGCGAAGAGCGTACCGAAGAAGTCGCGCGCATGTTGAGCGGCGCCAAGCTTACCGACACCTCCCGCAAACACGCGGAACAAATGATTAAGTCCAATGGTTAGTCTTAGCCGGCTCGCCCTGCAATCGAAAATGTATTGACGGCCGCTGGATTACTTAGCTAAGATTGATTAGCTAATTAAAGCAATGGAAACCATCACTATCCACAAGGCGAAAACCCAGCTTTCCCGACTCATCGAGCGCGCCTGTAAAGGCGAGGAGATTGTGATTGCGCGTGGAAAACAGCCAGTTGTGAAGCTGGTAGCCCTGCCGACCGCGCACCCAGGAAAGCGAACTCCCGGAGCCTTGAAGGGAAAAATCTCCTATACCGCGGATGCCTTTGACCCTCTCACGGATCGGGAAATGAAGGATTTAGGTTTCGAGTAAGCCGCGCTGGCTGAGTTTAGCGCCGCTTAACTGTGGGACTAATTCAAACTTGAAGGTTCTTGTCGATACGCACGCCGTGATTTGGTGGTTGGAAGACGCGCCGCGGCTCTCCAAGCGCGCCTCGGCTATCCTTGAAGATAGAGACAACGATATTGTGGTGTCGGCTATCGTCGGGTGGGAAATCGCCATAAAAATCAGTGCTGGCAAGATGGAACCCGGGATTATTACTGAGTCGCTCGCGCGTCTTTTTCGACGCGAGTTCTTTTCGGAATTACCCATTACACTAGACGCAGCCATCCGTTCCGCCTTGCTACCTCTTCACCATCGCGACCCATTTGACCGGGTCCTGGTGGCCCAGGCTCTGTCCTTGAACATACCAATCGTCAGTGCCGATGCCGTTTTGGATCGATACGATATTAAGCGGCTGTGGTAAACGCGGAAGCGAGATGCCATCCCAGTGACCATTCAGCGGCTCATATCCTCCTTTCCCTGTTAATCCTTGCCCTTTCTTGGGCTTACGTTGACCATAATGATGCTTTCCAGTAGTTTATGAGCAGGGAATCATCGGGAATCTTGTACCTTTATAAGTGTCCTTTTCAGCTCGCATTTGTGCATCTTAAAAGCGATGCGAGCGATCTGAGTAATGGGAGAGTCAATGCCGCCTAGTAGCCAGGGGAAAACAGTACTTCTATTGAAGCCGCGCGGCTTCTGCGCGGGCGTGGTCCGCGCCATCGACGTTGTCCGTATCGCTCTGGAGGCTTTCGGTCCGCCCATCTACGTCCGTAAGGAAATCGTCCACAACAGTTTTGTGGTCGATGAGCTGCGCGGCAAAGGCGCAATCTTTGTCGATAGCGAAGACGAAGTCCCTAATGGTGAGCGCGTCATTTACAGCGCGCATGGCGTGTCTCCGGACGTCCGCCAGCATAGCGCCAAGCGCGGATTACGCGTGATCGATGCTACGTGTCCGCTGGTCACGAAAGTTCACGTCGAAGCGGTGAAGTTTGCCAAAGAAGGCTATTCGCTGATTCTCATCGGCCATCACGATCACGATGAAGTCATTGGAACCCTGGGCGAAGCTCCACTGGTCACGCAGGTCGTCGGCAATCCCGAGCAGGTGGCGTCGCTCTCCGTTCCGGATCCCAACCGTGTGGCCTATCTCACTCAGACTACCCTGAGCCTCGACGAGACCAAAGACATCATCGCCGCTCTGAAGAAAAAATTCCCCAATATCAAAGGTCCGGCTGCGCAGGATATCTGTTACGCCACGGAAAACCGTCAAGTGGCCGTAAAACAGGTGGCTTCAGAAGCCGATCTGCTGCTGGTCGTGGGTTCGGAGAACAGCTCAAATTCGAACCGTCTGGTCGAAGTCGCGCGCAATCTTGGCACGAACGCCCATCTCATCGATAGCTGCCGCGATATTGAGCCGCAGTGGTTGATCGACGTGCAGACGATCGCATTAACCGCCGGAGCCTCGGCGCCCGAATGCCTGGTCGAGGAAACTTTAAAATTTCTCGCTGCCAAAGGTTTTGACAATGTGCAGGAACTTGAAGTGATGCCGGAAAACGTCCGCTTTGGTTTGCCACCGGAGATCGTGGAAGCGATCGCCGCTGCGCCCGCCAGCGCTACCGCGGATTAACGGAGCCGACTATTCATGAATACAAACTCCCCCGACTCAAACTTAGCCTCCGCACCTCAACTTCACTTTGGCAGAATCGATGGCTTGTTCAGCCGCGTTTCCGCCGCCATTAAAGCCGCACGCGAGAATCTTTTTTCCGAGCAGCACGAGGACGGCTACTGGTGCGGCGAACTCGAAGCCGATACCACCCTCGAGTCGGATTACATTCTTCTTCATACATTGCTCGGAACCGGCGACCCCGCTCGCTTTCAGCGTGCCGCCAACTGGATCATTCAACATCAGAACGAAGATGGCGGATGGAGCATCTACGCTGCCGGTCCGTCGAATGTCAGCGCCTCGGTCAAAGCCTATTTCGGCCTTAAGCTGGCTGGATACAAAGCCGACCACCCGGTGTTGCAACGCGCCCGCAGGAAAATTCTTGAGCTTGGCGGAGTGACCGAAGTCAATACCTTCACCAAGATCTATCTGTGCTTCTTCGGGCAATACGACTACGACGCGGTCCCGGCGATCCCGCCCGAGATTGTTCTCTTTCCCAACTGGTTCTGGTTCAATATCTACGAAATTTCTTCGTGGTCGCGGGCGATTCTGGTTCCGCTCTCGATTGCTTATGCGAAGAAGCCGTACAAGAGGATTCCGCCGGAGCATGGGATCAGCGAATTATTTGTGGGTGGGCGCGAGAACGCCGATCTGCGGTTGAAGTGGGATAAGACCCATAGGGTCAGCTGGCGGAATTTCTTCATCTTCCTCGACCGGATAATCCACTGGTTCGAGAGAATTCACATTCGGCCGCTGCGTTCGATGGCGCTGAAGAAGGCGCAGAAGTGGATGCTGGAGCGGCTGGAGATGTCCGATGGTTTGGGCGCGATCTATCCGGCCATTCTGAACTCGATTATTGCGCTGCGGTGCCTGGGGTATTCGCTGGACGATCCGCAGGTGATTCGCGCGCGCGATGAGTTTGAGAAGCTGGGCATCGATGAGCCGGGGGGGACGAAGGACTATCCGGAGGCGACGTTCCGGATGCAGCCGTGCATGTCTCCGGTGTGGGATACGGCGTATGCCGTGTATGCGTTGGGCGAAGCTGGCCTGGATCGCAAGGATCCGCGGCTGCTGCAGGCCGTTGACTGGATGCTATCGAAGGAAGTGCGGCACAAGGGCGACTGGGCGGTGAAGAGCCGGCACGCGCAGCCGGGCGGATGGTACTTCGAGTTCAACAACGAGTTTTATCCGGATGTGGATGACAGCGCGATGGTTTGTCTGGCTCTGAGCCGCGTCGAGCATCCCAATGGACGCTACCAGCGCGAGTCGGTGCAGCGCGCGATCGACTGGATCCTCTCAATGCAGTGCAAAAACGGCGGCTGGGCGTCCTTCGACAAAGATAACGACCGCATGGTCTTTCAGTATGTGCCCTTCGCCGATCACAACGCCATGCTCGACCCGCCCACCGTCGATATCACCGGACGCATTCTTGAGATGATGGCGACTTATGGCTATGACCAGAATCATCCAGCCGCGAAGCGTGCCATTCAGTTCATCCGCAGCGAGCAGGAGCCCGATGGAAGCTGGTTCGGCCGCTGGGGCGTGAACTATATTTACGGCACTGCCCTCGTTCTGCGCGGCTTTGAAGCCATCGGCATGGACAATCACGAGCCCTGCATTCAGCAAGGCGCGGAATGGTTGCGCATGGTGCAAAATGCGGACGGCGGCTGGGGCGAAAGTGTGGGTTCTTACGATGATCCTGCCTTGCGCGGCGTGGGGGAGAGCACCCCCTCGCAAACCGCATGGGCGATTCTGGGCCTGCTCGCGGTTGGTGACACGCGCAGCGACTCGGTCGCACGCGGCGTGGCCTACCTGATGCGCACCCAAAAAGAAGATGGATCTTGGGACGAACCATTCTTCACCGGCACCGGATTTCCCCGTGTCTTCTATCTGAAGTATCACTTATATCGCCAGTATTTCCCGCTCCTCGCGTTGACGACTTACGCCAAGGTGATGGAGAAGACTGGAAATTAGCGACCCACAAGTGAACTTTGAATGGGATCCACGTAAAGATGCCACGAATCGGCGCAAGCACGGCGTTGGGTTCCGCGACGCAACAACTGTCTTCGGCGACCCACTGGCAATGACCTTCGCAGACGAGGATCCTTCCACATCCGAAAACAGATTCCTCACCATCGGTTCATCCGTAAGCCGTAAGGTTCTTGTGGTCGCTCATACTGAAAATCGGGAGATAATAAGAATCATCAGCGCGCGCACTGTAACGCGCCGGGAGAGAAACTTTTATGAAGAAGGCGACTGATCGGCATAAAGACAATGACATGCGGCCGGAGTACGACTTCGCATCGATGAAAAACGGCGTTCGAGGTAAACACTATGATCGTTACAAGCAACGCACAAATGTTGTGGTCCTCAATCCGGACGTTGCCAAGGCGTTCCCAACGGAGAATGCCGTCAATGAAGCTTTGCGGGGCATCCTCAGTACCACGCGTGCTGTGCGGCGTACAGGCGGCCTGCCGGATCGTGCACTAACAAGCACCCCTCATCGGGCCAAGCGTCGGACCACCCAAGACTAAAACGTCACAATGACTGGCCGCTAAACTCCGAGTTTTATCTCACGCCTTGGTTGCCAGCGTTCCGCCGAGCAAACTATCCGTCTGAGGTAAGCTGTTCGGGGAAACTTCCAACTGCCAATTGTTCAATGTCAATCTTCATCACAGGCGCTACCGGATTCCTTGGCTCCCACGTAGCCCGCGTGCTAGCGGAGCAGGGAGCCGATCTACGCCTTCTGGTTCGCCGTACCAGCAACCTAAAAAACCTCGAAGGCCTGAGAGCTGACACTGCCACGGGAGACCTTCGCGACGCCGCGTCGCTCGAGAAAGCCATGGCCGGCTGCGAAGTCGTATTCCACGTCGCGGCCGACTACCGCCTCTGGGTGCGCGATCCACAGGAAATGTATCTTTCCAACGTGGAAGGGACGCGTGCTATTCTCGCCGCCGCGCGAAAAAATGCTATCCGATGCGTCGTCTACACTTCAAGCGTCGCGACGATAGGCTTTACCAACAACGGCCATCCGGCAGACGAAAACTCTCCCGTGTCGCTCTCCGACATGATCGGCCACTACAAGCGTTCTAAATTCATGGCGGAACAAGTTGCTCTCGAAGCGGGCAAAGGCGGCCTCAGAGTTGTAACCGTGAATCCAACTACTCCAGTTGGCGAGCAGGACATCAAACCCACTCCCACAGGCCGCATCATCCTCGACTTCCTCAAACGCAAATTCCCCGCCTACGTCGAAACGGGATTAAACCTAGTGGATGTCCGCGAGTGCGCCTTGGGCCACATTGCCGCAATGGAAAAAGGCAGGAGCGGGGAGCGCTACATCCTTGGCGGCGAGGATCTAACCCTCAAGCAAATCTTGGACAAACTCGGCGCAATATCGGGAGTGCCCTCACCGACCGTGAAGCTCCCCTACTTCGTCGCCTACGCAGCCGGTTTGGTGGATGAAACCTTCTCCGGTCGCCTGCTGGGACGCGAACCGCGCGCCACGGTTGAAACCGTCCGCATGGGAAAGAAAAAAATGTGGGCCAGTTCGGCGAAGGCCGAGCGCGAACTGGGATGGAAAACTGTACCCGCAGACAACGCCCTGCGGCGCGCCGTAGAGTGGTTCCGGGCCAACGCCTATGTGTAAAACCGTCATCGTAGCCGCTCTCGAGCGCGAAGTTGGCCCGCTCATCAAAAATTGGAAGCGACTCCGCCGCGAGCACGAAGGCCGCACATTCAATTTCTTCGAACATGACAACAAAGTTCTAATCTGCGGCGGAATCGGCGCCGAATCCGCGCGCCGCGCCACGGAAGCCGCGATCGCCCTATTCAACCCGACGCTGATCAAGTCCGTTGGATTCGCGGGCGCTCTCGATCCCACGCTCCGGGTGGGAGATGCCTTCTCGCCGTCGCTCATACTCGATGCCCGCGACGGCAGCCGCATCCCACTGGAAGGCCGTGAAGGCACTCTGATCACATTCATGGAAGTCGCCGGAGTCGCGCAGAAAGCTAAACTGGCTCAGGCCTATGGAGCCCGTGCGGTTGACATGGAATCAGCTGCCGTAGCCTCGGCCGCTGCCGCTCACGGACTCTCTTTCACCGCGACGAAAGTGATTTCCGATGAGTTTGATTTTGAAATACCCGGTATGGCCGCTTTCATCACCACTGAGGGCCAGTTTAGAACTTCAAGCTTTGTGCTGTTCACGGCTGTGCGCCCGTGGCTCTGGAACCGCGTGGCTATCCTTGCCCGCAACAGTGCTCAAGCCGCTCGGGCACTCACCGCGAATCTTAAGTCGGAACTCGATTTCACAACGAAACTCCACAACAAGGACCAACTGAGCGGCGCGGAAGCTAGAAAGTAAATCGGGGGCCTGTGAAGCCAAATCGAATCGGATTCATCTAAAAACTCGACTTAGAATGGCCATCGCCGATCAATTCGCAATTCATCAAGAGAAACAAACCATCCCAGCCACCATGCTGGCAGCCGTCTATCGCGGCGTAAATGATGTTCGCCTGGAGACCGTTCCCGTTCCGCAAATCGCTCCGGGAGAACTGCTTCTTCGCGTTCACACCTGCGGCGTCTGCGGTACCGATCTCAAGAAGATTGCCACCGGCTCGCACTCCGCGCCGCGCA
>PLUJ01000126.1 GCA_003165455.1 Acidobacteriaceae bacterium | reverse complement strand
TTCGAGCAGGGCAAGAAGAATGCACCATGCATTATTTTCATCGATGAAATCGATGCGGTCGGGCGGCATCGTGGGGCTGGTTTGGGCGGCGGTCACGATGAGCGCGAACAGACTTTGAATCAGCTGCTGGTGGAAATGGACGGGTTCGAATCGAACGAAGGCGTCATTTTGATGGCCGCAACGAATCGGCCAGACGTGCTTGACCCAGCGTTGCTTCGCCCCGGGCGTTTTGACCGGCGGGTGGTTGTGAGCCGGCCGGATGTGCGCGGTCGAGAAGAGATTCTGCGAGTGCATACCCGCAAAATCCCTCTCGCCGAGGATGTTGATCTTCAGGTGCTGGCCCGAGGCACACCAGGATTTTCCGGCGCAGACTTGGCGAACATGGTGAACGAAGCGGCGTTGGCGGCAGCACGGCAGAATCGCAAGGCTGTGTTGATGTTCGACTTCGAAGTCGCCAAAGATAAAGTTCTGATGGGCGTGGAGCGCAAGTCGCTGATTCTTTCCGACGATGAAAAGAAGGTGACCGCGTACCACGAGGCGGGGCATGCGTTGGTGGCTGCCAAGTTGCCCGGCTCTGATCCGGTGCATAAAGTTACGATCATCCCTCGCGGAATGGCGCTGGGCGTGACCATGCAATTGCCGATCGACGACCGTCATAACTACACCAAGGAATATCTGAAGACGGATCTGGCGATTCTGATGGGAGGGCGCATCGCGGAGGAGCTATTTCTCAATCAGATGAGCACTGGCGCGGGCAATGACATTGAACGGGCCACTGAAATGGCGCGCAAGATGGTTTGCGAGTGGGGCATGAGCGATCTTGGACCGCTGACCTTCGGTAAGAAAGAAGAGCAGATCTTTCTGGGACGCGAAATTACTCAACACCGTGATTACAGTGAAGATACCGCCATCAAGATTGATGGCGAGGTTCGCAAGCTGGTGAATAACGGATACGAAACCGCCAAGAATATCCTGCAGGGTAATCCTGACACGCTTCAGAAAATTGCCGCTGCATTGCTGGAACGCGAGGTTTTGGATGCTTCCGAAGTGATGCTGCTGGTCGAAGGCAAGGAGTTGCCTCCGATGAAATTACCTTCCAAGGAGGATGGTGTTCAGCAAGTTTTGAAGCCAGAGCCGGGACGGGGAATTGCAAAGGGCGGGGAAAGTCCGGCGCGAGCCTAGGTTCCACTCGTCACTGAAAATCAAGGGCGGCCTAATCGGCCGCCCTTAGTTTTTGCTTGGCGATGCGTCGACGACCTATCCGTTGACGCTGCTCATCATGCTTTCTGGATAGCGCTGTCCCGCGGCAGCGCCAGTGGGGAAAATTTCATCGATGCGCTGAAGATCTTCTTCGCTGATCTTGACATCGAGAGCCGCTACATTCTCTTCCAGATACTTGCGCCGCTTAGTGCCAGGAATAGGCACGATGTTCTTGTCCTGCGCGAGAACCCATGCCAGAGCCAGCTGCGCGGGCTTACAGCCCTTCTCCGAAGCAATTTCTTCCACGCGATGCAACAGGTCCAGATTCTTCTTGAAATTCTCTCCCTGAAATCGCGGCGAATTCCGGCGATAGTCGTCATGCGGAAGATCCTCAAAGCGGTGGAATTGTCCTGTCAAAAATCCGCGGCCGAGCGGACTGTAGGCGACAAAGCCGACCCCAAGCTCCCGGCAAGTAGCGAGGATCTCATCCTCCGGATCGCGACTCCAAAGGGAAAATTCGGTTTGCAAAGCGGTAATGGAATGAACCTTTACCGCCCGACGTAGAGTTTGCGGAGAGGCTTCAGAAAGCCCGATGTGCCGGATCTTACCTTCCTGTACCAACTGGGCCAAGGCTCCGACGGTTTCTTCGATCGGGGTGCTGCGATCGACGCGGTGCTGATAATAAAGGTCGATCGTTTCCACGCCGAGCCGCTTCAAACTACCTTCACAAGAGCGCCGGATGTAATCGGGCTTGCCATTGACCCCTCGAACCTCTGGATGAGCCGGGTCGCGGACAATCCCGAACTTCGTGGCCAATACAAACTTGTCACGCTTGCCTTTGATCGCGCGCCCAACGAGCTCTTCGTTCTTGTATGGCCCGTACACATCCGCCGTATCCAGAAAATTGATGCCCAGTTCCAGGGCACGATGAATGGTGGCCATTGATTCGTCATCATCGCGACCGCTGTAAAATTCCGACATCCCCATGCAGCCCAGGCCTTCGGCCGAGACTTTCAAACCGCTGCGTCCTAGTTCACGAAATTGCATGACCGCTCCTTGCAAAAAACAGAATAATACTTAAGGACTATCGCGTCCTTATTGTTAACAGATGCATCCACACGACCTCGCGATGGCAGTAATTTGTGAGTCGCTTCTCGTGCTAGCGCATCATTCATTGAAGTTTGTCCTGAAAGTTAGTCCGTCGCCGGTGGAATCTATGAGTCAGATATCACTCTGGTTCGAGCGCCAGTTCGAGTTTTCCTTCCCGGTGGAGTTGCACCCGAATGTGCGGGCACGTCTGCGCGGCACTCCTGCAAGGCTCGAGGAATTGCTGCGCGTCAGTGCTCGGGAAACTCTGACCCGGAAGCAGCAGGGAAAGTGGTCCGCGCAAGAGCACGCGGGTCACCTGCTTGACCTGGAACCTTTGTGGCTGGCGCGAGTGGAGGATTACGTAGCCGGCGGCGCTCAACTTACTGTGACGGATTTGCAGAATCGAAAGACCGACGATGCCAATTACAACGCGCGTTCGCTGGACCAGATCCTGGCAAGTTTCCGCAGCGCGAGGGAAAGACTTCTCAAGCGCGCGGATGGCTTGGACGAGTTGCTATGGACCCGGTCTATTCTCCACCCTCGTTTAAAAACACCGATGCGGCTAGTCGATCATTTATATTTCGTGGCCGAACATGACGATCACCATCTCGCGCATATCTGGGAGTTTACCCGCGTAAACTGATAGCAAGATTGCCTTGCATCAGCCTTCTATGATGATAAGCGGTTTGTTGGCGGCCACAACAGCGCCAATTTCTATCGCAGGGATCTCCGCACTCTTAAGGGAATCTGTGAGCCGGGCGGAGTCTTTCGCCGCAACTGAAATCAACAATCCTCCGGCGGTCTGGGGGTCGAAAAGAAGTGCCTTAAGGTATTCTGCAATTTCCTGTTCGTACTCCACGCAGCATTCGGCGAAATCGCGATTATTCTTGAGGCCGCCAGGAATATAACCTGCGCGAATGCAGTCCAGGGCTCCCGGCAAAACCGGAATTCGCTTTGAGAAAAATCTCAATCCCACATCGCTTGCCAGCGCCATCTCGCGCGCATGGCCAATCAGTCCGAAACCGGTAACGTCGGTCATCGCATGAACGCGAAATCCGCTTTCTTGAATTACTTCCGCGGCACGTTTGTTCAATGTGGTCATTGACTGCACGGCAGCTTCAATCCACGCCGTTTCGGCTTTGCCTTTCTTGATTGCGGTCGAGATCACTCCTGTACCCAGCGCCTTGGTGAAGATCAGAGCATCGCCGGGTTGCGCGCCAGCATTGGAAAGAACTTTCTTGGGATGCACAACTCCCGTGACCGCGTAGCCGAACTTCGTTTCCTCGTCGCGGATACTATGGCCGCCAATCACCGTGCATCCGGCCTCAATCATTTTCGAGAGGCCGCCCGCTAGAATGCGCTCTAGGATTTCCAGATCGGCTTTCTCTGGAAAACACACCAGAGCGAGCGCAGTGAGTGGTTTCCCGCCCATCGCATACACGTCGCTCAGTGCATTGGTGGCCGCGATCTGGCCGAAGGTGTACGGATCGTCGACGATGGGAGTGAAGAAATCGACAGTCTGAACCAGCGCCTGATCGGGGCCGATTTGATACACTCCGGCGTCGTCGGCTTGGTCGAAGCCGACTAGAACGTTCGGGTCGTGTTGCCGGGCTAATTTCCCAAGCACCGTGTCCAGCGCCGCCGGACTCAGCTTGGACGCTCAACCCGCAGCTTTTACCGACTCCGTCAAGCGGAATGGTTTTGTTTCAGACATGATTGCATTGTACCGACAAAGATTTGAGGTTGAGCTTGATCGGAGGTCTGAGTTTCTCAACCCCGATTCAGAAGTCGACTCAGCCTCTCCTTCACAGCGGGCCATTCTTCCGCGATGATGGAATAGCAAACCGAGTCCCGAGGCGTGAAATCTGAGGCCATGCGATGTGCGCGAAGAATTCCTTCAAGCTTTCCACCAATGCGTTCGATTGCAGCGCGGGAACGCAGGTTGCGCGCGTCCGTATGCAGGCAGACACGCAGTGCATTCCAAACGTCGAAGGCCTGCGCCAGCATCAGCGCTTTCGCTTCAGTATTCGCTCCGGTTCTCACTGCGGAACCGGTGAACCAGGTGTACCCAATCTCGCAGGCGTCGAGTGCCGACCCGTGCCGCGCATGGTCTTGCGGCCACTCCCACCGCTCCAGATTCCAGAAACGGGTGGATCCAATCACACGTTCATCCTGCAATCGGATAATCGCAAACGGAACCGCAGTGCCAGCATCGCGCCACGCAATCGCAGTATTCACGTACTTGGTTGCTGCACCTTTCCCTTGGGGCACGGGACTCCACTGATAGAGTGTTGGATCAACCGCCGCGGCGGTTACCAGGTCATCAATGTGTCGATAGTCTAGGGGTTCCAGCCGAATGTACTTGCCGGACAAAACGAGGTTTCTGGCTTCCAAATTCATATCTCTGGCAGGGTCCGCATCGTCACTTCACTGTCACATCCGTTACCTGGATTTCCGGAACCTGATGGTTCCATTGCGCCGAAATGCTTTCAAATGTCAGGCGAAACGCAGTGCTCTGTCCCGGCCCGAGCGGCGAGACGCTGAAATCCACGGCTTCGGGATACGGCCCGTTCGTCTTCAGCACCTGGAGCGGAATGTCTTCCCGCTGCGCGAGCTGCCCCATGTCGTCTTTGAATAACACTTCGACCGCCGTATGCGTCACAGTCTTATTGCCGGCATTGGTGACTGTTCCATCCACATAGCTAACGGTAGCGCCCACGAAATTTTCCGCAGCGCTCATTTTGAAATCGGAGAGTTTTAGGTTGGCCGCGTAGGGCGGAGGTCCACTCGCGCCTTTCGGCTGTCCGCGCAGAAGAAACGCGCCGACTATTGCGATGACAATGACAGTCACGACCGCGATGGCAATGATGCGCTTGCCTGTATCAGGTTCTTGTGTCGTTGAGTTGGGATGGATTAGTCCGCCCATGCAGTTCGATTGTACTCTGGAGTCTAGTGGCTGTAGTTTGAGTTGCGGGTCCTGAAGAACGCGACTAGAAACAGCAACCCGAACAACAGATCGATGCAGCCCAGCGCTAAATCCCCCGGCGTCAATCGGTGTTGCAAGTAGAGGATGACAAAGGTAGCGCCGTAGCCGACCTTCTCTAGCATGGAAGGAATCATCATCGGACGCAGGCGAACCGGATCGCGCGCGGTGAGGATAAATGCGACTTGGAAAGCGAGCCCAACGCTGATGAACCCATAGTAAAAAGCCGGGTGAGTAATCGGCGGAGGGTCCTGGCGGCCAATCAGGTTGAACATGAAATACAGGGGCGTGAGAACGATGATGCCCCAGATGCCCGCAATCCAGAAGACAATCCTGGCAAATTTCATGGCAGCAAGATTTTACTCTCCGCCGACAGTGAGCCCATCAATGCGAAGCGTGGGCGAAGCGACAGAGCCGCGGAACTCGAGATCGCTTGCGATCTCCGAGATATTGAAAAACATCTCTTTGAGATTACCGGCGACGGTGATTTCTTCCACCGGGTAGGCAAACTCTCCTCCGGAGATCCATAAGCCTGAAGCGCCGCGCGAGTAATCGCCGGTCACACCGTTGACGCCCTGGCCCATGAGTTCCGTGACGAGCAAGCCGTCGCCCAACCGCTCGAGCATCGCCTGCAACCCGCCCGCTGTGTTCGGCGCGACCACGAGATTATGCGCTCCGCCGGCATTTCCGCTGGTCGCGAGGCCCAATCGCCGCGCCGAGTAGCTCGAGAGAATGTAGCCGGTCAGCACCCCGTCGCTGACGAGCTCGCGATCGCGCGTAGCCACTCCCT
>PLUJ01000102.1 GCA_003165455.1 Acidobacteriaceae bacterium | reverse complement strand
CGCGCAGCGAATATTTTCCGTGGACGTCCCAAGCCTTGAAACCGGGTGTGCCTTTTTCCACCAGAAAGCCGCGAATCTTGTCGTCTTCTGTTTTCGCCCATACCACGGCGATGTCAGAGATGGAGCCGTTGGTGATCCACATTTTCTCGCCGTTCAGGACGTATTCCTTTCCGACTTTGCGGGCACGCGTGAGCATCCCGCCGGGGTTGGAACCGAAGCCCGGCTCTGTTAATCCGAAGCATCCGAGCTTCTCGCCTTTCTGCATGGGAGGGAGCCAGGTCTGTTTCTGCTCCTCGCTGCCGAATTCGTAGATTGGATACATGCAGAGTCCGGACTGGACGCTGACGAAGCTGCGGACGCCGGAGTCTCCGCGTTCGAGTTCCTGCGTCATCAGTCCATACTCGACGTTGGCCATGCCTGCGCAGCCGTAGCCTTTCAGCGAAGCGCCGAAGAAGCCAAGATCCGCCATGGGCTTGACGAGTTCGCGCGGGAAGCGCCCGGCACGGTTGCACTCTTCGATGATTGGAATGAGGTTGTCTTCGATGAACTGGCGGGTGGTATCGCGAACCAGGCGCTCCTCTTCGGTGAGCAGCGAATCAAACTGGATGAAATCGACACCGCGAAATTTAATGGCAGGCATGATGATCTCCGTGAAGCGACGAAACTTAGTAATGGCAGAGCCAGAGGTTTGCCGCCCGCAGAATCGGGCGCCTACAGAAGGGCAAACACATGACGGTAGCAGGGCCGGAGGTTTGGGTCAACGGCGGGACAAGCCTGTGTCACTTCCTGTAAAATCTGAATGGAGCGGAGACGCGCTGCGCAATTCTCTTCCGGCGCGGATTTTCGGACTGCTTCCTGCGTCAGATTTTTCAAGCATTCAAGCTAAATATTCAGCGCGGTGTTTCAAAGCGCAATTGAGATTAGGAGACATTAACCATGGCGGTTGGAGCAAAGATTGCAAAAACGGCAGATCGCATGAAGGTGATGGATACCAGCAAGAGCACGGATTGTCCGAAGTGCGGCAAGTCAACTCGGATCGTAAAGCGTATGAAGGATCGCGAG
This sequence comes from Acidobacteriaceae bacterium, assembly GCA_003165455.1. Classification (GTDB taxonomy): domain Bacteria; phylum Acidobacteriota; class Terriglobia; order Terriglobales; family Acidobacteriaceae; genus Sulfotelmatobacter. The sequence goes on along the minus strand of PLUJ01000102.1, from coordinate 4,349 downwards.
CGAGGCGTGCCCGGCGGTATTTATATCTCCTGCTCGGCTTGCGAGTTTTTCGAAAAACTGTAGAACTATATAGCGATATTCAACTCAACGGGCGGAGTAGGAAGGGGCACGTTTTCCTACTCCGCTTTTCTGTTTTTTCGCAACATCCTAGCCCAGTTAATCGCGGAGAATCCTGACTATTTCTTCGGACGCGACTCTGGCGGGACCATTCCGGCAACGCGGTAATAGACTGCGAGTTGGCCGTAATGTTCGCCGCAATGCTCGATGAAGCCGTAGGCCATGTCGGAGATGCGCATTTGTTCGCGGCCAAACGGGTCGGTAACGATATCCGACATACCCTTGTCCCCTTTGGCTTGGATCGCCGCGGCGCCATCGGCGAAGGATTTCTTCACGAAAGAGACAATATCAGCCTTGGTTTTATAGTCAGCGCGCTTAGGATCTTCTTCGGCCGGCGCCGGTTTGTTCATCGCAAGGTTGGTGAAGAAATAGTTGGCATTGGCGGCATGCAGCAGTTGTTCGGCGAAGCTGCGTTCGGCCGGCACCGGTTTGAAGTCGTATTTATCTTCCGGAAAATCCTCGGCCATGGCGATGAGTTTCCGGCCAATGTCGTTCCAGTTGGCGAGCACGGCCTGAGAAGGACTGTCCGGAGGCTTGAGGGACATCGGTTTGGCGGCGTTCTGGGAAAAGCCAGTAAGCGTGAGTGTGGCCGCAGTCAGCAACGTGGCGGCTACAATCTTGATCTTTGTCATTGTTTCCTCCGGAGATTTCAAGTCGGAGGTATCTTATCTGGAAAATTCGTGGCTGGAAAGTTCGGGCGCGTAAATATTGTCTGTTAGGAGGGGAAGAAACGATACTCCCCACCGAGCGAATGCGAGATCACAAGTTCAGAGATTCATAGCCGCCTTAGAGGTGTACCGAGCTACACTCCGTTAGGGCGCTGGCGTATCAATGAGAGGAATTCCTGGCGAGTTTCCTGCTCGGTTCGGAAACACCCCAGCATGGATGAAGTTACTGCGGCGGAATGCTGCTTTTCGACCCCCCGCATCATCATGCAGAGATGCCGGGCTTCGATGACGACACCCACTCCTTGAGGCTCGATTACTTGTTGAATAGTTTCGGCGATTTGCGTGGTGAGGCGTTCTTGAATCTGGAGACGGCGGGAGAAGAGTTCCACCAGGCGCGGGACCTTGCTGAGACCGATGACTTTGCCCTTGGGAATGTAGGCAACGTGAACTTTTCCGAAAAAGGGCAGCATGTGGTGTTCGCAAAGACTGAACATTTCGATGTCCTTGACGATGACCATTTCGTCGTAGGAAACCGTGAAGAGCGCTGCCTTCAGCAAAGCTTCCGGATCTTCCGAATAGCCACGCGTGAGGAACTGCATGGATTTGCGGACTCGTTCAGGAGTAAGTAGAAGGCCTTCGCGGCTGGGATCTTCCCCGAGGCGAACAAGCATTTCCTGAATCAGATCTTCAAAGCTGGCGCTCGTCAGAGTAGAGGGTTCGGTTAAGGGTTTCATAAGCGGATCGGGTAGAGATAATGTGTAATTGTGCAATTAAATTAAAACCTGGGTGCCCCTCCACCGGTGTACTCGAAAGAATTCATCATGGTTTCTTCCAGGCGCACCCTTTCAAGATGCACGCCGGGGAATTTGCGGTGCACAATTTCGTAAATCTTAATGCAAAGATTTTCTGTGGTGGGTACTTCCGAAGCGAATTCTTTCAGGGTATTCAAATTCTCATGGCCGTAGCGGGAAAGCACTTCCTGCTCCGTGAATCCATCTAAATCCGCCAGGTTACAAACCATGCCGGTTTTTTCGTCGACCTGACCGCTGACGGTAACTTCCAAGACGTAGTTGTGCCCGTGGCCGTAGGGGTTGTTGCACTTGCCGTAGGTGGCTTGGTTATCGGCGGCGGACATGGCTTCGCTATGCAGACGATGGGAGGCGGAGAAGCGGTAACGGCGAGAGAGATGGGCTTTCATCTAGGCGATGAAACGAGTTTCGCTTGCTGATCAACCTCATGACCTTTAACAGAAACGATACGGAGAAATACGGCGGAGCGTTGGGCTTTCCTCATAATTCTCCATAGAAATCGACAAATAGATCCGAGGTTTCGTAGACGCGAACGCGGTGCAAAGTGGCGTTTTTGAGTTTTGTAACCAGGCGATTCCACACGACAATGGCAATGTTTTCGGTAGTAGGAATTTGATGTAAGAATTCGGGAACTTCTTTGTTGAGGAACCGATGATCCATAGCATCGAGAACCTCACGGTGCATGACTTCCTTCAGTTGTTTGAGATCGACGACAAAGCCGGAAGTTTGGTCCACTTCACCCTTCACCGTAACTTCGAGCATGTAGTTGTGACCATGTCCGTTGGGATTATTGCATTTGCCAAAAACACGACGATTCTCTTCCGGAGATAATTCCGGATTGTGGTAAACGTGCGATGCGGAGAATTCGGCTTTACGCGTGAGATAGACCATAAACAAATCAGAGATCCGTGGCCGTTGCCAGTGAATGCGTTTTTCCCGAGTACGTTCTCCCTTTCCAGGTAACATTGCCGCTGTCGTGAAACCTTTTCGAGCGCAGCAGAAGATACGAGAAGAGAGGAAGTCCGAAAATTGCTAAGAAATTTGCGCTCCACGAGAAATGAGCATGGCGAATTCGCCCTAGAAACAATGAGAATAAGATCAAGAACAGCGCGGTGGAAAGGATGGCCGGGCGCGAATGTCCCCGCAAAGAGGCAATGATCGCGATTGCAGAACTGCCGACAATCAGGACGAACTCGATCATGCGCAAGGCGGCGAGCCTCACGGGAGCGGCAAACAGAAGCGCGAGATTTTTTGTCCAGCCTTCCCGCAATTGCTTAAACGTTCGATACATGCGTGTGCGGACAGCATCGGCGGCGTAGCGAAAGAATATTTTCCTGCCAGATTGCTTGACTCGACGGGCCAACTCCACATCTTCCAGCAAGCTTGCAGCAATTGCCGCATGTCCTCCAATCGACTCATACGCTTCACGAGTGATCAGGATGTACTGGCCGTTTGCGGCGGCCGCTCGGGAACGCGAATTGCTCACTTCAGAAGGGCGAAAAGCGGCTGCCAGTTCGGCGAAGATTACCGGCATTACAGCCTTCTGCCAAAAACCGTTTACGATCTGCTGCGGTGAATAGGAGAGCAGCGCGGCTTTTTGTTGCTGGGCTTCCGCGAGGCTACGAGCGAGTGATCCGGGGAGGTGGATGGTATCGGCATCGGTGAATAAAAGCCAGCGCCCCAAGGCGACTCTCGCGCCGGTGACGACGGCGTTATTCTTGCCCGTCCAGCCTAAAGGAAGCGGGGCCGCCTCAAGAACGCGGACAGTCTGCGCCGAAAATGAATCGGCGATAGCGCGGGTGCCGTCCGTGGAGCGATCATCCACGACAATGACCTCAAAGGCCACACCCGTTTGTACAATGAGCGAATCAAGGCAGGCTTGAAGCGAGGCCTCTTCATTGCGTGCGGGAACGATCACGGACACGACGGGCAGCTGCTGGGCGTTCAGATCGGGCTTGCGGGTCGCGGGCATGCGTACGATCTATTATTATAGCGGGGTGCAAGGCATGCTTCGTTCTCTCAGGTTGTCCGCCATTCTTTTAACTTTGTTTTTGCTCTCCGGATGCTATAGCGGTTCGCGGCCGCCACGCATCGGGATGGCCGCTCCGGATTTCACGGTTCGGGACGCGGATCGCAGCGTCACTTTGAGCCAACTCAAGGGGCAAGTGGTGGTGCTGAATTTCTGGGCGACGTGGTGTGCGCCGTGCATTGAGGAGATGCCCTCCCTGGTGCAGATGCAACAGTTGATGAAGCAACGGGGCGTGACAGTGCTAGCGGTCAGCGTGGACGTGGATCAGAACAACTATCAGCGATTTCTGCGCGATCATGGCGTAAATTTGCTGGCGGTGCGCGATGGCGACCAGAAAGCGAACGCGCTGTATGGGACGTTTAAATTTCCGGAAACATATGTGATCGATCGTAATGGGGTGGTGCGACGTAAGTTTATTGGGGCGGTCGATTGGACGGAACCAGACGTAATCGAGTATCTGGGAAAGTTATAAAAGCATTTACGTTCCCACGACTCGTCGCGCTTTGCGTTATCGTTGCAGGATGCAGCGAGACACGATACCATTAGACGGTTAAGTCGCGATCCCTTTTCGGTTTCGAGGCTTGCGGCGGCAATTAAGTGGTCAGCCTCAAGTAACAATAAGAAGATTCCTGATCCAACCAGTGCGGAAGTGGTGGAACTGGCAGACACACCATCTTGAGGGGGTGGCGCCGAAAGGCGTGGGGGTTCAAATCCCCCCTTCCGCAC
>PLUJ01000249.1:5430-6518 GCA_003165455.1 Acidobacteriaceae bacterium | reverse complement strand
ATATTGCGTGTAATCGCGATTTATCAACAGTCGAACGATGAATCGGTCGCAACCGGTCGGAGTGTCCTTTGCGGTGCAACTGACTTCGCCAGTTGGTTGAGTCACTTTTGCCACATAGCTTGCGATGATGGAGTGATCGCACGCCGCAGAATTGGGCCCGACGCAGATCTATAAGTAGTTGCCCTCCGACAAGAAAAATTGCTCCGCGACTGCATTTTTCGGCATGATCCTTCGTACGATCTTCAGGTATAATCCTCGGCACTCGGGCGGGGAGTGCGGGATCCGACCCAAGAACAAGCGCAGGAAATGGAAGGCGCGTGCGGGCGCCGATAGAACACACGTTTGATTTCGTCTCACGTGTTTTCGGCTCGCAGGGTCTCCTTCCTGGAGGCTATGTCGATGATGCGAATCCATGAGCGAGCAAGCAGTCGGCAGCACGAGCTTGGCATCCCCTCGATGCGGGGAACCAAGCGCGCGATCTGGGCGTTTGCAGTGTTGGCGTTCGTGGCCTCGTTGGCGACGGCGCAATCAACCAGCCTGCTGAACGGCAGCGTTATTGACCCGTCTGGCGCGAGCGTTGCCGGCGCGAAAATTACTTTGACCAACCCGGCGACCGGCTTGCAGCGGACAACGACAAGCAACGGGGCCGGGCTCTATCAGTTTCTAGATGTGCCGCCGGGCAACTACCGGCTGGAGGTAAAGGCAACGGGATTTGCGCCCTATCTGGCGTCGAAGGTAACTCTCGTGGTCAGTACCCCCTCCACCGTTCCCATTCGGTTGCAGGTTGCAGGTGCGACAACATCGGTCACCGTCGAAGCTGAAACGCCACTCATTAATCGAACTGACGCGTCGCTGGGCAACGTTGTCGAGCAAGACCAAATCGCGGAATTACCCATTGCCCAGCGCAATGTGGTTGAGTTGCTGAGTCTTCAGCCCGGCGTGGCATACCTAGGAGATAACCTGAATGCGACGACGGACACGCGCAGCGGCGCGGTGAATGGCGTGCGCAGCGACCAGTCCAACGTCACCCTGGATGGCATTGGGGTCAACGACCAGAACAATGGTTACGCGTTTACCAGCGTCCTGAA
>PLUJ01000249.1:373-5403 GCA_003165455.1 Acidobacteriaceae bacterium | reverse complement strand
CCTTTCCTGAAATATTCCCAGCAAACCAGTAACGAACCCAACACGGCGCCCAAGCTTATGTACAACGTGTTCGGCGTCACTTTCGGTGGGCCGATCCGGAGGAACCGGCTTTTCTTCTTCGCCAACTATGAAGGGTTTCGGCAAGCCCAGGGCACCGCCGTATTGCGCCTCGTGCCCAGTGCCAGTCTGCGCGCGGGCGATCTCGAGTATTTATGTCAGGTACCGACGGACTGTCCGGGTGGCACGGTCAACGGAGTGAGCGGTATCGAACCAGGATACTATGCACTAGGGCCGGCCCAAATCAAAGCGATGGACCCGCTCGGAATTGGAGCCAGTCAGGGAATCGAGAGCCTCCTTTCACAATACCCGGCCGCCAATGAGAACGCCGGCGATGGGTTGAACACGCTTGGTTATGAGTTTTCCTCGAACGCTAATTGGGAGAAGAACACGTACATCCTCAAGGGGGATTGGCACATCAACTCCAGCGGTACGGAGACCCTGTTCTGGCGCGGAGAGACGCAAAATTACAAGGAGCCCCAACAGCAGCAGTTTCCCAGCCAATCTGCTTCTACCACACTGCTGGATGACAGCAAGGGTTCCACCGTTGGACTCACTTCGCTTATCTCCCCCAGGCTGGTCAACAACTTTCACTGGGGTTACATCCGCCAGGGAACGAAGACCGCCGGTGTCTCTCAGTATCCGGCAGTTGAGTTGACTGGGCTCGACAGTCTTGTTCCTTTCACTCGGTCCATCACTTACTTTGTACCCACCAACCAGTTCACCGACAGTTTGAACTGGACCCACAAGAACCACACGTTCGAGTTCGGTGGCGATTTCTTTCTGATTCGCAACAACAGCAGCAGTTACGCCGACTCGTTCTCCGATGTTCAGACCAACCCTGTCTATCTGAACACGGGCGGAATCGCCAACACTCCTAGCCCGTTAGATCCGGCCAACAACGGCTATCCGGCTGTGAATAGCAACTTCGGTCCGAACTATGACGAAGCGACTGGGATTCTGGTAGGAATTTTCGCTGAGGGTGACGGCATTTATAACTACAACCGCAGCGGCGCCGCGCTGGCCCAGGGCACGCCGATCAACCGCCGCTACGCGGTCAACGACTACGAATTCTACGGGCAGGATACCTGGCGAGTGACATCTCGGTTAACCGTGAGTTACGGCCTGCGCTGGGTACTGGAAGCTCCGCCTTATGAAACCAATGGATTGCAGGTCGCGCCGTGCGTGGAGGCTGCGGGCGGCGGTTGCACCAGCCAAAATCTCGCCGACTGGTTCAACCACACCGCCCAATTAGCTTCACAGGGCCTTTCCGCCAATAACGCCGGCGAGATTTCTTTTATCCTCGGCGGCCCCAAGAATAATGGTCCGGGCCTGTGGAACTGGGACAAAAAGGATTTTTCACCGCGTATCGCCGTGGCTTGGGCGCCGGACACCGGCGATGGGTGGGTCTCAAAAATTCTGGGAAAGAAAGACCAGTTTTCGATTCGCGGCGGCTACAGCATCATGTACGACCACTTCGGCATTCCGATCGTGAACAGCTTTGATCAGCACGGCTCTTTCGGCCTCTCCACCGATCTGGGAAATCCCGCAGGTGTGGTGACGGTGGCGAATGCCCCACGCTTTTCCTGCCTCATTCCGGGGTCGTCCGCCCAGTCCTGCTTGCCACCGCCCTGCCCGTCTCTAAACGATGCGGGCTGTTTATTCGGACCTACGCCGCCCGGCGGTTTCCCGCTTACGCCAAGCAATACATCCTTTGCCATCAACTGGGGATTGGACCAGAGCTTGAAGACTCCTTACGCGCACCGCTTCAATTTCTCGCTTTCACGCCAACTGACGTCCCGATCATCGCTTCAAGTCGCCTATGTGGGCACCATCGGCCGGCGTCTGCCTTTGCAGGTCGATCTGGCGATGCCTGCCAATTTGACTGATCCCTCATCCAAGACGACGTATTTTCAGGCCGCTACAATGCTCTCCCAGGCCGCTGACGCCGCCACCCCCACCCCCGTCAACTCGATCCAGCCCATACCCTTTTGGGAGCATATCTTTCCGGGAATGGCCGGTGCTAATACCCTGAGCGCNNCTCCGTCCGCCACTCAGAATGTCTACGAGCTATGGAACTGTTACCCCCATAACGAAACCTTCTCTCTTTTCGAATTAGATTTACCAGCCTCTATTACGGGCCTGAGCTCGGCGCTGCCCAACAGCAAGAACGGCCCCTACAGCTTCTTCCATGACCAGTTCAGTTCGCTCTACGCCTGGCGCAATATTGGAACGTCTGCCTATAACGCGTTGCAGGTGAGCTATAACGTCCGCTGGGGAGCAAACCTGCAGGGGCAATTTAACTACACGTTATCGAAGTCGTTTGATGAGGCATCGGCTGCCGAGCGAGTCGGTCCTTATGAAGGAACTGGTGGAACGGGCGACGACCTGAACGGGGGCGGTATTGTCATTAATTCCTGGGATCCGCTGTCTTTGCGGGGACTCTCCGATTTCAACGCCTACCACCAGATTAACGGGAACGTAGTGTATCGTCTGCCCTTCGGCAAAGGCCAAATGATCGCGGGAGGTGCGCCACCGCTGCTCAATGCCTTGATTGGTGGGTGGCACGTCTCCGGCGTATTCCGCTGGACCAGCGGTTTCCCGATCACTATCGATAATGGTTCCACCTGGGCAACCGACTGGAACATCGAGGGCGATGCCGAGCCGAACGGGCTGCCTCCAGTTGCGTCCAACCCAAAGAACGCCAGGATCGACGGCACCACTGGCGCGTACATCGGGCCGGATATTTTCCAAAATCCGACAGCGGCGGAGGCTGCCTTCCGCCCCGAGTGGCCGGGCGAATCAGGAGTCCGCAACAATGTGATGGGGGACGGCATGTTCGATATCGACACTGGGGTGAGCAAGGATTTCGTTCTTGGCGAGGGGAAGCGTCTGGAGTTCAGTTGGCAAACTTTCAACTTAACCAATTCGGTGCGCTACGACGTACGCGCAGCACAACCGTCGCTCTCTTACGACCCGGCAGAGTTCGGCAGATACCTTTCGACGCTAACCCAGCCGCGCTTCATGCAGTTTGCTCTGCGCTTCGTATTCTGAGGGTGTGGCTTTTTGGCTTGTCCAAGAGGAGAGCCAGCCGCAGTTCTGTCTTTTATTTTGGTCGGGTTCGGACATTGTGCCATTTTCGCGGTCAACTGTTGAAATCAGGCGATTTCACTCAAAATACTTCTTCCCAACGAACCGCCAGCCAATCCTAAGTCTTTCCCAAGGAACCGGTATGCCCTTTCAGGTAAGTCTCTCGTGAAAGTTCTTGTTGCTGTTGCAAAACTTCGAGCAACTGTCCCCAAAGTTCGCGCCTCTTGAGTTCCAGCCGCGCCAGCTCCCTAAGCTCCACATTCGGGTCGATTGCAGCTTCTTTCGATTTCTTGTGTGTTCTTCGCACTTTTCCACCTCGAAAATGACTTGTCTCTAAGCTCATTGTTTCAAGCGTTGACGCGCGATCTCTTCCACCGCCGTGTTCTTGCACCACTTGACGAGATAATTCCGTCCTCCATTGAATACGTAAAGCGACCGCGTTCCTCAGTCCAAAGACTGGTATCACAGTAGTATTTCAGTTCGTTTTCGCTTCGTCCCTCAAATATCTTTTGTTCTTCCTGCCACAGACTCAAGAGCCTTTTTTCATCAGATCCCTCCAGCCGCAGTGGTCGGTCTGCTAGCGAGGGCGGCAGGATGCCCTCCCGAAGATAAGTTTGAAACTCATCGGGTGTGAGGCTCTTGTATACGCGATTTGTTAGAACCTCTGCCAAAAACCGTTGTTTTGCTTCCAGCTGCGCCAAGCGTTCTCGTAAGGACGTTATCGACATTCAGCTTTCCTCTCCATTCTTTTTTCCTTTCGGAATTGGAGCGAAGACGGCGCGCTCGTCGATTAGCTGGTTAGACTCTAGGTATTGCAGGCGCAGCTCGATATCCGAGATTTCTATCGCTCGTAGCAAACTCATTCCGATATATGCCAGCGTGTTTGCAGTCCGGGCATTAAGGGCAGTGAGGATGGCCGTCTTTCCCGTTCCATTGCGATTGGCACGATAGGTCAAAGTTACCCGCAGTCCGCTTGACACCGTAACCACACCTCATCAACAATTTACTCGCACCCCTAACTCGGCCTAAATGTTGCTCCCAAATCGATTCACACAGAAAAGTTTCTTCTCGCGAGGTTCTTTCATGATGTTCGCCCTTCGCCTTACCGTTCTCTGTCTTCCTTTACTCCTTGGCGCGGTCCTCTCCGCGCAGAACGTCACCGTCTCCCAGCCCACCGTCTGGTCGACCAAGCCCGACGTCGCTGCCTTCGAGAAGCTCGAAACCGATCGCCTCGCCGCCGGCCAGGGCTCCATTGACACGCTGCTCGCCGTCAAAGGCCCGCGCACCGTCGAAAACACTCTCGCCCCGCTGGACGAAGCCTTCCATCAAATCAATTCCGCAGCCTACCTCGCCGCGCTCATGGAGCAGGTCCATCCCGATTCCGCCTTCCGCGATCACGCCACGGCCATGCTCACCAAGGCTACCGCTGCGCAGACCAACATCGCCCTGAATCATGAGGTCTACTCCGCCCTTGCCGCCGTCGATGTTTCCCAAGCCGACGCCGCCACAAAGTATTACATCCAACATCAGCTCCTCGAATTCCGTCTCGCCGGTGTCGATAAAGACGACGCCACCCGCACCCGGCTCAAGAAATTGAGCGACCAGGCTACCGAAGAACAATCCATGTTCGACCGCAATATTTCCGACGGCCAAAAAGTCGTCGAGGCCGATCCCTCCGAACTCGACGGCCTGCCTCNNCGACGGCCTCCCGCAGGATTACATCGACCGCCATAAACCCGACGCCAACGGGAAGGTTCACCTCACCACCGATTATCCCGACGCCTATCCCGTACTCACCTTCGCGAAAAGTGACTCCCTGCGTAAACGCATGGCGATCGCCTTCGGCACGCGTGCCTATCCGAAGAATCAGGAAGTCCTCACCA
>PLUJ01000249.1:0-359 GCA_003165455.1 Acidobacteriaceae bacterium | reverse complement strand
CCACAACATCGCCGACTTCATCAACCAGGTCAACGACGCCTCACGCTCTCTATCCGAACGCGAGTTTGCGATGTTGCTCGCCGAAAAGCAAAAGACTGATCCTGGCGCCAAAGAAATCTACGGCTATGAAGCCACATATCTTTCTGAACAAGTTCGCCGCACCAAATATGATTTCGACTCTCAATCGGTTCGTCCTTACTTCCCGTTCAAAGAAGTAAAGCAGGGCATCCTCGACACCGCCGCCGATCTCTTTCACGTCAGCTTCCAGCAGGAACAGAATGTTCCCTCCTGGGATCCCGCCGTCGAAACCTGGCTCGTGATCGATAGCGGCAAGCCGATCGGCCGCTTCTATCTCGACA
>PLUJ01000340.1:1530-3963 GCA_003165455.1 Acidobacteriaceae bacterium | reverse complement strand
TTTTGAGTCCGCTGCGTCTGCCAGTTCCGCCATCCCGGCTCAGGTGGCAAGCGTAGGAAGATTTAAGCTTAATTCACTTTTTTCCGCTTGTCACCTTAAAGTGCCGGACACTTAAAGTGCTTGACCGAAGGAAGCAAACAGGCTGAATCACGCACGGTTGGATCACACACTCGGGATCATACTAAAGAGAACCGTGCTTGGCCCCCCGCCTACTTTAATCCCAGCCCGCCATTGAAGTGCTGGATCACTCCATAGCATTCGCATGCCGCCGCTTCCAGACTCTTACGGTTCAAGATCTTCACGCTTCCCCGCAAGTTCTCGATCAGTCCGGCATGCTCCAACACCGCCGCCGCCAAACTAACGCTCGGTCGGCCCGTGCCCAACATCTGCGCCAGAAATTCATGCGTCAGAGGTAGCAGTTTCGAGTCCACGCGATCCTGGCACATCAGCAGCCATCGTACCAGGCGTTGCTCGGTCTCATGCAATCGATTGCAAGCCGCCAATTGCGCCACCTGCATACCCTGCACCAGAGCGAAGCGGTTCAGTTCCGCTCGCAGAACCGGAGTCTCAAGCAGCAAACTTCTAAACACGTCCGACCGCATGCGCACCCCCCTGCCAGACATCTGCATGATGGCGCGGAACATTTCCCGCCGCAGCCCCACCGTCAAAGACATGCCCACCATGCCTTCTTTCCCGACGATGCCAACTTCCACGCTTCTTCCATCCCCACTGAGCGCGACCAGGGAAGTCATCCCTTCGTTCAGGAAATAAGTGAACTCGATCTTCTCCCCAGGCTCGTGCAGGATCAGGTGTTGCGGCAGATCCACCGGTTCCAGATGGGGCCGCAGCAAGTTATATTCATCGTTCGGTAACGACAAAAGAATTACGTTATTCACGGCTTTCCCGGCGGCGTCCGACCGGGTTCCCGGATGCTGAGCGGCCGGTTTATTTCGCTTTGTGGTCTTTCTGATAATAAGATTTCCTTCAACACACACGGACCTCGTCACACTTCGATTGGATGCAAGGAGTCTTTTCACTCCCCCTCCCGAGGCCTGTAATTAACGCAATCTTCTAATGTATGTTCGGGGAAAACTGATGGGCGAACGTACGGAGAATGTTCTTTCAGTTCTCCACTAGAATGTTGGCCTCAGCCACTTTCTATTCACTTACCGGTTACCGGTTACGTGAGCGCATCACCCGTGCTTGATTAGCTCTCGTTCTTTTCGTCTGCCTTTCCGTCCCTGACTCGTCCCTCGTTCGCGCTGAGAAGTCGATTCAATTCCTTTACAAGTTCGAAGAACCTGCTTCGATCCTTCTCCACCGCAATCAACGCACACAACTCCTGCACGCGATCACTGAAGGCTTTGTTCATGATGATTCCGGAGTATTACAACTTCCTTTACACCTGTATGTTCGATGTCGAACAATGCTGGGCTAAGTTCCAGGGTTTGGGAACGGCAGGATCACCAGCAAGAAATCTTTTTCCAGCGGAAGGCAGAGGACGCAGTCGACGCAGCCCGCCATGGGGGCTGGCCCAGCCGTACTCTAACACGGCACGGGATGCCCCACCCGTGGCAGTTTCACGGGTGGGCTGCTGCGAACTCTCCCTGGCATGTTCATTGGTCACAGCCAAATCGCCGCGTTCGTGTTACATCGTAACCATGCCGACAAACCTGCACCGCTCTACGGCGCTGGATACTCGCACTTTATAACCACGAGTTGTTTTCAACGCCGTCTCCTTCTAGGAACGCCTCGGTCTCGCGATCTCTTCCTCGAAGTTATGGAGGAGATCCGCCAGCGTCATCAATTTGTAGTCGTCGGTTACGTAGTCATGCCTGAGCATGTCCATTTTCTCTTCACCGAGCCGGAGCGCGGAAATCCGTCACTGGTGCTGGCCGCTTTGAAACAAGACTTCGCCCATCGGCTGCTGCGCGAACTTCGCGCCACAGCCCGTGCCCAGGCGAACGCGCTTTGGAGTACACCCGTTGCCGTGGGACACATTTGGCAACGCCGCTTCTACGATTTCGTTGTGTTTACCGAGAAGAAGCGCGTGGAAAAGCTGCGCTACATGCATCGCAATCCAAAAGCATGGAGGCAATGGGCAAGTACAAGGAGGAACTAGGGAAAGCCGGCGTGCTGCTCGCGCTCGACGGGCTGACCCCGCCCGCGACGATGAGCGCGCGTGTCACCTTCAAAAACGGAAAATCGAAAGTGACCGACGGTCCGTTTACCGAAGCGAAAGAAGTGGTCGGCGGCTACTGGATCATCCAGGTGAAGTCGCGCGAAGAGGCGCTGGAATGGGCCGCGCGCATCCCCGGAAAGGATAACGAAATGGTCGAAGTTCGCCGGATGTTTGACATGACCGACTTCGATCCCGAGACTCAAAAGGAGATCCAAAAGAAGTTCGGCGACGACGTGGCCGCTGAGATGCGC
>PLUJ01000340.1:0-1474 GCA_003165455.1 Acidobacteriaceae bacterium | reverse complement strand
ATAGCACACGCAGCATCGCCGCTCACCCCTTCGACAGGCTCAGCGCAGGCTCTTGCAAAAAAAAAGCAACGATCGGTCGCCCTCCGCGGGAACGGTGCACACAGAAGGTCGTTAAAGGTGGACCACCCGCCCAATCGAAGCGATTGCTGTATAGTCCTGAAAGCTGGGAAGCCAAAATCGAAATTCCGGCTGACTTACCCGAGCTACAAGAGGAAAATCTATGCGGAGATTTCGAGCGCAGGCCGCTACCGCCCTCAGTGTGGCGATTGCGTTATGCTCCGTCTTCACTTTATCCGCGCAGGAGGCGAACTTTCTACCTCGAATGAAAGAGTTGGGACTGCAAAAAATCGACGGAAAGATCCCAGCCTATTACAGCGCCGGACACAAGGAGCACGCGGAGAGATTGCAGTCAAGAATTGAGGACATGAACACTTACTTTCAGGCCCACTTGGACGTGCAGGCGAACGTCATCCTCGCGCTCCTTGATTCCAAGGACTGGACGGATGTTACGGGCGAGCCTTACGGTATAGCGATGGTCATCGGGAACCCGCGGGTCATCTTCATGCCGGCTACCTCCGACAATCCCACCTTCGCTCTGGTCCGGGCGCGCAAGGAATCGATCCCCCCTGAAACTTTGAGACTGTTCCTGCGAGACAACCAAATCTCCTTTGAGTCCGCCGTCGGCCAGTTCGTCGACCTCGTTGGTTTCCATGAACTCGGTCACGTGCTGACGTTGAACTTCGGCATCGACCCGCAAGGTCACTTTCTGAGCGAATTTCTTGCCAGCTATTGGTCTTACGCTTATATCTCGGAACGGCAGCCGGAGTGGAAGCGCGTCTTCGATCTGTTCGGACGCCCTTCGAAAATACGACCTCAGCACACGTCGCCGGAGGATTTCGAGAAACTTTATATGGGCGTGGATGACCCTGGTTGGTATCACGGGATGTTCGAAGCTCACATTCGGGAGATTTATCCGAACCTTGGTTTGGGCTTTCTGAGCGATCTGCGGAAAGAGTTTCCGCTATCCGGTGATCCCCAAGCTTACGCCCAGCCTGAACGTCCGCTGCCGGTTGGGGACATCATTAAAAGGTTAGACAAGATTGCGCCAGGGTTTGAAGTATGGGCGGCAACATTCAATTCCGCACCATCGCCCGCACTGCCCCAACCGTCTGGTGCTGCTCCCGCGCGTTCTTCAAAATCGCCCCACTAAGTCTCAGGCACCCGCAACAATTTCTTCGACCATTTGTCGAATTCCGTCTGCCCGTTCGACTATATCGTGAAGGCCGCGCAACCGGCGTGGGCGCGCAAGGGTGCTGTCGCCTGTCGTGCGTCGGGCGAGGTGCGCGAGATTTTTTTCAACCCGGACCCGAAGGGAGCAACGGAATTCTCACTCGCCGCGACTTCGGACTACCGCCCCGTTAACCGTAGGTGAGATCGGTGCTCTGTCCGACTTCGATAATATAACCGTCAGGAT
>PLUJ01000248.1 GCA_003165455.1 Acidobacteriaceae bacterium | reverse complement strand
GCTGCGCATTTCTCGACTATGACCGTGACGGATGGCAGGACGTTCTTCTCATCAACGGAATGGATTGGCCGGCAAGAAATGGGCCGGGAAATGTCGGCCAAAGTCACAAGCAGCGCCACTCGACCCTCCGACTGTATCGCAATAACCGGAACGGTACTTTCACCGATGTAACCTCACGCTCTGGGCTCGACATCGAGATGTACGGCATGGGCGTGGCGGTCGGCGATTATGATAACGATGGGTTTCCCGACATTCTCATCACTTGTGTAGGGCAGAATCGCCTCTTTCGCAATACCGGCAAGGGAACCTTCCGCGATGTCACCAATTCCAGCGGCTTAGGCAAGCGATTTGGCTTCAGCACCTCCGCTCTGTGGTTCGACTATGACCGCGACGGCCTGCTCGATCTGTTCGTCTGCAACTATGTGAAATGGTCGCCGGATCGAGATGTCTTTTGCACCCTCGACGGAAAACATAAATCGTATTGCACTCCTGAAGCCTATCGCGGCCAGACTTGCTGGCTGTTTCGCAACCGGGGGAATGGCACCTTCGAAGATGTAACCGCATCCAGCGGCATCTTCGACAGTAGTTCCAAGTCGCTCGGGGTCGCCATGCTCTATGCGGACGGGAGCGATTCCAGGAACGACGGCTGGCCCGATCTTCTGGTAGCCAATGACACTCAGCCCAACAAACTCTATCGCAACCAGCGCAACGGAACTTTTAAAGATGCAGCGGTAGAGGCAGGCTTGGCATTCAGCAGCGAGGGAAAAGCTCGCGCTGGCATGGGCGTGGACGCTGCCGACTTCGCAAACGCCGGTCATAGTGGAGTGGCGATTACTAACTTCGACAACGAAATGACGGGTCTCTACCAGTTTGCCGGCAACACTTACGAAGATGTTGCCGCGAAATCTGGGGTGGGCACGGCGTCCAAAAATAGTCTTGGATTTGGGTGCGTTTTTTTCGATGCCGATCTCGATGGCTGGCTCGACCTCGCCGTCGCCAACGGCCATATCGATGAAACCGTGCGCAACATACAAGGGAATACCGGCTATGCCCAACCCCCATTTCTGTTCCTTAACAACGGGAACGGTGGTTTTATCGATGTAGCGGCGGAAATTGGAGGCGGCTTTGCCCAGCCTAAAGTGGCGCGTGGTTTGGCTTACGCTGACTTTGACCGGGATGGTGATCTCGACCTTCTGCTTTCCACTAACAACGGCCCCGCCTATCTTTATCGCAACGATCAGCTTGCCGGGAATCACAGTATTCGTTTTCGCCTGGTTGGAACAAAATCCAACCGCGACGGAATCGGCGCCACTGTACGCATCACCTCTTCAGAATTGACGCAATCTCGAATGGTTAAAACCGGATCCAGTTATCTTTCGCAGTCCGAACTTCCACTTACCTTCGGGCTGGGAAAACGTGACCGCGTTGAAAGCGTGGTCATTTCCTGGCCAAGCGGCAAAACTGAAGATTATAAAAATCTTGCTCCCGGCCGATGCTACGAATTCACAGAAGGAAAGGGAATTGTCCCTCAGGATGGATTTTGAGAGTGATCTTACAGAATTCGCTGACAGCACGCTCAGCGCCTGATGACATTTCCAGACGCACTCAGATCGATTTGCACGGAATCACTCACACGCAAAAACAATGTGCTCGGATTGTTCATTCCCCATTTTTCATAAGGAATCGCAAAGTGGAGCATTGCGCTCCAATGATCGGTGGACATTTCTATTTCGGCGGGCACTGAGAGCTCATGGTCTGAGCCGTGAATCGCAAAAACTCCATGCACCTGCACCGTAGACTTTCCCTGCAGCCTTACCAAGCCGTCTATATGGTCCGGACGGAATGCTATTTCAGGATAGCGATCGCTCTCCAGCACTTCGCGATGCATCTTCCGATCGCGCAAGGTGCTGCCGCTTTCGCCACTCTTCGAATCGGCCACTATTTCGCCCGCTAGCTTGTTCGTGGCGGGATCAAATTCCAATGTGCCGCGTCCCAGGCGAAATGTTCCGTGAACCGTATGCATCACATCGCCTAGCGTGAAGTTTATGGTTGTATGCGCTGGATCAAGTCGGAAGGCAAGCGACTGTGCCGTGGCTTCCAGGCTGGCCATCAACACAGAAGCGACAGCCCCAAAAAACACGGCAATCCGCAGGGCGCGCGAGGTGCAATGTCGGCAAAACCCTGCTTGCTCCTTCATGCGGTAGCCGGCTTTCACCATTTGAGGAGTAACAGTTCGGAACAAAACCCGGGCCCCATTGCGGCCAGAAGCCCAAGCGTTCCCGGCTCTGGCCTCCGGTTCTTCATCACGTCCTCAAGGACACAGAGCACGGAAGCCGAAGAGAGATTACCTACTTTCTTCAAACATGCCCATGAGGCATCAAGCTCGCCATTGTGCAGTCCTAGCGCGTCCGCCGAGGCGTCCAATACTTTTGGTCCACCGGTGTGCAGAACCCAGCTCTTCAGTTCGCTTCGCTTGTGCCCGTTATCCGCCAGAAAGGCATCCACGTCCCGGCCCAAATTTTCGCGAATCAGCTTCGGAACCTCGGTCGACAGTATGATCCGAAAGCCCTTTTCGGAAATATTCCATCCCATCATGTCTTCCGTGTCGGGATAGAAAATCGAACGAGTCGCCAGGATTTCCGGCCCCTTAATTCTGGTCGCATCGATTTCCCGGTCCGACGATTCGAATTCTTCTCCCGTCACGATCACCGCGGCTGCTCCGTCGGCAAACAGTCCCGAGGAAATCAGGTTCGCCACCGAAAGATCTTCGCGCTGCAGCGTCAGGGAGCAAAGCTCCACCGACACCAATGCCGCAGCCTGCTTGGGATAGGCCCGCACGTAATCCGAAGCGCGCGCAATGCCCGCAGCTCCAGCCACGCAGCCTAAGCCGAAAATCGGCGTACGACGAATCTTCGCCGGAAGCCCCATCCGGTTGATTAGCATTCCATCGATCGACGGGCTGGCTACTCCCGTCACTGTGGTAAACAGCAGGCATCCCAGGTCCTGCGGTTTTATGCCGGAATTTTGCAACGCACGGCACAAAGCCTGTTCGCCCAACTCCTGCGCCACTCTGATCCATATGTCATTGGCTTGGCCCCAGGTTTTGATGTCGACATATTCTTCGGCGGGAATTGCCAGATAGCGGCCGTCGACGGTCACATTGCGATGCAGTCGCGCCAACAAAAGCGGGTTCTTAAGCTTGGCTCCCCAATAATCCTGCAAGCGCTCAAGGAGAACTTTTTGGGTGTAATAGTGCTTCGGAAACGCGCTTGCGGCGCTCGCAATTTGCATTCTTTAGGGTCCTGACCTTTGGTCTCGGCACGGCTCCAAGCCGACCGGTATCGAACGAATCTCGACTAGATGCTAGGCACGCCGTTCCGACTGTAAAAAGACTTCCCGGTGCCTGCGACCTATTGTCTCAGAGATAACAAATTTTGTTTACTGCATTACCGGGAAACGTCAAATAAATTCCACCAGCTAAGAGGCGTCTCCTCACTACTTATTGAGCTACCGCAATGGATGTAACTGTGTTACCCACGCGATACGTCGCAATCGAATTCAGGCTGCCGCTGGCTGCACCGAATGCCTGTATGCCCGCCGATCCACCTTGGTTCCCTACATACAAATATCTTCCGTTCGGGTCTGCGGCCAAAAAGCTCGGCTCCGTTTCAGAGGCGAACGGTGAATCGGTGATCGCAACCGGAAACCCTGTAGCTGACGTGATGGAAAATGTGGCAATGTTGTTGGATCCCTGGTTCGCCACGTACAAATAGCTGCCGGTTGGGTCTATCGTCAACCCCACTGGACTTTTGTAGTTATCCGCCAACGGCGATCCGGCAATCTCCGCCAAAGTTCCGTTTGCAGCGATGGAGAAAACTGAAATGGAGCTGCTCGTGGTGTTCGCGACATACAGAAATGTGCCCGCCGGATTGATGGCGAGGCTCGTCGGGCTATTGTCGCTCGTCAACGTCGGATTCTGGAGTGCTGTGAGTGCTCCTGCAGTCACACTAAAAACTTCGATGAAACCCTCATTTTGACCGGGTGCGGTCACATAAAGGAATTTTCCCGATGGCGCCACCACCATATTGGTGGGCGTTAAGCTGTTGAAGGGCGATCCCGGAACCGGTGTCAGCACTCCTGTTCCACTTGTAATCGAGAAGACCGAAATATTATTCGACCGCACATTGGCCACATAGAGATAATTGCCGCTGGGGTCGATCACTAAGACGTTTGGCAGTGTTCCCACCACAGTTCTCGGCGTCACTTCCGTGACCGTGCCGTCGCTGTTGATATCGAAAAGAGAGACGTCATTTTCGTCCTGGCCGGGATTCGCGACGTACAAGAACTTATTAGATGGATGAACGACGACCGACTGCGCTCCGCTCCCTACCGTGTACGGGCTCTCTGAGAGTTGCGTGAGCACTCCAGAGTACGGATCCTCCCGGAAAACGACCAACTGGCTCGCGGCCGGAACGGTGGCATATACGTAATGGCTTCCGTTCTTCTCGCACCCCATGCCTCCGGCAATGCATGCAAAAACAAATATTGCGGCTAATGCCTTCTGAACCATCCCTGACTCCTGAGAGAATTTTAAAAACGAAGAACCATAATGAAGAACCATAATACGGCATGCGAAGGGCTAGCACCCTGCCGCCAGCACATTCATTCAAGAGAACCATCTTTGCGATGCCGCAATAGTCAGATCAGGTTGTACGCACAAGCGCTGCGTTTTCCTAACACTTATGAGCCCTGACGGTGCGGTATTCCTTTGTCCCGCACGGTACAGGCAATCTCATCGCTCGCTCAGCGCCACGGTCATTAGTCCTGATAAACATACACTAGCGAGAGGCGAAAAGCGTCTCCGCTTGGATTCATGCGGGCACGAATCCCTCGTCAGGTATTATGGTTACGCACCATGATCAACGGTAAGCGTATCGCGGTCGTCATGCCCGCTTACAACGCGGAGAAGACCCTTGAGGTGACGGTAGGCGAACTGCCGGGACTGGTCGATATCCGCATTCTGGTGGACGATCACAGCTCCGATCACACGGTCGAACTGGCGCAACGTCTAGGCTTGCAGGTTTTTCAGCATGATCGCAACTACGGCTACGGACGAAACCAGCAGACCTGCTACCGCGAAGCTTTAGCCGCCGGAGCCGACGTGGTCATCATGCTTCATCCCGATTACCAGTACACGCCGCTCCTCGTAACCGCAATGGCCAGCATGGTCGCTTACAACGTTTATGACGTCGTCCTCGGTTCCCGCATCATCGGCGGAACGGCACTTCTCGGGGGGATGCCGGTCTATAAATACATTTCCAACCGCCTGCTCACCGCCTTTGAAAATCTGTTCCTGCGGGTAAAGCTCTCGGAATACCACACCGGCTATCGCGCTTTCAGCCGTCCTGTGCTAACGCAGTTGCCGTTGCTTGAAAACTCCGACGACTTCGTCTTCGATAACCAAATGCTGGCGCAGTGCGTCCACTTCGGTTTCCGCATCGGAGAAGTTTCCTGTCCCACCAAATATTTTGAGCAAGCCTCCTCCATTAACTTTCATCGCAGCGTGAAATATGGGCTTGAAGTAGTCGGAACCACGCTGCAGTTTGCCCTGCAAAAAGTGGGAGTGATCCATCTGCAGCGCTTCAGCACACAGGGCCGCAAACTCGAAGCGCAGTATCCCGATTACTACGTCAGCAGAACCGAGCATCCTGCCTGACTCCCGGGCACGCTGGCCTTTCTCCTCTATTTTCTTCCTGACAAGAAGCCAAGTATGCGGCTCGCCAACCGGTCCGAGAACCCAAACCGCGTTTTAGCGCGAGAATAGAGATCCACTGCCTTCTTGTCCAGCCATATCATGGCCGATTTGGCTAGACCATCCTGCGGGCGCGCAAAATAATCGGTGGAGTGCGAGGTGACTTTCTTGTCCTGCTCTACCGTGTAGTAATAAAGAGCCAAACTCTTCCGGGACTCCCCCACCGGGCAGGTAAGGGCGTCCGGAAAGCCATGAAGGGAACGATCGTCAGTTGTAAAGATCAACGCGTGGTTCAAGAGCGGTAGATACTTGGCCGCGCAACGCGCCATCTTTGGCTCCCACAATTCAAGCGATCCGCCCCATTCCTCTTTCCACCCAGGATTTAAATATAGGATGANNCCCGCCGCTGCCAATGGGGATGAAAATGGTGCATCGAAAAATCCTTGTGTACATTCAAATAACCGCCGGTACCGGACTGATGAAGGCCGCCCCCTTCCAGCATCGGATCCGCCATCAAGTTTGGGATTCCGGTCAGTTTTGAAATCCACGCGACAAACCGGGGCGAGTTCAATTCGTCCGTAACGGCCGCAAGCGCAGGCGGGAAAAGCTGCCGCTTTGCCAATCCCATTTTGTTTTCGTTGGCGTGCTTGTACTGAGTCCAGGTGTCACTGGTCGGCGCAGGAAATTCCTTGGCCAACGTCAGCGCGGTTTCTGGATCCAGAAAATCCTTCAAAAGAACGTGAGGATAGGGACGGTTCTCACTATAGTCTTTGGCTAAGCCGTGGAGGCGCGGTTCCCACTTTTCGTAAGGAAATAATCGGACAGCACCCTGAAATTCACAATTCTGAAGCTCTAAATCCTGAATTCCGTGCCGGGGGATTCCAGCGACCGCCTGCGCGCTCGACATCAAAGACGGAGTCTCCTCATCTTTCGATTGTAGCCGATTCAGCTCGCACTAGGTCTTTCCCACGTCCCATCGTGCCGCTCCTGCTTTCAAGGCACCCGGCAAACGTGGATGGTGCCGTTCCGATACGGACAATCTAAACTACTGTCTGCGGATTCTTGCTGCAATACTACCCAACTCACGCCGTACTTGCCTTCCAAACGCGAGAAATCCGCTGCCTTAAGATCCTTCCAGGGCAGTTGATCCTTCACTTGCCCCCACCACTCTTCGGCCAGCAACGGAAACATGCTAACCACTCCATTATCTTTTACTCCATCCGCTAACCGGCTTCTCTGGGCCAAGCAGCGAAATCCAATGTCATCCTCCCCCGCGATGTGCAGATAATACGGATCCAGCGCAAATACCGCGTCTATGGGAGTGTTATACCGAATCCACAGAAAGGTCTGCGCCCACGGATTCCTTGGCGTGACTCCTGGCAATTCCACATGAGCGTCTGCCGGAAACAGCGAACGCTGCGCCATGAACATCCCCGCGCTTAGCGGGACAAACAACAAAGCCCATCGCCATGCGCGCTCTTTTAACCCATACTCTCCAAGCAGTCCGCCGATAACTAGGAACATTACGATATAGAGAAAATGCAGGCTGCGAAGAGGCTGCAATCGCGCCAGCGCCTCGAAACTCGCCGGCAAGTCGAACACCAGCGCCATCCCCAAATAGATCAGTCCATAAACCACAAACGTCCGCCCAAGGCATTCCAACTTTCTCCACTCCCGGCGCCGCGCAATTACTCCAAACCACCAAAACAAGAAGAGCGGTGCAACGGCGCCGAGCAACTCATACCAGGTCCAGTGCTGAATATAGTGAAAAGCATGCCGCAGCGCGGCCCGATGGTAGGCCTCAGAAGTTCCCGGAGCCAGCCCTATGCCAAAAGTTGCCGCCAGAACTCCCGCCACTTCCACCCTTGTTTTCCTCCACCAACCTCCCAGCCTTTCCATAACCAGAAATAAAATGCAGAAAGAAGTAGGAAATACCCACATCATGGGATGCATGCTTGCGGCAAATGCCAGCCAGAGAAACGCTCGCAGATGTTTTTTCTCCAGCAGGCTCGCTAAAGCGAAAATCCCCGCGAAAGCGGCGAGATTCCGGGGATTCACATACTGATCCATGATGTAAAGCGCCGTTCCCGCAACCGGAATCGTCAGCAGCGCCGCCACCAGGCAAACCGCTCCCCACCGCGCCCGCGCGCCCGGAAAAAACTGCGCGGCAAGCTGCCAACACGCCAGCAGCAACAAATAAATAGAAATGATTTGCCACAGAAATAAACCAGCCGTCAGCGGCAAATGAGTGACCCGCAGGAAAAATGCAAGAACGTTCGGAAATAAGGTCATCCGGGCATGTGCAAGAAAGAACTCTCCGCCAACCGGAAATAGCTTTGGATTAAGGATCTTTTCCACGCCCGGAAGATAAATTTCCGCGTCCTCGACGAACGGATGGTAGCCCTGCACCAGCAGCGCCACCAACGTCAGCAGCAGCAGAAGAACCTGTGTCTTATATCGATCGGGAAAAGTTTTCAATCGCCTGTCGCCAGCGCTGTCCTTGCCGACTCTGCCCAAGCTGCCCCGCCCATTTCGCAACGTTGCCGCACAGGCCTCAATAAAACAGTTGCGAAACTCCGTCGGCAATTTTTAGGGTAGCTCAAGGTAATAGACTATCGGAAAGCGGCGTGAATCATCTCTTCGTGAAATTTATTCTTTCGGTTTGGCGTCCATCCACCGCTTGCGAGTCAGTCTCGCTCTACGTACCATCTAATACACATGGCCGCAGCTCTCATGCCCGATCGTTTTCGTCCACAAATGGCCTTCGGCGAGATCATCACCTTCGCCTACGATACCTTTTGCACCAACAAGGTGCGCTTCATTCTCACCGCACTGGGCATGGTCATCGGCACCGCTTCTCTGATCCTGGTCGTCACCATCGGCATGACCGGCCGCCAGTTCGTTCTCGCCCAGATCCAGGCCATCGGAACCAACGAAATCTGGGCCGAATACCAGGGCGGCGCCCCCCATATCAGCAATGCCAATCCCGACCCTCTCACCCTCGATGACCTAAACGCCGTCCGTCAGGATGTCCCTGGCATCGTCGCCTCTTCTCCCGTCACCCAACTCTCGGACCGCGTCGCCGTCGGCAACGGCAGAGAAAAAGACATCACGATCCTCGGTGTCAGTCCCGAATACCTCAGCGTGCGCAATCTCGTGATTCCTTCAGGCAGGTTTTTCGATCAGGAGGATTCTCAGGCTCACAATAAGGTTGGTGTCATTACCGTAAAAATGGCCGACGAAATTTATGGTTCGCCTCGAGCCGCCGTCGGAAAGGTCATGAAACTCACCGGCCTTCCCTTCACCATCATCGGCACNNCCGTCGGAACCTTTAAAGAGCGAGTGGAAACCTTCGGCCAGTCGGAAATTGTCGATAACACCATGCTGATTCCCTACTCTGTCAGCCGCTATTTTCTCGAAAATCAGGATGTCAAAATGTTGTACTTTTCCATGGAAGACCCTGCCATGGTCATACCCGCCACGGCGCAGATCAGGCGCGTTCTCCAGTCCCGCCACCATTCCGAGTCGGTGTATGAGGTTTCCAATCTCACCGCTCTTCTGGCCATGGCAGACCGGATATTCACTGGCATGACCTGGATGTTGCTCCTCATTTCCATGGTGACCCTGCTGGTCAGCGGNNTCATGAACATCATGCTGGCGACCGTCAATTCCCGCATTCGCGAGATCGGCATTCGCAAGGCAGTCGGCGCCACCAATCGCGAAATTCGTTTCCAGTTCCTGGCCGAAGCCATCCTGATCTCCCTCATCGGAGGCTTCGCCGGGATTGCCATCGGTTACGCTATTCCCTATTCGGTCCGCTTCCTCACCGAATATCGCGTTCCCATTTCAGGCCTCTCTGGCATCATTGCGATCTTCGTCTCTTCCATTGTGGGAGTAATCTTTGGCACCGTCCCCGCATCTCGCGCCTCCCAGTTAGACCCCGTCGAGAGCCTGCGCTACGAGTAATTTCCATTGCACTCGTTGCGCACAGGCCGTTCAGCAGGGGCCGTTTCGCAAGATCGGTTCGTACATAGCGTTCCGCGGATTCGAACGGCGACTCGCTCCAGCGCAACCCTCGCACGATGCACCTTCCCATATTGGAGTTGCATTTTTCCCATAATCGGAAGTAATATGAGGGTACAGGATTTCCTGTAGCTTGCCTGGGCTCAGTCCTGTACCGCTAACTTACTGCCAGTCGATGTTCAAAGTTTTACAAGAAGGCTAAAAGAGGTGGTCGTCCACTTCGTCCCGGTTCGGAGAGTTCTCTATGTCGTGGTACGCATATTGCCTTACCGAGCACCAGACCCTGCCCAACGGTACCCGTTCCCGACGCCCTTTCGTAATTGAGAATGTTCAAGGCGTGAACGGAGCCCCTGTCCTCAGCTATCCCAGCGGTGAATTTGCTGTGATTGTGAGCGAATACGACCCCAATGCTGGAGAATTAAATCATTCCGCAGCCATCGACCACGCCCGCGTCGTCAGCGGCTGCTTCCGTAATTCCACCGTCCTGCCCTTCCGCTTCGGAACCGTTTTCGAAACCGACGACGCCCTCCGTCAGGCTGTCCGGGTCAACCGGCGAGCCTTTGGCCTCAGCGTCGCCAAACTCCGCGGCAAATCCGAAATGCACATCAAACTTACCGTCAGCGACGGCTCCCTGCGCGAAGCGATGATGGAAGTCGTTCTCCCCGATACTGTCGGCGGCGACTATCTTTCCAAACTCCGCGTCAAAGCCTCCCGCGATCGCGAGCGCCAGACCAAAGCCCGCGCCCTCTCTGTGCAAGTTCACAAGCTCTTCAACCCTCTGGAAGAAGAAGTGAGCTGCAAAAAAGTCGCTCCTCAGGGCATGCTCATTGACATCGCCCATCTCATCGATTCCAAATCGGTCGAGAAATACCAGAACCGCTACACCGCAGCCGCCAAGCAGCTCAAAAACTGCCAGGTAGCCATCAGCGGACCCTGGCCTCCCTACCACTTCCTTCCCGGCAAACTCCGCACCGTAGCTGGCAACAGCTAATTAAAAAAGGATTTAGAAAAGAATCGAACGGTGCCCCATTCCAGCCGCGTTTTTTGCGGCTAGAGTGGGGTTTTTGACTTTGGTTTAGATTTTCCAGCTCCGGCGCTTCACAAAATCCCTGTCATTCCGACCGAGCATTCATTCCGGCCAGGGAATGGAAGCGCAGTGGAGGAATCTGCTGTTTTTGCTGGTAACAACACAGCGCTTTTCCCAACGCTCACCCGCTTTTAATTTGACAGAGCTCCACCCCCGTTATAAAGTTCTCCCCAATCTTCACCAGTGCGGAGTTTCACGGGCCGAACCCAAGGCGCAGTTCAGTCACTTTGGAGGCCTGGACATGTTGTTCCGCGTCGCTCGCATTTCAAGAACCGCTGCATCCGCCTCCCCTATTGAGATCGAGTAGAGATGAAACTTCTGATAGCCATAACGTTGCTTTCGCTGCCACTATTCGCAAGAGATGCCACCCTCAGCATCCCGTTCCCCGAAGGGGTGGACAAGATCGAATATGATGATGCGAAGTTTTCGGAATCTCAGATTCGAACCATCTTCACACACCTTTCTCCCGAACTAGCTCCCTTTTACGGTTATATGGTCCCGGGAAACCTCGGCCTATGCGTATCGGGCGATGAAAATTACAAGCAATCCGGCGATATACGATCACTCGGCTTTTCGCAGAAGTTAAAGATCGCGGGCCAGACCTTCCGGGCGTCGGAGAAGAAACTAGCTGAGGTGCGAGATGGAGTTTTTCCCGAAGAACTTAATCCCGTCCAGAGGTATTTGAAGCAGTTCTTGGGGGCCGGCATACGGATGCAGAAGTGTCAGCTTGAGTTTTACAAGACAGGCGACGCGGCAGGGCTCAAGGCCTGCGACACACTTGAAGGAGCACCAGAGTGTAATGTCCTAGTCAAAAAGATCGCAGACGCAAATGACCCCTCCGAAAAACTCAAACTGGGTAGGGCCGCCTAATCATTGTCTTCCCAAACCGTTTCCTTCAGGCCGCATGTCTCAAGAAATTTCTTCCAAGTTTGCTCCGGGTACGGCCCTAGTCGTGAGTTTGTATGGTTAACAATGCAGTTATCCCAGTCGTACTGCACGCCACTACCATAGTGATGTTGCTGGCAGCCCCTCGTATCGGGGCCTTCGCACCACCCGAGCCGCGTATGGCGGCCGATTGGAACTCCGCCGCTCTTCAAGGCATCCGCGACGCCAAGCTCGGCGCGCCCGTGGTGGCGAGGGCGCTGGCCATCGTCCACACCTGCATGTACGACGCCTGGGCGGCCTACGATGAGCGCGCGGTCGGCACCCAACTAGGCGNNCTGTATGTACGACGCCTGGTCAGCCTACGACGAGCAGGCCGTCGGCACGCAGCTTAGCGGGGCGCTACGCCGTTCCTCCTCTGAGCGCACGCTGGAGAATAAGGAAAAAACGATCAGCTACGCCGCCTACCGTGCGCTGGCGGACGTGCTGCCCGTCGACACCAACTCGGTCTACATCCCCCTGATGAAGCAGCTCGGCTACGATCCCACCGATAACTCCACCGACATCGAAACTCCCGCAGGCATCGGCAACGTNNCCGCCGTGCTCGAATATCGACATCACGATAACTCCAACCAGCTCGGCGACCTCCACCAGGGACCCTACTCCGATTGGACCAACTATCGCCCGGTAAATTCCCCCGGCACCGTCCCCGCGCGGCTGCCGTTTGCCAAGCCGTTGAACCCCGAGCACTGGCAGCCGCTCACCTACACCGATTCCAGCGGCAGCCTCATTCTCCAAATGTTCTCCGGCGCGCAATGGGGCCAAGTCACTCCCTTTGCAATAACGAAGCCCAAAGGCGACCAGTTCCGCTCCCTCGTCGATCCCGGCCCGCCGCGCTACGGCTTTCCTGAGTATCAGCGTCAAGCGGAAGAGTTGATCGCGATCAGTGCAGGATTAACCGACAAGGAAAAGATGATCGCCGAATACTGGAATGATGGGCCCGATACCGAACAGCCGCCCGGCCATTGGATGCGCTTCGCACAGTTCATCTCCCAGCGCGACCATCACACCCTTGATGATGACGTGAAAATGTTCTTCGCACTTTCGAATGCGATGCTCGACGCCTCCATCGCCGCCCCGTCACCGCCATTCCATTTCTGTTTCGCGGCAAGACCATCCGCTCCTGGGGTGGTCCCGGCAAAGGCACAATCGAGATGGACGGCTCCCAGTGGATTCCCTATCAGGCGGCAACGTTTCCCACGCCGCCGTCCCCCGAATACGTTTCTGGCCACAGCGCATACAGCGCCGCCGCCGCAAAGATTCTGGAACTCTGGACAGGAAGCGACCGTTTTGGAGACTCTGTCACTCTTCCAGCAGGAACCCTCGAAAATAGAACCGGCAATCACTCCAGCGGAGCCCGTCACCCTGCACTGGGAAACATTCACCGACGCCGCCGACGAAGCCGGAACCTCCCGCCTCTATGCCGGCATCCACTTTCACGCCTCCGACCTCGCCGGCCGCCGCCTCGGCCGTGCCGTTGCCGCCGAGGCCTGGACCAAAGCCCAATCCTACTTCGCCGGAACCGCTGCCTCCATTCCTAATTCTCCTACTTCCTTTCAGCCGTAAATAGGTAACCCAAATCGCTGAACGACCCGCCCTGCGTTACTCCGCCCGTTGCTGCGTTGAAGCCATAAATGTCAATCTCTCCGTCTCCATCGTTTACAGCGTAAGCAATCGTTCCGTCCGGACTGAACTCCTGCACTGGGTAAGGGATAGAACCTGTCTGCGTAATCTGCTCCGTACTGAGGTTGACTGTGCCGATATCGGTGACGTTGGTTGGATCGGTCAGGAAAACATATTTCCCGGAAGGATGCGCCGAAGCGTGTGTGAAATCTCCGCACACAGCCAGCATCGATGCACCGCACGAGATCACAGGTGTGCTGTCGTTGGGCATCTGATAAACGTCAACCAGATTCGCATTCGGGCCCTGGTTAAAGTAGGCAATGAACGCGAAGAAGAGATCACCTTCAAACTGGACGTTCGCGCTCTCGCTCCCGGCGTAGGAGCTATCAACGTAGACTTGCTGATCGGGTCCCAAGGCACCGGTCTGCGGATCGACCGAGCGCTGGTTATAGGTGGCAGAGCCGCTGGCATGCGGTCCGCTGCAGAAAATTCCATCGTACATTGTGGTTCCGGCGCCATTGAACCCCAAAACAGCTAAGTAACAATCATTTCCGCTTGGATCCGAATCCAGGAGATACTTCGCTTCCGTGACGGGTTGACTCAGTTTTCCATTGTTGGCACTTATCAAGCCCCGCACGATCGAGTATGGCGTGGTCAATTGCTGTCCCGGAGGTCCCACCGCGACCGAATAAAGAAACTTACCGCTGGGATCGACGGCAACGCCGATCAACTGGGAGGCCTTAATTTGCTGTACCGGACTCTGACCAGGCAGGCCGGAGGCATTCGTGTCGTAGACGTACACTTCTTCCTGATCGTTGTTATTCAAGTAGACGCTAATGTAAACGAATCTCCCATTTGGCGATGCAACCAGAGTTGGAACGTAATCTGGAGACCCCGGATTTGGGAGCGTGATCGTACCGACATCCGAAGCCTGTAGCGTCTGCGGGTTGATGTTATAGGTAGTCAACGTCGAACCGTTGAGCATATATGCAACTTGTACCGGCGACGAAGACGGAGCCGGGGTATTGGCTGCGTCAGAATTTTGGACTAAGGCAATACAGGAAAGAGTCAAGGTTAGAACCAACGAAACGGTGCGCAACATAATCCACCTCCATGTGGCACCGCATCAGATGTGCCTTCCCAAAGGTAGGTTGCTGTCCAGCCCCACCGGGAGGGGGTTGGCTCGGGCATTCGATCCAGCCCGCATCAAAAACGCAAAGAGCGCCCCCATCTTTCGAGTCGTTGCGAAGGGCGGAATCGTTATTGCCGATTCGAGGCGTCGGACGAGATCGACCGGAAACGCCATGATTCAGGCGCAAAAGTGCAGTACCTTAAAAAGTACCCGCCGCCCTTGCTGCGTCTACTTTAGTAGCCGTCGGACCCCTCGAAAGTAGACATTCCAGCCCGGGCCAACCCCTTGATTCCATTGCCTCGCCGAAACACCCGCATGTAGAATCAGCGACTTACAAATTTAAGATTTGTGAATTTTGAATGTTCCACGTGGAACACTCCTGCGATTTGCAGCCGCCCCAAAATGCAATCCCAAATGCAAACATGTGCACCCTTGTGCACTTCCCTATACCCCTCGTTCACGCCTTCCGCCCAAAAACCGCGTCCAGCCAGCCTCTAAGCCTCGTTCCGTCAAGCGCTTAAGCATTCACGGAATCTCAATCTCTACGCCCGCGCTTTTGGCTGGGGAAGTGCTTGTTTCACATGTAACGTAAGAGGCCGCACCCACTATGACCCTCACTGTCCTTTCTTCGCACCATTTCCCGAGGTGCCGCTCTGCCTGGCAGAGTGGTCACTTGCTTTGCCTTTCCTGAAAATCCAACCACCTTGCCTCTTCAAACGTGGCCCCAGAAATGGGGCCACTAGTTATTGAGCTAGAAGATTTTCCATACGAAATGCGCCAGAAAGGCGAACAGCGACAGCATAAATACTCCGCCAACCCAGATCAAAAAATTCCACGTCATCTTGGGATCGTTAATCTGTTTCTTGTCCATGCACTCCAACCTAGCCATGCGGCTGGGCGCGGCATATAGGGTCCGCACAGTAGATTTCTGTTTGCTACGTGCTCCCGGCGGGAAACGGGAGCTCAAATTTGCCAACGCTTTTCTCCTGGTGGTGCTGTAAAATTGCTCTCTCCCCGCAATCCCCATTTTTGATCGAGGACCTGTATGCTTCGCCTAAGTAAGCAAGCCTGCCTTTCAGCTTGGTCTGCGGTCGCCCTCGGGGCTATCTGTTTCGTAATTTGTCCCTTTCTGCATGCACAGTGCCCGCACGCGGGCAATAGCGTCGGATCGATTCCGTATCCTCCCGGCGGTCCCTACCAGGGCGTATCGTTTCGCGTATGGGCCCCTCACGCTACGTCAGTGCTGGTGAAATCTCCGGCCTCTGGAGATTCGACATCGCTGGTCCAGCAGGGCACTACCGGTTACTGGTGCCTCGACGTCCCGGGCCTCAGCGTGAATCTAAGCTACGAATATGCGATCACGAGTCCAGGTTTCGGAACTGTCACGCGCCGCGATCCCAACGCTCGCACAGTCACATCGGCGCATAACGGTTACGCTGTCACATATGATCCCGCGGCTTATGTATGGCAAGACCAGACATTCAAACCTCCTCCGCTGAATAAACTCGCCATCTATGTGATGGATACGGGGCAGTTCACTGCTGGCCCGTCAGGCTGGGGAACGTTTCAGTCTTCGATCAGCAATCTCGGCGAAATCAGCGGCATGGGTTTCACCGCGGTGGAGTTGTTGCCAGTGACGCAGTTCGA
The DNA here is from genome assembly GCA_003165455.1 of Acidobacteriaceae bacterium. Lineage (GTDB taxonomy): Bacteria > Acidobacteriota > Terriglobia > Terriglobales > Acidobacteriaceae > Sulfotelmatobacter. The sequence continues at coordinate 15,120 of PLUJ01000248.1, read as the reverse complement.
TGGGGTGTACGCCAATCCATACGCGCCGACCGATCAATACGCCGTGGACAATGATGAGTATGGTGGTCCGGACAATCTCAAAGCCTTTGTCGATGCCTGTCATCAGCAGGGTTTGGCGGTTATTTTCGACGCCGTACATAATCACTGGGGGCCGTTTGATCTCGCGGACAGCGACTTCGACGGCTGGCACACGTCCGCCTTTCCGTACGGAATCTATCTTTATGATCTTGTAGCGGCAACCGGCGATCGGGTGGATTCGCCGTGGGGGCCGCGTCCCGACTATTCGTATCCTGTCACGAGAGATTACATCTCGGGCCAGATTGCCATGTGGTTTAATGAGTACCACGCCGATGGACTTCGTTGGGATTCGGTTTCGAATATCTACAACACCTGGAGCGGAGGCGTGGGCAAGAATCCTAATACAGGCAAGCCGGGAGTTGCCCTCCCCGATGGCGTCAGCCTTCTGCAGAATGCTAATACGACGTGGGCGCAATCGTTCAAGATTGCGGAAGATCTTTCGTTTAGCAAAAGGCAATCGCTGACTACTCTACCCGTCGCGAGCGGTGGCCTGGGCTTTGACTCGCAATGGAACGCGACGCTCAGCTATTACGTTCGCAAAGATTTTCCTTTAACTACGGAGATCAGCCTGACCGATGTGGTTTCAGGAATGACTGCGACCTTCAACAATGTTTACTTGCAAACCGTTGCCTATATCGAGTCACAAGACGAACTCACGACCGCGAATTCGCGACTTTATCAACTGGTCGATCCACAGGATCCCACCAGCCGCACAGCGCGCAAGAAAGCAACGCTGGCCGCGGGAATTCTGTTCACGTCCCCGGAAGTTCCCATGATCTATCAGGGCGATGAGTTCCTCGATCCGAGTTGGCTGGACAACAAAACCATTCTCGACTGGACGAATGCCACGACCTGGGCGGGAATCGTGCAGCTCTACGGAAACCTAGTGAAGCTTCGCACGAATCTCGCAGGAACTTCGCCGGGGCTCTCCGACCCGGACTTGAACATTTATCAACAGGAAAAGAACGAAGACGTACTCGTCTACGATCGCTACAACCAATCGGCGCCAGGAACCGACGATGTAATCGTGGTGGCGAATTTGAGCGGCACTGTCTTCAAGGGTGGGATCAAAATCGGCTTGCCCTACGGCGGGACGTGGCAGGTGCTGTTCAACAGCGACAGCACCGCCTACAGCAGCGACTTTGGAAACGTCGGGCCCTCCGGGCCAGTCACAGCTGTCTCCGACCCTTACGGACACCAGCCATATAGCGCTGTAGTCCCGATCGGCGATTATTCGGTGCTTGTGCTCGGTCAGATGTAGGAACGGTCGATGCTTATCTGAAGCTGAGTTGGAATTGCAGATTCATTGTTCGGCAGAGAAACTCTAGCAGGACATTTCCGGCCATTGCATTGGTCTCGCCGGTGTTCACGTAGACCATGCCGCTGACGATGGCGGGGCCTTCTTCTCCCGAAGAGATGGGAACGTATAAACGCTCGCTCACGAGAAGCGGAGAGCCGGTAATGCGGGGTGCGTATCGGGGTGTACTTTCCAAAGTACAGAGCCATCCGCCGATTTGAGGGCATAAACATTTCCATTGGTATCGCCAAAGAAAGCGGTCGTGCCGTGATTGCCGATGGAGATCGCAGTCTTGACGGTGGTAGATGCCCTGAAGTTCCACCACAAACATCCCGTAGCCGAGTCCAAGGCGTAGACCGTGCCGTCTTCGCTTCCGACGAATAGCCTGCCGGCATGGTGAGGGCTCACATAAAATGCGCAAAGTTTCGAGGAGAGGAGAAAAACTTTGCACTTCAAAATTGGGAAGACATTTGCAGCCATTGCCATGGCAGTAGCGCTCATAATCTTTGTTGCGACACCCAATGCACACGCCGATGACCGGTCTCATTGCCAGCACGCTATTGAAAAGGCGGAATCACGGCTGGACCATGCCATTGCACACAATGGAGAGCACAGCCGCGAGGCGGAGGATCGCCGCCGAGACTTGAATGCGGAACGGCAGCGCTGCTGGGATCAATATCACCAATGGTGGAACGGACATGAACATCGCGGGGAGACGGAGCAGAACTGGGACAACGATCATCCTAACGGCAATCGCTAAATACGATCAGTAAAGGACGACCCGTAGATTGTGCGCTACCTTTATTCTGACGTCGGATCAACCTTCCGTAAACGGCCTTTCCGATAACGGCATCCAACTCTTCCTTGTAGCTCTAACTAGGAGAAAGAACAATGAGCCTTTTGCGCGTTGCACTGCTTCCACTGCTTTTGATTTTTTCGGCGTTGGTTTACGGGCAACAGAATCAGCAGGCCGCTCCCCCGCCCGGCGACCAGAGTTCCTATCCGGCTGAGACCCATAAGATGTCGCCTGGGGAAAAAAGCAACACTCCCTCGGCTAACGGACAGATGGTTGACCTGAACAGCGCCAGCAAGAAAGACCTGGCCGCATTGCCGGGCATTGGTCCGGATTACGCGCAGACCATCATCGATGCTCGTCCATTCGCATCCAAGCAAGACTTGCTTAAGAAGAAAGTGATCTCCCAGGCGACTTACGACAAGATTCAGAACCGGGTCACTGCGAATGGGCCGAAGAAGCAATCATTGCCGGAAGGGTCGGGGTCGGAGCACTAGACTTATCCGCACCGGTTATCTTCTAAAGTTTCCATGGGTGAAGGACGCTTCTTGCGAAGCGTCCTTCGTTTGTTAAAGCCAGGCTCTTTTCATTTCAGCGATCTCGTCCTGGATGGCTATTCCGAGATGACGTGGACTGAACTGTCGTTCGTGTCGGAGGCGTAGACCAACCTAGTGATTGGATTTACATCGACGTAGTCGCTTCTCACGGCGAGAGTCCCAGTCACGATGTTGGTGTGGCCATCAATCTCTACGACACTTCCATCCGCCCCCATGACAGTAGCGAAGACCCTATTCGAGAGATAATCGACGCAAACCGCGAACGGCGCACTCCCGATTGGCACATCTGCAATGGTTTCCAGGCTCGTCAAATCGACTACACTCAGCGTGCTTCCGGTTACGTAAGCTCGATTCGTGAAGGAGTTCGCAGCCACATCATAGTCCAGGGTCCCGGCCTCGACGAGCGAAACGGTGTGGCTGGAACCGTTAATGACGAGCAATCCATCGCTGGGCACGGGCAGGATTTGATTGCTGGAAAAGTCAACCGCCAATCCGGAGATCTTCGAACTATAGGCTTGAATATAGCTGAGGACGGTATTGGTCCGTCCATCAATCTCCACGATGCGGGAAACAAGGTCATCCGCAACATAGATTCGGTTCGTCAATGGATTTACGGCAATACCCTGGGGTACGAGGCCGCTGCCATTCTTGATGGGGATGGTTGTAATTACTGCGTCGGTGGAGCCGTCCATTACGGTGACTCCGCATGCGCTTGTATTGGAACAGCCTGCGGTATAGACCCGTCCGGTGACGAAGTTTACCGCGATAAAGAAGGAACCCTGCCAAGGGGTCTGGACCGTGTCGATGACGGTGTTGGTATTGCCATCGATTACACCGATTGATGTGCTGAAGTTGACATAGATGCGATTGTTGGTGGCATTGACCGCGACTCCATAGGGCTGGCCAGAAACTGGAATCGTGGTGACAAGTGACTGCGCGCTGGATGGGAGCGTGCCGGCACACGACAGCAGGGCGAGCAAGAAGAAGAGGTAGCGCATACAGCTACTCCTGAGGGGTTGATCTAACTACCTCAAGGCAGACTGAGGTGGCGTGCGTTGGAATCGACATTAAGTAGAAGGGTTGCTTTTGTGCTCGTAAAAATGCGAGTCGGGGCAAGCCGCAGAGCGGCAACAGGACGCTCCTTGCGAAGCGCCCCGCCTGGGAGGTTGCGACGGTATCGATAACGGTGTTGGTACTACTGTTAATCACGGCAACAGAATTACCGCTCAGGCTGTTGGGGCTGACGTAGATTCGATTGTTGGCTGGATTGACGGCGATTCCCGATCGACTGGCAGAGAGGGGGATGTCGGCGACCAGAGTTTGTCAGGTGGAGGGAAGTGCGGCGAGGCACGCAGACAGGGCGAGAAGAAACCCCATGCGGCACGACATACAGCGGTACTCCTGATGTGAGATGGGCTACTTCAGGGCAGACTGGAGCGGCGGCGTTTTAGAGAAAAGAGCCGGGTAAAGGGTTGTCAATCGTGGGTAAGACTTTCGATCCCAGAAGGGTAGACGCGCAATTTTGCCGCGGAAGGTGCGGTTGACGCATCTTATTTCAGGCGCTTATGATTTTCGTTTGGCTTTTATACTAAGGGCGGCTCCGTGAGCCGCGGGACATTTGAAGTGACACTATGGACAAGAAGAAGTTAGACACATTCAAGAAGAGACTGGAAACGCGGCAGCAGGAGCTGCGCCGCACAGTCTCGCGAACGCAGGCCGATGGCCGCTCCGCTGACGAGGACACAGCGCAGGATATTGCCGACCGGGCGGCCAGTTCCTACACCAAGGAATTTCTGTTCAGCCAGAGCAACAACGAGCGGCAACTTTTGCAGATGGTGGATGGGGCGCTGGCGCGAATCCGGGAAGGCAGTTTCGGCGAGTGTAGCCACTGTGGCAAAGAGATCAACGCGAAACGGCTTGAGGCTGTGCCGTGGACTCGCCATTGCATTGAATGCCAGGAAAAGCTGGAGCAGGGGCTGCTGGAAGAAACGCCGCAGTGATCGCTGGGGCCCGAGCCGTCCCTTGTGACAGCAGTTCTTGTAGTTGACATCGCTGCCCGGTCGCTGCATGCGACTGATTTCCAAGCTTGTGATTTATCCCAATAATGATTCGCTGCATGGCTCCATCAGGATGCATGGCTCCATTGCCATAACGCCATAACGAGGTGAGCAAATGACACCGGGTCTGGTGATTGTATTGGCATTCGGGATTGGGGTTGTAGCCGGGCTGCGATCGATGACGGCTCCGGCAGTTGTGGCGTGGGGCGCTTACTTGCACTGGATCCATCTCTCTGGTTCGCCGCTGGCGTTTATGGGCGCGCGCTGGGCGGTGGGCATTTTCACACTTGCGGCACTTGGCGAATTTATTGCCGACCTGTTGCCTGTAGCTCCCGCGCGTACATCGGCTTTCCCGCTTATGGCTCGGATGGTTGTGGGTTTTTTGACTGGAGCGTCGCTCGCGGTGGCGGGTGGAGTTTCGTTGTGGCTGGGCGGAGTGATTGGGGCAGCCGGAGCGATTGCGGGCGCGTTTGGTGGATATCAGGCCCGGGTCGGTCTAGTGCGAACGCTGCGCGTACCGGATGCGCTGATTGCGATTCCAGAGGACGCGTTTGCGGTCGCGATTGGAGTTCTACTGATCTCACGGTTCTTGTGAAGGATCGGGTTTTGACGTGGTGATTTTTGTCCTGTTAGACTGTCTAATCGTAGTAAAGAGCTCGTCATAATCGATCCAGCCTCCATCGCTACCATTAGAAGGGACTTCCGTGCGCGCACAGACACGCCATCAGCTTAAACAGGATTCATTCAGCCGGGTTACGATTGGGGCTGCCGAGAGGACCGCTCACTGGAGCGTGGAGCACAGGAACACGTTGGCGATTGCGCTCGCGGCAGTAGTGGTGATCGTTGCCGCTGCGGCCGGAGGATGGTATTACCTGAGCGCGCAGAATGAGAAAGCCAGCTTCGAAATGACGGAGGCGGTGCGGACTTTGCAGGGGCAGCTTCGTCCGGCCGGAACGCCCGCGCAGCCCGGGGTGCTGAGCTTTACGTCCGCGAAAGAACGCGCGGAAGCCGCGAAGACAAAATTCCAGACGATTGAGGATAAATATCCTCACACCCGGTCAGCCGATACTGCGCGGTATTTTTTGGGAGTTACCGCAGCGACGGAAGGCGATTACGCCACCGCGGAAAAGGATTTCAAGGCGGTGGTCTCGTCGGGAAGCAAAGAGCTGGCGTCGATTGCGAAGCTGGCGCTGGCGGATTTGTATGGCAATACGAACCGGGTAAAAGACGCGGCCGCGCTATATCAGGAGTTGATCAACAACCCGACGACTTCGGTCAGCAAAGTGACGGCGCAACTGCAACTGGCGGAGCTTGAGCAGAGCAACAATCAGCCGCTCGACGCCAAGCGTCTGTATGAGCAGATTAAGAAAGATAATCCTGGGAATGAAGCGGGACAGATGGCGACGCAGAAGCTGGCGGAGCTGAAGTAGGGTCGAGTGGATATGGAAGTGAGCGGGCGCTAGCCCGCGCTGGCCGACTGCCTGAGGGCTTCTTCAATGGCAAGGCTGCGGCAGGTTCTACGAATCGCGTCATTCGCAGCGTCAGACTCAGCAAATTGAAATCCGTAGCGAAAGGCAGTTCGCTGGCGAACTTTCGCCTGGATCGTCACCGCCCCAAAGGGGAGGGTGAATTCCAGGTCGACAACTTCGCCTAAGGGAACCTCGATTTTCAGCAAGGCTGAGATTCCGGATTCGCTGAGGTCCACGACTTGGCCTTGGAGTTCGCCGCAGGTGCGGGAGTGGATCACGATGTCTGCGCCGATTTTGAAGCGGGGTTTGCGGCGGGGATCGACTCTGTCCTGTGTCCAATCGCGTTCGGGGTGATTTTCGGATTTCAATTCTGTTTCTCCTATCTCTACTTCTCGATCAAACTTCGGGTAATGCTGAAAAGATGGTTTTCGCTGCGACTCCGCAACGAGAAAGGCTCTGGTATTTCTATCGGCGGCGAGGTGTGGCAGCTTTAGCCAAGCACGTTCTGGTGGAGGGCATTCCACTTTTGCGGCGGGTTGGATAGGATGATTGCCAGCATTTCGGAGTGGATCAACTATGGCTGACTTCACGTTGCGGGTTAACGGCAGCGATAAGAAATTGAGCGTGCCGCCGGAAACTCCATTGCTGTGGGCGTTGCGGGATACGCTGGAATTNNACCGGCACAAAGTTTGGCTGCGGCATGTCTCTGTGCGGAGCCTGCACGGTTCATGTGGAGGGCACGGCGGTTCGTTCTTGTTCGACGCCGGTATCGCAGGTCGTGGGGAAAAACATCACCACGATTGAAGGTCTGGGCGCGAATGGGCTGCATATTCTGCAGCAGGCATGGATTGCGGAAGAAGTTCCGCAGTGCGGTTACTGCCAAACCGGACAGATTATGACGGCGGCGGCGTTACTGGCGAAGACTCCGAATCCAAGCGACGAGCAGATTACGAGTGCGATGAACGGCAATTTGTGCCGCTGCGGAACCTACGAGCGGATTCGCAGGGCGATTCGTAGAGCTGCGAATGGCGGCGCTGTAGCTGGGGGAGGCTCGTTATGAACATGCTCACATCGACTAGGGCTAAAGGCTTTAACCGGCGAGAATTTGTGGCTGCTGGAATCGCGGCGGGCGCAGGACTGGTGGTGGGATTCTACCTGCCTCATGGAAGCCGCGAGAAGTCGAGAACGTTCTCGCCAAATGCCTATTTGCGAATTACTTCGGATAACAAAATCACAATTGTGGTGGCGCGCTCGGAGATGGGGCAGGGCGTACGTACGGCGTTGCCAATGATTCTGGCGGAGGAATTGGAAGCGGACTGGAAGCAGATTGAGATTGAGCAGGCCGGAGCGAGCACGCTCTATGGAGACCAGACTACGGGCGGTAGTGCGAGCGTGCGGACGACGTGGGATCCGATGCGGAAGGCGGGAGCCGCGGCGCGGGAGATGCTGATTTCGGCAGCGGCGATGACATGGGGCGTTCCCCGCTCGGGGTGTGTGGCGCAAGAGGGGAGCATTCTGCATGGAGCGTCGAAGCGGCGGCTCAGCTATGGGGAACTGGCGGTGAAGGCTGCAGCGTTGCCGATTCCGACTGACGTGCCATTGAAGCAAAGCAAGGATTACAAAATTGTTGGGCAGCGGCTGGCGCGAGTGGATACGCCTGCGAAGGTGAAGGGTGCGGCGGTGTTTGGCATCGATTTCAAGACGCCCGGCATGAAGTATGCGGTGCTGGCGCGGTGCCCGGTGATTGGTGGAAAGCTGGCAAGTTTCGACGATAAGGACGCGAGGAAAATCGCCGACGTCAGGTACGCCGGAAAGATTGGCGACGCAGCCGTTGCGGTGGTCGCCGACAGCGTTTGGGGCGCGATGGAAGGCCGGAGGCTGTTGAACCTTACATGGAGCGATGGACCTAATAAAGATTTGAACACTGCGGCGGTGCTCGAATCACTGAAGCAGGGCGCGGCGAAAAAGGGCGTCAGCTTGTTTTCGATGGGTGATGTCTCGAAGGCAAAGGGAGGGAAAATTTCGGCAGAATATCAATTGCCGTTTATGGCGCATGCGCCGATGGAGCCAGGGAACTGTACGGCGAATTATTCGGGGAATGCTTGCGAACTGTGGGCTCCCACGCAGGTTCCACAGGATTGCCGGGATGCGGTAGCGCAAGCTGTGGGGCTTGATCCGGATCTGGTAAAGGTGAACGTCACGCTGATGGGCGGCGGGTTTGGGCGGAGGCTCGAGCATGATTATGCCGTGGAAGCGGGGTTGGTCTCGAAAGCGCTGCGTGATGCAAAGTTGAGCGATTCGAAAAACGGAACGCCGGTAAAGGTGTTGTGGACCCGCGAGGATGACATGCGGTCTTCGATGTATCGTCCCGCGAGTTTGCATCAGTTGAGCGCGGTAGTCGATGGATCGGGATGGCCGCTGGCTTTCACGCATCGGATCATCGCCCCTTCGATAAGCGGCCAAAAGGGCCAGCCGGGACCGAACGGAGTGGATCCGGACCTGCCGGATGAGGCCGCATTTGTTTACGGCGTTCCGAACGTTTTACTGGAGTATGTGTTGACGGAGACGGCCGTGCCCCTGGGATGGATGCGGTCGGTGTATGCGCTGCAAGTGGCGTTTGCGAGCGAAAGTTTTATCGACGAACTGGCAGCGGCTGCGGGGAAAGATCCGTTGGAGTACCGGTTGCACATGCTGTTGCAGAATCAGGGCAAGGATCAGGACATTACGTTTTTTGGGACCACGTGGCACACGGCGCGGATGCGAGGGGTTCTGCAACTCGCCGCTGAAAAGGCGGGATGGACGAAACCATTGCCAACCGGCCGCTTTCGCGGAATCGCATGTTTTGCGTGTTTTTCGTCTTATGTGGCGGAGGTAGTGGAGATCAGTATGGAGAAGGACGCACCGCGTGTACATCGGGTGGTGGCCGCGGTAGATTGTGGGCAAGTCGTAAATCCCGGAATTTTGGAGCAGCAGATTCCGGGCGGAGTGATTTATGCGATGAGCAATGCGTTACGGGCGAAGATCACGATTGAAAAGGGACGCGTAGTGCAGGGAAATTTCGACGATTACGCGCCGGTGAGGATGGAAGAGGCTCCCGCGGTTGAAGTTTATGCAGTGCCGAGTGCGGAGGCGCCTACGGGAATTGGAGAGCCCTCCGTGCCGCCGCTTGCGCCGGCGCTGTGCAATGCAATTTATGCGGCGACCAAAAAGAGGGTACGCGCGCTGCCGATTTTAAGTTGACAGGCCAATGCCCCCTTGCCGAACCGCCTTGACTATTCGATGCCGAATGCACCCAGCCACTTCACGGGCAAACTGGCTGCCAGGGCGTTGGCCAATCTCTCATCCGCGGTGATCATCTGAGTTTTGCTTTGAATTGCCAGAGCCACGTAGAGGGAGTCGTAAACAGTGCGATTATGCGCAAGCGCGATGATGAGAGCCTCAGGCAGCAAGCTGTGAGATGAGACGGTGAAGAACTCACGCTCTCTGAGATCCGAGACGGCGCGTTCCGCAAAGGATTGCGACCATCGCTGCTGACGGACTCCCTTCCAGATTACATTGCCAACTTCGGCCCAAAAAATATCCGGTACCACAAAGCCGATTTCGCCAGACGTATAACGGCGCAAAAGCCGGAGAGCGTCTTCGATAAGAGTTTCCGCTTCCGATGGAATTATCCATTTGAGGGCAACGCTGGCATCCAAAACAAAATTGGTCAACGATCCCTATCCTCGCTGATCATCTGCTCGGCGGTTGGAAATCCCCCGGAGCTTTCAATCGGCCGAGCACGAAGTTCGGCCATTCGTTTGTAAAACTCCCGCCGTTTTTGTAACTCTTCCGCTGTAGGGACGTTCTGCGCGAGGAGCGAAATTATTTCCGCCGCGATCGAAGTGCGGCTTTCACGAGCGCGTTTGCGAAGAGCCTTGTATAACGAGTCGGGAACGTTTTCTACATACAGAGTAGGCATAGGGTAACCCTATGGAAAGCATAGCATATGCCATGGGTAGAGCGATGGCCGAGCGGAGCTTGACACCCCTTTCGGACTGGCTTTATGCTTGCGTATTGCTCTTTGCGGCACTTGCGTCTTCTTGGCGTGCTCCGCAGGCAGGGCGCGCTTCCGGTTGTTAGGCGGGCGTGCAGCGGAGGTTTTCCGATGTTCTTCGAAATCAAGGATTTGGAACTTCATCCGATCGAGTTTGCGGAGAGGTTCGAGCCGGGCGCGATTGATCTTGGCTCCGATTACCGGCAGATTACACTGATCGAGAGCAACGGACGCGCCGATCTGGTGGAAGAGCATCACGGGAAACACAAAGTCATTCAAGATATTAGAATTCAAGGCCGCTTAACGACCAGTCTGGGGTCTTTTTGCGCTCGATGCCTTGAGCCGTTGACAGAGGATGTGAAGCGCGAATTTGATTTGCTATATCGTCCGCAGGGCGCGGATGCAGGTCGCGACGAGATGTCGGTAACCGACGCCGAGGCGGAAATCAGCTATTATGAAGGCGAGGGAATTCTGCTCGATGATGTGATTCGAGAGCAGATCCTGCTGGCCGTCCCGTTAAAGCTCACGTGCCGCGAGGATTGCAAGGGGCTTTGTCCGCAGTGCGGCAAGAACCGGAACGAGGAAGAATGTTCGTGCGTGATTCCGCGCGAAGAACCTCGCTGGGCGGCGCTAAAAGATATTCGCGGCAAGCTGGCGCATTAAGTTTCCAGTTGACCAATTTTCTTACAGATCGATTGATGCGAGGCCGAGCGGCCTTGCGAGAGGAAGTTTAGACCATGCCTAATCCGAAACGACGACATTCTCAGAAGCGCACCTCCACGCGGCGGGCGCATGACGCTCTAAAAGGCCATTCGCTCTCTGAGTGCCCCAACTGCCACGAGAAGAAAATGCCGCATCGCGCCTGTGCCAAGTGCGGCTACTACAAAGGCCGCGACGTTCTGCAAGTCGAAGAAGCCAGCTAACTCCGCCAACCATGCCTAGCGTGATCGCGCTGGATGCGATGGGTTCAGACCGGGCGCCCAAGCCTGAAATCGAGGGCGCGATCCAGGCTGCGCGCAACTACGACGTGCGCGTATTGCTGATTGGCCCAACCGATATTATTCAGGCCGAATTGGATCGCCATCCCGCGGCGGCGCGCCTGCCCATCGAGATTGTCCAAGCCAGCGAAGTCATCACTATGGACGATAAAGCTGTCCAGGCTGTGCGCACCAAGCGCGACTCTTCCATCCATGCCGGACTCCGACTGGTGCGCGAGCGGCAGGCCGCGGGATTTGTTACCGCGGGCAACACTGGCGCTGCCATGGCTGCAGCCAAAATGATATTGGGAGCGCTGCGCGGCGTGGACCGTCCGGCGCTGGCCGCGGTGTTTCCAACCTCTTCCGGGGCGGCCGCGATTTTGCTCGATGTGGGGGCAAACGTGGATTGCAAGCCGCATAATCTCGAGCAGTTCGCGGTGATGGGCGAGATTTATTTCCGGTCGATCTTCGGGGGTGTTAAATTTGGCGATCTAAAATCGGGGCGGTCATCATTTGGTCTGGGCAAGTCTCCACGGGTAGGTTTGCTCTCGATTGGAGAAGAGGAAACTAAGGGGAACGATTTGACCCGGGAGGCGTTTCCCTTATTGAAGCGGCTGCCGTTGAACTTCGTCGGCAATGTGGAGGGCCGCGACCTGTTCAATGGGCACGTGGATGTGATTGTTGCCGATGGTTTTGTCGGGAATGTCGCGCTGAAAATTTCCGAGGGGGTTGCGAATCTTGTGCGGACGGTGTTGAAGGAGTCCTTAAGATCGACCATTACGCGGCAGGTTGGGTATATGCTTTCGCGCAGTGCCTTCTCGGATTTCAAAAAGCGAATCGATCATACGGAGTACGGCGGGGCGCCGCTGCTGGGTGTAAAGGGCGTGTGCATCATCACGCACGGATCTTCGAATGCGAACGCAATCAAGAATGCGGTGCGTGTGGCCGCGGAGCTCTCCGAGCGAAACATCAATCAGTCGATTGAGCAGGGGTTAGCGGCGATTCATCCAGCAATCGTGGAGACGGAAGCCGCGCCGGCGCTTTAGTTTTATCACGTAGAAAAACAATGATTGATTCCACTGAAGCTTCCAAAGTCGCTGAACCTAAGCCTGACGAATCGAAGTTGAGCGCATCGGGCACAGTCCAGAGCGGGATCGCATTTATCTTTCCCGGTCAAGGCTCGCAAGCAGTTGGCATGGGGAAAGATCTTTTCGAGAAATACCCCATCGCCCGGCAGACGTTTGAAGAAGCGGACGATGCATTGGGTTATAAATTGTCGCAATTGTGCTTTGAGGGGCCGGAAGAGCAGTTGCGGCTGACTGAAATCACTCAGCCCGCGATTCTGACCGTTTCGATTGCGGCGCTGAGAGTTATTGAGGGGAAAGTTTCCCGGCCGTGTTTCGTGGCGGGCCACAGCCTGGGAGAATATTCAGCGCATGTCGCCTCAGGCACAATGAAGTTCTCCGATGCCGTGCGCACAGTGCGGAATCGCGGAAAATATATGCAGGAGGCCGTGCCGGTTGGAGTTGGGGCGATGGCGGCGATTCTTGGAATGGAACTTTCGAAGGTTGCCGCAGTTTGCGCGGACGCGGCGCAAGGTGAGGTTTGTTCGCCGGCAAACATTAATTCGCCGGAGCAGATTGTAATCTCCGGAGACACGGCGGCGGTGGAACGCGGGGCGAAGCTGGCCGACGAGCGCGGTGCGAAGCGCGCAAAACTGTTGCCGGTGAGCGCACCCTTCCATTGTTCGCTGATGAAGCCCGCGCAAGACCGGCTGGCTGCGGACTTGAACGCGCTGAAAACGCAAAGGCCGGTCTATCCTGTCGTTTGCAACGTGGATGCGGCATTCGTTACCGACGAACTGCGGGCCCGTTCCACTCTCATTGAGCAGGTGACCGGCGCCGTGAAGTGGGAACAAAGCATGCGTCTGCTGATTGAGAATGGGGTGCAGACTTTTGTCGAGATTGGTCCGGGAAAGGTTTTGTGCGGGCTGATGCGGCAGATCGACCGCTCGAAAACATCCGTGAACGTTGGAGATGAAACTTCGCTGAACAAAGTGTTGGAACTGTTCGGAGAACGATTCGCTAGCGGAATTCCAGATCGCACGGTGGCGAGCTGATCGTCTTATCGTGCTTGTCCACGTAGACCTGCGCGTGTTGGGCGCGGTCGTTCACAATAAGATCGACCACCACTCCACTGCCACCTCCCGGGCAGTTGCTGGTTCCATACTCCTTGTAATTCTTAATCACGCCCCACTGTCCGCCCGGCCCCCAATCCTGCCAGAATTCATTGAAGGGATATTGAGCGTGATTCTGCGGATGTCCCTTCCAACCGGGGTCGTTGTAGTAAATGCCGTAGGCGGTGGCGAAGTCTTGTTTTTGGAGCGCCGCGAAAAACTTTTCCGCTACATGCTTTTCTGGCCAGAATCGATTGAACCAAACCAGGGCTGCGACAACGAGAATAAGAATCACGATGGAGATATTGCGCGTTCTTCTCTTGCGCTCGATTTCAGGGTGATACGACTTGGCGTCCAGGAGAGTCATACATCTTCTAGCATAATGGACGCCGGTGGGAAGTCAAAAGTTGCCGGGGAAATCGCAAGAACGCAGATTCTCTTAGAGTGTCCGCTTGAAGAGCGGGATTGCGATGCCGAGAGTTACGGCGGCGAAGATGGAGAGGAACAGCATGTCGCCCCAGACAGCCGACAGCGTGGTCTCTTTGAGTAGGAGGCATTTGAAACCATCCACCGCGTAGGTGAACGGATCGGCGTGCGCGATGACACGCAGCCACTTGGGAAACGCTTGAATGGGATAGATGGACCCGCTGGGAAAAAACAGCAATGTGTTTAGGATGCCGAACAGGGCCCGCGGCACCAGCGGGTCTTCGATGCGGACCATGAGCAGAAACATCATAGTATTGAAGGCGAGAGAGGTGAGGATGATCATCACCAGCAGCCCCAACATTGTGATTGGATTAAAGATGGTGCTTACGCCGGCAATCAGCGATCCGATCACGCAGATAATGATGCCCGTCATGACGGCTTTGATCGTGCCCGCAAGATTTAGTCCCAATACCAGTTCAAGCTTTGTGATGGGGGTGACCAAATAACCTTCATGCACGCCGCGGGCTTTATCGTCGATGTACAGCATTCCTCCGCCGATCATCACGGAGACGAACATGGCGAGCGAGAGCGAACCGGGCAGAAGATACTTCATGTACTCGATGTAAGGATAAAGCTCCACGGTATCGAGTGCGGTTTGTTGCAGAATGCGAGGCGAGATCGTCGGCTGATTCAGCGCGTTGGTGAGATCGGTCATCTCCGATTCCAGCGCGGAACTCATAAAGTTGTCGCTATTGTCGACGATCAGCGCGATGCGGGGATGATTTTCCTCGTAGATGCGGCGCGAGAACTGCGGAGGGATGATTACCGCGCCCTGCAGCTTGCCGTCACGCACGTCTTCGACGGCTTTCTTCTCACTGTTGTAAGGAATGGCGACGAAGGTGCGAATGTTGGCGTGAACGGAATCGAAAGCTTCTTTTACGCGCACTGCCTGCGGGCCGCCGTCCTGATCGACGATGGCCATTTTCGCGTCACGGATTTTTCCACCGAAGGCGTTGCCCAGGATGACGAGCTGGACCAAAGGAAAGATCATCGACGCCAGCATGAGCGCGGGGGAACGGAAGAACTTGCGCATCTCGCGCTCGACAATGGCCATCATTCGATTCATAGAAAGATTCCTGTGCCGTCTACGGCTGCAGCCCTGGTCGCTGCGGCATGGTGAATGCGTAAGCTTTCTGAAGTTCGTCGCGTAATTGCCTTCCCGTGTAGTGAACGAAGAC
This sequence comes from Acidobacteriaceae bacterium, assembly GCA_003165455.1. GTDB lineage: Bacteria > Acidobacteriota > Terriglobia > Terriglobales > Acidobacteriaceae > Sulfotelmatobacter. The sequence goes on along the minus strand of PLUJ01000248.1, from coordinate 16 downwards.
GTCGTCGAGCGTGGTG